>DATBTL010000246.1:0-67533 GCA_036559345.1 Chloroflexota bacterium | reverse complement strand
GTCATGCGCGACCATCCCCGCATCAGCCTCAAGACCAAGGCGCACGTGCGTGCCGTGAGCGCCACCCTCGGCTACCGGCCAAACGCCGCCGCCGCCTCGCTGAGGTCTTCGCGCTCCCAGACCCTGGGATTCCTACTCTATCGCGGCGAGGAGGCGGCCAGCGAGGCCTTCGCCACCATAGACGTTTTTCGAAACCAGCTGATCAACGCGGCAATTGGGCGTGCCCGCGCGGCAGGATACTACGTCCTGTTTGACACGTTCGCCAGCGCGTCGCATTGCCTGGCATTGTTCCAGAGCGGCCGGATTGACGGCGCGCTCGTTGAGATGATGGTCGAGGATGACGTCCTCGCCGAGCTCGTCGAGAACTCGGCTCCGGTCGTTCTCGTGGGTCGCGCCACCCACCTGCCCGTGGCCTGGGTGAAGGCGGATGAGGAGAGCGGCGGCTACAAACTGGGAAGGCATCTCCTGGCCCTGGGCCATCGGCGCCTGGCCATCGTGGGAGTTGATGATGTCCACGACTCGGCCATCGTCCGGGAGCGTGTGAGTGGTTTCCGGCGGGCCGTGGCCGAAGCCGGACTGGAGCTTACGTCCGAGCACGTCGTACACGGGGACTGGAGCTTTGAGTCCGGCTACGCATGGGGCCAGCAGCTATTGGTGGGGCCCCAGCCACCTACCGCTATTTTCGCGCTGGCCGAACAGATGGCCGTCGGGGTAATCGAGGCAGCGCAACACCTCGGCGTACGGGTGCCCGAGGACCTGTCGGTGGTCACGACGGAAGATAATCCGTGGGTCGAGCATGTGCGCCCGACACTCACCGCCGCCCATATTCCGATGTTCGACGTGGGGACGCGGGCGACCGAGATGCTGCTCGCCCGGCTCGCCGACCCCGCGCCGCGGCCAGAGCAGGTTGTCGTGCCTACCACGATTAAGGTTCGCGAGTCGAGCATGCGACCGACCGAGGAGCGCCTCCCGGCGCACGGCACGAGGCCCGTACGACCCGGTTTTCCGAGCAGATAGCCGTTCATGCTTTAGCTCGAGTCGAAGGAGGTGATAGAAAGGAGAGGTCGAAAGACCTTTCAGCCCGAGGTAACGCATTTAGGCACTGCATGGATGGCAGTGCCGGTTCTCCAACGAGGAGTGAAAAGACAATGCGACTAAGCTCTCTTTTACGGATCCCAATGGCCTTCGTCCTGGCGACAATGGCAGCGGCTCCTCAGTCGCTTCTCCATGCTCCCAGCTCGCACGCGGCAGCCGGGCAGACCGTCTCCATGTATGCCTATGAGTGGACGCCCAGCACTGGAGCACCCACGGCCGCGCATCCGCTTGTCTATCATGCTCTGCAGGTTCTGGCAGACAAGTTCAAAACACAGACCGGCATTACCATTAAGTTTGTCGCGCCGGTCTGTGTGTCCGTCGTCCAGGCGTGCCTCAATCAGACACACACCTATCTGGAGACTCAGGTGGCCGCCAACACCGCACCCGATGTCATGGTCGTCCACAACGGTACCATGGAAGGCGCTACCACCTACTGGATGAATCTGAACTCGTACCTGATGCGGCCCGATCCGTATAATACCGCGGTCAAGAACTGGTGCCTCAACTTTGCCGCCTCGGTCAACAAGCCGCCGAACACGCCGACGGGCACAACGGTCCTTACCTGCGACGCGGCGGATCTGAACGGGAAGCAGCAGCCATACGATGTGATGCTGGCCGGCTCCTACCCCGGCTTGCTGATCGGTGAAATGGCCAACACCGACCTCCTAAAGCAGGCCGGCGCGGCGTTGGCGATTCCCGTGGACTGGAGCGCCTGGCTCAAGCAACTGGCCACGCTCAAAGCCAAGGGCATTAGCGCCATGTCCGGCGAGACCAGCCATACCGGCGCCCAGGCTTCATCCTGGCCCTTCTGGTCGGCACTCTGGGGACCCTACATGGGGCACGCCCTGAAGGAAATCGACCCGAAGGTGGTTTTCGGCAGCATCAAGCTGTCGGATAATCCCACCACCAGGCAGATTGCCCAGGCATACGCGAATGGGACCATAAGCACCAGCGACCCCCTGATGCAAGCCGCGTTCCTGCAGGTCAAGCAGTACATGAGCTACTGGGTTCCCGGTTGGCAAACGTCCGACGTGGAGTCGCTGTGGACACAAGGCAAGCTGGCCGAGCGACAGTTCTATATTGCCGACCTGTTCAGTGAGTACTCCAACCCCGCTCGCAAGTTTAACATGACCATCGGCTTCCCGCCCTACCCCACCAAGAAGACCGATCCGCGCGTCATGGCCCCCTACGGCTCGATGCCCACCGGTACGGCCGCGCGTCTCGCTCGGGTCGCGACATGCGAAGGCTGCAGCTTTGGCATCATTTCCTCGGCCGTGAAGCGTGATAACAACACGGCGGCGGCAATCGAGTGGCTGCGGTACATTACAGCACCAGCACAGGATCAGTACATCGTCAACGAGCATCCCGACTACATTCCGGTGGCCGTGGGAGCTACCATGGCTCCCCTGTACGCCTCGCTCAACAATCTGCCGATCCCCGACTGGCGCAACCTGGGCAATACGTATTTTGGCGGCCTTACCAGCGATGCCACCTCCAACCTGGAGAAGGAATTGGCCATCTGGGTAACAGGCCATGAAACCGACACGCAGTTCTTCGCCAACATGGAGAAGCAATTGAAGGCTGACGGTCAAGGATGGCTCGCCGCGAACAAGAGTTAGCGTTTCTCGGCACGTCGTCGTGGGTCCGGACTCTTCCGCCCGGACCCACGGCGGGAAGGAGGCGTGCATGGGCAAGGTACGGAGCGTGGCCCTCGCGGCGGTCGGGGTGGTCGCGATCGCGGTCGCCGTGGTGACCTACGGCGATGTAGCGCGCGCCAATGCGATCCGGGTAGTGGCGCGTGTAACGCCGGCCATTCTGCCAGGGGACAATGTCTCGAAGGCTACGATCACCCTGCAATACCTCAATAGCGACGGAACCCCGCGCGCCGGCGACCAGCTCGATCTGCTGGATGTCAGCCAGAACACGGGTACGCTGCTGCGCCCCGGTTTGGCCTTCATCGAGGTCTATCGCCTGTTCACCGACAAGCAGGGGAAAGCGACTTTCAACTACATCGCGGCCATGAGCAATAACTTCGTACCCACGCTGCCGGCGCGGATCCAGATCACCGACACCTCGCTGGGAACGATCCTGGAGATCGACAAAACGACGACCATCACCATCAACGTGATCGACCCATCCAAGCTCAAGGGGACCCAGCATGTCAAGCATGCCTAAACCCCACTCGGCAGGCACGCCCATGGAGGGACGCCCCGGATGGCAGCGGATCTGGAATGCCCGTTCGGCCTATCTGCTGATCCTGCCCATGTTCCTCGTGATGATCGTCTTTGTCTACTACCCACCCATCTCGGGACTGTACCACGCCTTTTTTGCCTGGAACCCGACTGGGAACTCGCCGTTCGTCGGGCTGGACAACTTCCGCGCTATTTTCAACGATCCGCACTTCGGCCAGGAAGTCGCGAACATGCTGATTCTGCTCGCCGGCAGCCTGATTTCCGGCACCGTGCCGTCCCTCATCGTCGCCGAGCTGATTTTCGCCCTGCGCAACATGACCGCCCGCTACGTCTATCGCTTCCTATTCCTGATCCCGATTGTCGTTCCCTTGGTGGTCAGCCAGCTGTTGTGGATGTTCTTCTACGACCCTAACATCGGCCCGATTGATTCCTTCCTGCGGGCTATCGGACTGGGGGGACTGGCCCGAGACTGGCTCGGCGATTTCAATACCGCCCTGGGTGCGCTGATCTTCTTTAACTTCCCGTGGGTGGGCGGTACCGGTGTGCTGATCTGGTTATCGGGACTGATGAATATCTCCAACGAAGTCGTCGAAGCAGCCGCCCTTGACGGCACGACCGGCATCCCTCGCATCTGGTATATCGACCTGCCGCTCCTCATGGGCCAGATCCGGTACTTCCTCGTGCTAGGGATGATCGGCGGCCTTGGGGCGTTTCAGATGCAGTACGTCATGACGAATCCGCCTGGCGGCCCCGGATACCAGACCGACGTGCCGTCACTGGAGATGTACCTGCAGGCATTCGAAAACGACCGCTTTGGTGTTGCCGCGGCGTACGGGGTGCTGCTGTTCATCGTGGGTCTGCTCCTGGCGGTGCTCATGGTGCGCCTTACCCGGACGTCCCAAACGGAAGGGCCGGTGTAGGATGTGTGTTCACGCTAGGCAGCCAGCAAACGGCACCCTGTTCTCCGTGCTCAGCTCACGCCGTGCCCGATGGTTTACCACGAATGGGAGGCCATAAGATGGGTGTGAACGTAGGGCGCTCGGCACGAGGAATATTCCCGCGCGCGTCAAGCCTGGCTGCCCGCCGCGCACGCCGTGGGAAAGCGTTGCGCCAAGGGTTCATCCACCTTGCTCTCCTGCTCTTCGTGGCCTTGACTCTGTACCCCGCCGTGGCCCTGATCCTCTTCAGCTTTAAGAACTCGCTCCAGTGGGAGAACAGCCGCTGGACGCTTACCTTCCCCCTGCGCTGGCAGAACTACCAGATCGCCTGGGACATCATCGCGCACTATATGGTCAATACCACGGTGATTGCGACGGTCAGCACAATTGGCGCCACCGCGCTCTGCTCGGTGACCGCCTTCGCCTTCGCCCGCTTGCGCTTCCCCGGCCGCGAGTTCTTCTATTGGTCCATCATATTCATGCTGACCGTGCCAGCCATTTTGAACCTGATTCCGACCTTCGTGCTGTATCACAACCTGGGGCTGATCAACACTCGCTGGGCGCTGATCGTCTCGTACATCGTGCAGTCCGGGCCTTTCGGCGTCTTCCTCTTTCGCGCCTTCTTCCGTGCGATTCCGGAAGAGTTGTTCGAGTCGGCGCGCCTTGATGGCTGCAAGGTCCTGGGCCTCTACTGGCGAATCTGTATGCCGCTCTCACTGCCCATTATCTGCACGTACATGATCATGTCGGTGCAGTACATTTGGAACGACTATATCTGGCCCACGGTCGCCGTCACGGACGATAACTTGCAGGTGATGACCGTGGGCCTGGTGAAGCTGGCCCACAATCTGACGAACACGGCGGGGGGGGACCCGTCGGCGGCGTATGGCCCGCAGTTCGCCGCGTACGTCATTGGCGCCTTTCCGCTCCTCGTGCTTTTCCTATTCGCCAGCCGCTACTTCATCGAAGGGCTGGTGTCCTCCGGCCTGAAAGTCTAAGACCCAGTTTGAGAACCACCTGAGCCACCACAGGAGATATCATGACTCGCTCCCACCAGATAGCCGTGTACTACTTCCCCGGATACCATGCCGACCCGCGTGTAAACGAGTGGCACGGGGAGGGGTGGACGGAGTGGGAGCTCCTCAAGCGAGCCGAACCGCGCTTTCCAGGTCACCAGCAGCCCAAGGTGCCTGCCTGGGGCTACCAGGATGAGTCGCAACCCGCGGTTGCCGAGCAGCAGATCAACGCGGCGGCCGACCATGGCATCGACGCCTTTATCTACGACTGGTACTGGTATGGCAACGCGCCGTTCCTGAATGGGGCGCTCGACCACGGGTACCTGCACGCGCGCAATAACGCGCGTCCGCGCTTCGCCCTGATGTGGGCCAACCACGATTGGGTGAACATCCATCCGGCCGTGCGCGGCACGTCCCCACCCGTGCTCGTGCCGGGCAGGCAGTCGCGCGCGCATTTTGAGGCGGCTACCGACTACGTGGTGCGGCACTACTTGCGGCACCCGTCATACTGGCGTGTCGAGGGGGGCGCCTACTTCTCGTTCTATGAGCTCATGAGGCTGGTCAGGGGACTGGGTGGGATCGAGGAAACCCGTGCCGCGTTGGACAGCTTTCGCGCCAAGGCTCGCGCGGCCGGGGCGGGCGAGCTCCATCTCAATGCCGTGGTATGGGGGATCCAGATCCTTCCCGGCGAGTCGCACCATGAGGATCCCAAACTCATGTTGGCCAAGCTGGGCTTCGAGAGCGTGACTTCCTACGTCTGGATTCACCACACGCCGATGACGACCTTCCCGACCGTACCGTACCCTGACTACGCCCGGGCCGCGGCCGAGGACTGGGAGCGCTTGGCCGGCGCCTACGGCCTGCCGTACTTCCCGAACGTAACCGTGGGCTGGGACCCGAGCCCGCGCACGGTGCAGTCGGATAGCTACGACAATCTGGGTTACCCGTTCACCTCCATCCTGGTCGGCAACACGCCCGAGCAGTTCGGGCGCGCGCTGGAGCGGGCGCGCGCGTTTCTGGATCGTGGGCTTACCAATCCGCCGATCCTCACCATCAACGCCTGGAACGAGTGGACCGAAGGCAGCTACCTGGAGCCCGACGCCATCCACGGCATGGGCTACCTGGAGGCCATCAAGCGGGTGTTTGGCGCCGAGGCGGTAGTAGTCGAGGCGGCCCGGCGAGTCGAGCACGTGTCGCGGCCCGTGCCGTGAGATCTAGCGCGGGACCGGAAGGAAATGAAAGGATTGGTCGCATGAAAGTCACCGGCATGGAGATTATCGCCCTGCGCTCGTTCGGCGCCCCGCCGCCTAAGGGCACGGGCAATACCCTGGTAACGCCACTCTCAATCATGGAGCGCTGGCCGACGAATGCTCCTCCCAGCGCCACCGCGGCAGGGGTTTCGCTCTACGCACTGATCGTGGCCCTTACCGCCGAGGACGGCTCGGTCGGCTACGGCACGGTGGCACTGGCCACCGGAGGTACGATCCATACCCTGGAGCACTCCCTCAAGCCAATCGTGGTGGGCGCCGATATCTTCGATACCAACCTGATCTGGGAGGCCATGTACCGCTCGACGCTCAACCATGGCCGTAAGGGGATGGTACTTGCCGCGATTAGCGCCGTGGACATTGCGCTCTGGGACCTCAAGGGGCACGCGTTGGGCCAGCCGGTGTACAACCTGCTGGGCGGACGCATGCGCGAGACAATCCCGGTCTACGCCAGCCGCCTCTACGCCACCGAGGACCTGGAGGCGCTGGCGGCGGAGGCGGCAGGCTATCTGCGCCAGGGCTTCCGCGCCATGAAGTTGCGCTTCGGCTACAGCCCCCGCGACGGGGCGGCCGGCATTCGGCGCAACGTGGAGTTGGTGCGGACAGTGCGCGAGGTGATTGGCGACGACGTGGACCTGATGGCCGACGTCTACATGGGCTGGGACGTCGGCTATTGCACTCGCATCCTGCCGCTGCTGGAGCCATACCGGCTGCGTTGGATCGAGGAACCGGTCAGTCCGGACGACGTGGAGGGCTACGCGCGGGTAAAGGAGCTGGCCAACAGCAGGGGCATCCTGATCTCCGGCGGCGAACACGAATACACCCGCTACGGCATGCGCCGGCTGATTGAGGAGCGCGCGGTCGACGTGCTGCAGCCCGACGTGAATCGCATGGGCGGCATCAGCGAGGCACAGAAAGTGTGGGCGATGGCCGCGGCGCACGACCTGCCGGTGATCCCGCACGCCGGCCAGGCGCATAACTACCACCTGGTGATCTCCCACCTCAACTCGCCAATCGCCGAATACTTCCCGCCCCCGGACCAGGGCGTGCTGCCCGACATCAACGAGTCGTTCTGGTGGATCTTCCACGGCGAACCCTTGGTCGAGGACGGCCACGTACGCCTCTCCGGCGTACCGGGCCTTGGTCTGGAGTTAAACCACGCGGTGGTTGACAGATACCGGGTGCCGGCGACGCCATGACGACGAAGCACCTGAGCGGCGTGGTGGCCATACTGGTCATACCCTTCACCGACGACGACCGGCTGGATCTGTCGGGACTTGCGCGGGTCGCCGAGCATACCATCGGGCTGGGCGTCCACGGCATTGGGATCGGCCTGGCTAGCGAGTACCTGGCGCTGAGTGACGTGGAATGCGTGGCGGTGGCGCGCACGCTCGTGGAGGCCGCTCGCGGCCGCGTGCCGGTGATGATGAGCTGCGCCCGGCCCTCCACCGCTGCCACGATCGAGCTGGCGCGCGCGATCAGCGTCCGCGGCGTAGACGCGCTGATGGTTCTGCCCCCCTATGTGCTGCCGCCAGGCGGCACCGGCCTCGTGGCACACTACCGCGCGGTAGCCGGCGCCGTTACCACACCCATTGTGGTGCAAGATGCACCCCAGATGAGTGGCGCCAGCCTCTCAGCCGAGATGCTGGCGGGGCTGGTGCGCGAGGTGTCCAGCATCCGATACCTGAAGATCGAAGCGCTGCCCTCGGTGCCCAAGATCGCCGAACTGGCGCGCCTGCTAGCCGGCGATCCTAAAGGTGACGGGGCGCTGATTGGCGGCGCGGGCGGCCTGCATCTGCTGGACGAGCTACGGCGCGGGGCGAGAGCGACCATGCCCGGCTGTTCCTATGCCGATATCTTTGTGCGGGTCTGGGATGCATTCCAGTCGGATGATCTGGCGACGGCACGGCATGCGCTCCACCGCGCGCTGCCGCTCCTGCTGTTCGCCAACCAGTCATTCAGCGCCTTCGTGGGCACCCAGAAGGAGTGGCTGCGCCGCATGGGGGTGATCGAATCGGCCCGCCTGCGCGCACCCGCCGAGCAGGTCTCGGACGAAATCTACGCGGAGTTCGCCGAGCTACTGGAGGACGCGAGATGAGCGAGGCGGCAAAGTATGGGCTTGGACGAGCAGCAAGAGCGCGCCAACAAGGGAATGATGCATGAAGATCGCTAGAGTCTGGGCCACACCGGTACGTCCTCCGGCGGATTATGACGCGCACACCTCGTGGCTCTCTGAGTCGCTGATCGCTAACCCGATGTCGATCTACCCCCGCTACAAGGAGCGCCGCTCCTCCTGGAACGCTCGCTGGGGCCACGACGTGCTGGTGCGCGTCGAGACCGACGACGGGCTGGTAGGGATCGGCGGCACCACCCCGGCCCCAGCCAGGATGATCGTCGAAGACCACCTTGCCCACTTGCTGGTCGGCGAGGACCCCACCGACATCGAGCGCCTGTGGGACCAGATGTTCCGCTCCACGCTTCCGTACGGCCGCAAAGGGCTACCGATCATGGCGATCAGCGCGGTGGACATCGCCCTCTGGGACCTCCTCGGCAAAGCGCGCGGCGTGCCCGTGTATCAGTTGCTCGGCGGAAAGCTGCAGGATCGGCTGCCCGTGTATGCCACGGGGAATGACGTCGCCTGGTACCAGCAATTCGGGTTCAGCCGCTTCAAGCTGGCCATGCCCTACGGGCCGGCCGATGGCAGAGCAGGTATCCGGGAGAACATCGCGCTGGTGGACCGCACCCGTGAGACCGTCGGGCCGGATGCCGAGATCATGCTGGACTGCTACATGGCTTGGGACGTGGAGTTCACTCTGCGCATGGCGGAGGCGCTGCGCCCCTATGCCGTCCGCTGGATAGAGGAGTGTCTTCCTCCCGACGATTACGAGGGCTACGCCGAGCTTACCCGCCGGGTAGAAGGCATGGCCGTCGCCACCGGCGAGCATGAATACACCCGCTGGGGGTTCGGCGAGTTGCTCGCGCGCAAATGCTGCCATATCGTCCAACCTGACCTCTCCTGGTGCGGCGGCATCAGCGAGGCCCGGGGGATTGCCGCGCTGGCGAGCGCGCATGGTGTGCCGGTGATCCCGCACGCGGGCGGCCTCCAACCATGGGGGATCCACTGGCTGGCAGCCCAGGCCGCGGTACCGTGGGCCGAGTATGTGGTGATCGCCTCGCCCGAGGATGGCGAGCTGCGCCCGCTGCTGCCCTTCTTGCGCGGCGTCCCGCAGCCACGCGACGGCTTCCTGGCGCCGACCGATCTGCCCGGCCTCGGGATCGAGGTGGATATGGAGTGGCTTGAGGAATGAAGACGCGGCGTATTGTGTTCACCGGTCCAAGCCAGGCCGTCCTGGAGGATACCGACATCCCGGATGCGCCGCTCGCACCCTACGAGGTGCTGCTGCGCACCGCCTACAGCGCGATCAGCACGGGCACCGAGATCGCCAACTATTCCGGTGATCACACACTCTTTCCCAATCCCGATCGCTACCCCATCTACCCCGGCTACGCCGCGGTCGGCGAGGTGATCGCCGCCGGCGACGAGGCGCCGGTCCGGCTGGGCGACCTGGTGCTCGCACATGTGCCCCACCAAGCGATCGCTCGCTTCGACAGTCGCGACCACGTCTGCGTGCGCGTGCCGCACGGTGTACCCCCCGAGCAGGCGACCCTGGCCCGTATTGCGCAAGTCAGCGCGGTCAGTCTCGGGCTGATGGCCGCCGTCCCGGGCGACCAGGCGGCCATCACCGGGCTGGGATTGGTGGGCAACCTGGCGGCCCAGCTGGCGTACTGCGCCGGGCTGCGCGTACTCGGCGTGGAGCCGCTGGCCGAGCGCCGGCGGATCGCGGAGCGCCGTGGGATCGTCCAGACACTCGATCCAGGCGTCCTGACGGAAGGAGCCCAGGAGACAGGCGATCTCACGGATAGCTGCCGGGTGGTGCTGGAGTGTTCAGGGCAGGATCGCGGCCTTCTCACCGCGCTGTCGCTTGCCGCGCCGCGCGGTGAGGTATTCCTGGTGGGCGCGGCCTGGAAGCGCGGCACGGCGGTAGTGGCCGCCGACGTGGTGCGGCCGGTCTTCCGCAAGTACTTGGCGCTGCGCAGTGGCTGGGAATGGCAGATCCCGCTCTACAATGAGCGACCACTCGGCTCGATCGCCGGCTGCACGGCGTGGATCCTCGCCTTCATGCGCGACGGGGCCCTCCACCTTGAGGAACTGATCACCGACCGCGTGTCGCCCGCCGAGGTGCCGGCAGCCTACGCGGACCTGCGGGAGCACCCAGCCGAGCACTTGGGCGTTGTCATCGATTGGCAGCGCATGTGAACTCGACGTGGGAGTGATGCGCTTGGCCCCGTTCGTTGTTTTGGCTAGCGTGCGAGGTGTCACATCATGACGACTGAGAATCGAACCCGGCCGGCCAGCAAGCCTTCCACCACGGCCGGCAGGCATGTCCGGGGACGTATCGGCATTTTCCGCTTCGGCCTGGCGGCATACTGGCCGCGGTTCCCCGGCTTGAAGGAACGCCTGGAGGGCGCCAGGCCGCCCGCCTCTCCGCGTGTAAGGGCGTGGGACGCACTGGAGCGACGAGAGGCGCGATGCGTCGCGCAAGCGTGGCGCTGTCCTCATGGCGAACGTACCCAACGCGGGGCGCTAAAACGTGACGCTGAGTCCGCCATCCACTACCAGCGTCGCCCCAGTAATGTAGGAGGCGCCCTCGCCGACTAGGAATGCAATGGGCGCCGCGACCTCCTCAGGTTCGGCGGCGCGCGCAAGTGGGATGCGACGGCGCCCCACGTAATGGGTAAGAAAGAGCTCGCTTTCCAGCTCGTCGACGCCGTTCACAATCGACATTTGCGTGCGCACGAACCCGGGAGCCACCGCGTTGACCCGAATGTTTCTCGGCGCCATCTCGATGGCCAGGCTTCGGGTGAGGGCGGAGAGCGCGCCCTTCGCCGCGTCGTAGTGACTACTCCGGTCCTCCGACAGCCAGGCATGAATGCTGGTCACGTGGACGATAGAGCCGCCGCCGTTGGCGATCAGCGCGGGCGCCGCCAGTCGATCGATGAGGGACGCGGCCTCGAAGTTGATGGCGAAGACGCGGCGCCACTCCACGACAGGGCCGGTGAGGAAGTCCGCCGCCTGAAAGACCCCGGCGCACTGGACCAACGCCGCCAGCGGACCGCCAAGGTCCAGCGAGGTACTCTCGGTGAGAGTGGCCAGGTCCAGCACATGGGGGATCAGCCGTGGGCCAAGCTCCTCGCGGAGGTTACTCAGTCCCGGCTCGTTCCGATCGAGCGCAATGACCGTCCAGCCCGCGCCGGCCAACAGCCGGGCCGTCGCACGCCCAATCCCGCTTGCCGCCCCCGTAATCAGCACCCGGCCCGTCATCTGATCCCCTCCCGCATTGCTGGGATTCCCTACTCCTTCACCGCGCCCGCCGCAAGCCCCTGCACGAAGAACCGCTGCCCGCCCAGGTACAGCGCGACCACCGGTATGGTAGCGATCAAGAGGCCCGCCATGGTCACCGGCACATTGAGATTGTTGTGCGATTGGAAGATGGTGATGCCTACCATGAGCGTTTTCTTGCTGTCGTCCTGCAGAAGCACCAGGGCGATGAGCAGTTCATTCCACGCCCACAGTAAATTCACGATTCCCAGGGTGACCAAGGCCGGCAAGGCCAGGGGCAGCACGATCGAGATGAGAGCCCGAAAATGGCCCGCGCCGTCGATCGAACCGGCTTCGAGCAACTCGCGCGGGATGGTATTGAAGAAACTCGTGAGGAGATAGATGGAGAAGGGCAACATCAGCCCGGCGTAGATCACGATCACCCCCGCGTAGGTGTTCACCAGATTGAGGTCGGACATCAATTCGAAGAGGGGAATGAGCATGACAATCGGTGGCACCACCATCAGGCTAATCATCAAGGTAAAGCTCACGCCGCGGCCGGGGAACGGCATACGGCTGAACGCATAGGCCGCCAGGACGGCGAGCGCCATCGTGGTGAACACCGAGACCCCGGCGACCAAGATGCTGTTGGCCAGCCACCGCGGAAAGCCGCTTGTTAAGGCGGTAGCAAAGGCTGCTCCCGACGGAGGGGCAGGCAGGGACAGCGGGTGGGCCAGATAGTCATTTTGCCCCTTGAAAGCGGCCGTCACCATGGCGTACACGGGCAACAGCGCCAGGGCGGAAGCCAATACCAGAAGAACCTGGCGAACCACCAGGCCAATCCGCCGTTTGCTTCTCCGCTTGGCCTTCTCGGCCTCCGCCTGCCCGATCACTCGCGGTTCTCCTTCTATTCGTCTCATGCGGAGGTGGGGGCGTGAAGGGCCCGCCCCACCCAGCCTATGCGTGCAGTTCCACCCGTCGTACGCGGAAGTTCACGAACATTAGGATCACGGTCCCGACAAACAAGACGGCCGATGCCGCCGCCGCCAGATTAAGATTGTTGGTCCCGTAGCCGAATGCATTCTTATAGATGTAGAGCTCGGTTACCAGCGTGCTAGTGCCGGGGCCACCGGTGCCGCTGGAAATCACGTAGACATAGGCGAAGACCCAACTCAGCATGGTGATGCTTTCCACCACGGCATAGAACTCGATCATGTTGCGCAATTGGGGCAGGGTAATATGCCAGTGCATGCGCCACCAGCCCGCGCCATCCACGCGGGCGGCCTCCCACAACTCATTGGGCAGCGACAGGGTGCGCGCATAGAAGAGCATGATCCCGAAGCCCAGCTCTTTCCATACGATCACGCCCATCAGCGACGGTAGCGCCCAGGTTTCGCTTCCCAGCCAGTCCTGAGCCAGAAAGCCGAGACCAATCGCGCGCAGGACGGTGTTCAGTCCGCCGTTGAGTTGCAGGAGATAGTTGAACAGCACGCTTACTACCGGCACCGCGAGCACGTATGGGAGGAAGAGCACGGTGGCGTACAGCCGGCGCCCCCGAGTCGTCTCGTGCAGCAATATCGCGAAGAAGATCGACAGCACGACGAGTACGGGAACACAGATCAACAGCAGGAGGTTATGGGTGACGGCGGTGATAAAGTCGCTGTCGGTCAGTACGAATTGATAGTTCGACCAGCCGACATCAGTGGTGATCCCGCCATAGCTTTGCTGGGTACTCTCCCGAACCAGGCGGACCAGTGGGTACGCGAAGATGAGGACGATGGCGGCCACCGCGGGCAACAGGTAGGGCACGGGCCGGAGACAGGCGCCAATTCGCCGCGCCGTGCTCTTGGGCCGCCGCTCGACCGCCATCGGGGCATTCATCGTCTCTTACCCCTTGTTCGCCCAGTTCTGGAAGGCCGCGACCTCGCCCGGGGCGGTGCGATGCCACTTGTTAAGTACGCTTGCTTGCAAGGAGATGATGCTGTTCACCTTGTCGCCCGCGAAGAGTTTCTGGGTGCCGGCGAAGTTGCCATCGCTGTCCAGTGCGACCGGAATGAAGTTCTCCAGATAGGGGCCGCCCTGCCTGACCATCCAATTGAAGATCAGCTTCTGCTGGGGCAGCGTAATCATGCTCTGGGGGAACCGGTCGTCCGCCGGAATGGAGCCGGTTTCGCGGTAGAAGGCCACCATCCGTTCTGGTGTATGCATGTACATGATAAACTGGGCAGCTTCTTGCTTATGCCGCGAGAAGACCGGGATGGCCAGGGTCTGCGACGTGCTGCCGAAGGTATTGGCCAGCTTGCCGGCGCCATACACGGGCATGCGCATGACGCCTACCTTATTGATGCCGACCTGTTTGACGAACTTACGAATATCGGAACCCGCAACGTTCGTCATGGCCGCCTTGCCCTGCACGAACAGGTTCTGGGCCTGATACAACTGTAGTGAGTTAATGTCGTTGTTCCAATAGCCCTTGTCGCGCATCTCGGCCAGCTTTAACCACCACTCGCTGTACTTGGGCGAGGTGATATCGGCCTTGCCGATCGCGGCATCCATCATCTGTTTGGCACTGTCCAGATTCTGCCCGCCGAGCAAGGCAAAGAGCCAGCCCCCGTAGAAGCCGTCCTGCAAGCCGCCAGCGATCGGGATAACGCCAGTTTTCTTGAGCTTGGCGCAAGCCGCCATGAATTGATCCCAGGTGCGGGGTGGGTTATTCGGATCGAGGCCGGCCTTCTTGAAGTTGTCTTTGTTATAGAGCAGGGGGAAGGACGGCTGTGTATACCAAGGGGCGCTCCATATCTTGCCGTTGTAGGTATCCTCGGCCGTATTCAGATAGTGCTTGAGTTCACTAGCCGGGATATAATCGCTTATCGGAGCCAGATAGCCGGGCCACGCCTCGGCCAGCGAGTTGATGCCACCCCACAGGTACTGAATATCGGGGCCGCGATGGGCCTTGGCAGCGGTCTCGAAGGAGGGCACCAGGCCGTTGGTCGTCTGCAGCACGGCGTTGATCACGATATTCGGATGAGCCTTTTCGTAGAGACGAATGGTTTCATTCATCCACCCCTGGGCGCCCTGCGCTTCCTGCTCTCCCCACCACCACATGATGAGCGTGGTTTTGTCGGCGGCGCGGGATACTTGCATGGGCGCCGCTTCCAAAGCGGGCACGCCTGCCAAAAGGAGCGCGGCGGTCCGTAGCGATTGTCTGCGCGATAATAACATGATCGGCCTCCCTCGATCTTACTTTCGACTTGGATAAGGCCACCTCGGCAATAGTCTCTCGTCTCTTAGGTCACGCGGTAACGTGCCACCGTCTCTTCGTTGAGCACCACCCCCAATCCTGGAGCCGACGGGATCGCCACCATCCCGTCCGGCTCGAGCACATCCAGAAAATCAATGCTGGTGAGAGTGCGCGCCAGCGGACCGCCATGGACCGTCAACTCGCACAGGTCGCCATGGGGCAGAGTGGCGGCCAGATGCAGAGACGCTGCTTGCAGAATGCCGGTCTTAAAGGCGTGGGGAACCAGCCGCACATGGAGTTCCCCGATCAGATCGCCGATGCGCCGGCACTCCGTGAAGCCGCCCGCCCGCGACACGTCGGGCTGAATGATGTCGACGTGCCCCTCCTCGATCAGCCTGCGAAAAGCTCGGACTCCCGACTCCTCTTCTCCCGTAGCGATGGATACCTCCACGAGGTCGGACAGCCGGGCATAGCCCGCCAGATCGTCGGGTGGGAGCGGCTCCTCCAGCCAGAATAGATGATACGGCTCCCACCGCCGGCAGACCCGGACGGCACTCTTCACGGTATAGGCCCATCCGGCATCGATCAGGAGTAACCGATTTGGGCCGATCGCCTCGCGCGCGGCGGCGATCAGCTCTACGTCCAGCCCTTCATCCCGCCCCAGCGGACCCCAGCCGAACTTGACGGCGGTAAACCCACGCCGAATCAGCGGCGCGACAAGGGGAGCGATCTGATCCGGCCGCTCTGGCATCAACAGGCTTGCATAGACTCGTACCCGCTCGCGGTGGCAACCGCCGAGCATACTCCATACCGGGCGCCCGCTTGCCTGACCGATCAGGTCCCACAGGGCGATGTCGACCGCGCTCAGGGCCTGCGGGGCCGCGCCTTGCCTGCCGTAATAGATGGAGGCGTGATACATGTCGTACCAGAGGCGAACCACATCGAAAGGATCCCGGCCGATCAATACCTCGCGCAGTCCGCGGGCGATCAGGTGGCTAATCGGGGCCAGTACGACGGCCCGAGCCACCTCGGGTGACGTATCGGCCTCGCCAATCCCGATCAGCCCCTCATCGGTATACACGCGGACCAGCAAGGTATCTTGCGTACCATCGCAATCCTCGGGACGCAAGTCCGGTACACGCAAAACGATCGGCTCGACCTCGGTGATTCGCATTCTTCCTCCCTCCGGCGCCATTCAGCGCGTGACCGCCCAGTGCTTGCCCAGCGGCCTTAGCGTGCGGCCCCATGCGTCTTGCGCGATGCCTCGCTCTTCTCCTCGGCCGGATTCGCGCGCCCGGTGACTTCCAACCTGCTTGTCTCCATGTGCGCTCGCATGGCGAGTCGGGCCGCCGATGGATCACCGGCTACGATGGCGTCGCGGATATTCCGGTGTTCGGCCAGGGCACGGGAAGTGGCGGCGGGGAAAGACGTGCCGCGGAACATACCGGCGAGGATGGGGGCCAGCATCGGTTGCAGGAGGATCCAGAGCGCCGGGTTGCCGGCCCCCGTGGCAAGGGCGCGATGAAACGCCATATCGGCATCGACATTGGCCACCGGATCGTGCAATGATTCCGCCATATCGGCCAGCGCGGCGTCAAGTAAGTGGATCGCCTCCTCGTCACGCCGGAGCGCCGCGAGGGCGCTCATTTCAACCTCAATCATGGCGCGCGCCTCGACCATATGCGGCAGGTCGACCCTTCCGCTCCGGATCAGAGCGCCAAAGGGTTCCTCAATCCGCCACTGGTCGGGGGGAGTGACGAACGATCCCACGCCGTGACGGATTTCGACGAGGCCGGTCACGCTGAGCGAATTGAGCGCCTCGCGAACGACCACCGAGCTCACCCCGAAGCGCTGGGTCAGCTGCCGCTCGGGAGGCAGGGCCTGGCCGGCGGCGATCTCACCCTCCACAATCAACTCACGGAGATGCTGGGCAACCTGTTCACTCAAGCGCTGCCGCACGACCAGCGCCATATGCCCACTCCCCACTTACTCGTTGAGTTGGTGATCACATCACCACATATCATAGATCCGGATGCCTCGCGGGTCAACCGGATCCGATGGGTGGTGGGAGAATGCTCCTTATGAGGTCATGGTGGAGGGATAACGTCCGTCCGTCGCATCGTCCGTTCGGGCGTGGTATAGAGGTCGCCGATCACCCGCGCACTCCCCAGCCAAGCGATCTTGGTGTCCGTGCCGAAGGGACTGTAGCCCGTCCCAGCTTGTTGCGCCATCTGGTCACCACGGCGGTGATCCCTTCGGCCTGTATGATGTCCCACGGATAAACTCCGCGTCGCCCTTGACTCCATGCACTGGCTGATCCAGACCGGCTGGATTGAGCGGACGCCTGATCGAGACGATTTTAGCTTTTCGTACGACACGAGGGCCAGCGGCAGGGCTCCCTCGCTTCTGTCCTACCGGGGCATGGCGCCGGTCAGCACCCGTTGTGCCTCAATCAACCCTTCCTTGCGACGCTCGACCGGGCCGCTCGGCGCGCCCCACTCCGCATCCTCGTGCTCGATGCTCACCACGCCGTCAAAGCCCTCGGCGCGCAGGAGCGCGAGCCAGCGATGCCAGTCGATACGACCGCGACCGGGAAGTCGGTAGGTCCACCAACCGGTGCCGAAATAGCCGACTTGCTGCAAGCGATCCGCGAAGATCTCGGTGTCCTTGGCGTGGGCCAGAAACACGCGGCCAGCCACGGCATGCAACGCCTGCTCGATATCGATTCCCTGCCAGATCAGGTGCGAGGGGTCAAAGTTGAGACCCAGGTTTGGGGCGGGCGCTAACCCGAAGAACCGGGCCCAACCAGCGGGGGTCGTGGCCACGTAGTCCTGGTGCGGGCCGGGCCAATTTTCTACGATCACCTTGACGTTGCCGCTTGCCGCTCGGGCGGCGAGTGGTCCATACAGGCCCGAGAGCTGGCGGTAATTGTCTTCCTCGGTCGCCTGCTCGTCGCGTCCCGGGAAAGTACATACAAGAGACACGCCGTGCTCGATTGCGGCCTCGACCGTCGCCGCCACATTGGCCTGGTGGCGCGCTCGGGCTTCGCGGTTCGCGTCAAGCAGGTTCCCGAAATAGGTCAGGGCGCAGACCTCCAGCCCACGTTGCCTGACCGTGGCGATCGCCTCGCCGGCCCGGGCCGGATCGCCGATGTGGCGGGCGACATCCACTTCCAGGGCATCGAAGCCGGCGCTTGCCGCCCAATCGGCGATCCATTCGAGGGGCTGATCGCCGAACACCGCTGTATAGAATGCTATTTTCACCTGAGTGGCCTACCTTTCAACCGCGGGTGCCCCACGAACAACGCGGGGTGATGGAAGAGACGAAGATACGTTGTTCATCGACAAAGCGGCAGCAAGCTCTGGTAGCAGAGCCGCGCCGCTTGACGCGCGGGAAGCGCCCAGAGATCGGCGTTGAACATCTCGATCGAAAACCGGCCCTGGTAGCCAAGTTCCTCCAGACGGCCGATCAGGGCGGGCAAATCGAGGATGCCTTGACCGGGGAGGACGCGGTCGCTATTGCAGTGGCTTAGATCGCCGGGCTTATCGCGCATGTCGTCCAGATGGACATGCAAGATGTGCGCCACGCTCTCGGTCGTGAGGTCCGTGAATTTGGTCGGTGTCACATAGTAGTGGGCAGGATCGAAGAGCACGCCTACCCGTAGATTGCCTACCTGCTCCGCTACCTGTACGGCACTCCGCAGGCTCTTTACCACGGGTGACCAGTTGAACTCGAGGGCGATCCTCACATCCAGGCCCTCCAGCCGCCGCGCCAGTTCGTGCAGGGCGCCCGCGATCGGTTCGAGCGCGGCAAGGGGATCGGAGAACGGCGCCTCCGGGCCGTCGGTGCCCACAACGAGGGTGCCGCCACCCAGTTCGTCGATCAACCGAGCGTTCGCAACGTGCAGATCGTGGTTTGCAAGCCGGGCATCCGCCGGGCCGAAGCACGCCACGTGTGTCTCGAAGCCGCCGATGCAGCGCAAGTCGCGCGCCGCGAACTGCTCGCGCGCCTCGGGCACCGTGTGGCCGCGTGCCAGCCATTCCTTAAGCTGCGGCAAGAAGAGTTCGACGGCGGGAAAGCCGGCTTCGGCGTAGGCGTCCAGTGCTTCATCCAGGTCACGATGACGCGTGGAAATCGCATTGATGGCAAGTTGATTGGTCTTCATATGCTCCTTATTGCGGTCGGCTCAAGACTCAAGGCCAAGATGGCAGCGGTAGATCTCCTCATACAGGCGGATATCGGTCAGGGTGTCCTCGCCACTGGAGAGGAACGGCGTACCGCTCCGCATCGCATGTACGAAGGAGGCCGCTTCCTCGCGGAAATGCCATGCTGTCTGCGGCGTCACGACCGGGTAGTGGTAGCCGGCATGCTCGCCTCCCTCGTAGACTTCCACGCGCGACTGGGCGGGTCGGGCAAACAGAGTGGGCGACCAGACATGGACCCAGCCGTTCTGGAAGTAGACCTGGGTATGCTCGTCCCACCCGTGGAACGTGCTGCCCGCGCTTTCGATCACACCGCGCACGCCGTCCAACTCCAGCGTGACAAGCCCGGTCATCCCGTCCGGGTCGAGATCGACGTTCCGCACGCGCGCCCGATCGCCCGCGTCGAGGAGGAAGCGGAGCAGGTTGATATTGTGTGTGTACTGTTGCAAGTAACCTATATAGTGTGAGGCATCGGCGGCGGGCAGCCACTCCGGCAACTGCTCCTCATAGGGCGCGGGCGGGGCCGCCTCGTCGGTCCTGATCATCCTCGAGCTATCGAGCGTGTTGAGCCAGTTACCACAGAAGCCGTGATTGCGTGCGTAGAGCACCGGGCCGCGCGTGCTCTCCGCGCGCCAGCGGCTGATCGTCTCGCGCGCCAACTGATTCCCGGGATCGTAGCGTTTCATATAGGCGACCATCAGGCGGGCGTTACCGTGGCGAGCCGCCTGGAGGATCCGCTCGGCCTGCGCGATGGAGACCGCCATCGGCTTCTCCATGAACACATGCTTCCCGGCCCGCAGCAGATCGGCGGCGATCTCGCCCTGTTGGGCAAAGCCCGCCGAGAGGCCCACTGCCTCTACCTGGGGATCAGCGGCAAGCTCCAGGTGGCTACTGTACACCGTGGGGATGCCGTAGCGGTCGGCAACCAACCGGGCCAGTCGCGGGCGCATCTCGGCCAGGGCGATCAAGCGACAGCCCTGGAGCGAGGCGAAGTTGGGGAGGTGCGTGTGCTGCGCCAGGAACCCGCAGCCCACGTACCCCATGCGTAACGGTTCGGAATCCATCAACCTTCCTTTCACGGATTGACGCGGCCGCTCAAGCGGCGGTTTATCCCTTCAACGCTCCCGAGGTCAGTCCATTAATGAACTGCCGCTGCATGATCACATAGACCACGATCACCGGGACCAGCGCGGTCGAGAGAGCGGCGAAAAGGTAGCCCCACTGGACCGAATAGTTGTAGAAAAACGACTGCAGCCCCAACGGCAGTGTCATGATCGACGTTTTGTGAATGAAGATCAACGCCAGGAAAAACTCGTTCCAGGAATTGATGAATTGGAAGATGGTGACCGTCGCCAGCGCCGGCGTCGAGACTGGGAGGATCACCCGCAAGAAGGACTGCATTTGCGAGCAGCCGTCGATCCTGGCGGCATCCGCTAATTCATGGGGAATCGACTGGAAGTACGCTCGCAGGATGAAAATGGAGAGCGGCAAGCCGCCGGCCGTGTAGGGGAGAATCAACGCCCAGTACGTATCCATCAGGTGCAAGCGGGACACGATGACATAGAGCGGGATGATCGTGACCGGCACTGGCACGATCAGCAGCAGCGCGAACGTGAGGAAGAGCGGTCTGTTGAAGCGAAACTCGAAGGTGGCAAATGCATAGGCGGCGAAGGCTGCCAGTACCACCGTAATGGCTACCGACGCAACGGAGACGATGAGGCTGTTGAGCATGAACGAGGGGATCTGCGCCTCATTCCAGGCATATTGATAGTTCGCCCACCCCAGATGTGTCGGGAGGCCCCATGGATTGCTGTACATTTCATACGTGGTTTTGAACGAGTTCAGCACCATCGCCACCACAGGGTAGCCCACGACCACCGCGCACACCGTGAGCACAAGGTAGCTGAATCCGTCCGCCAGGCGCCGCGCGGCCTTTACACCGAGTGACTTACTCGGCAGTGTCCTGGATGCGTACATGGTTCCCCTTCCTTGTGAGCTAGGCGCGGACCAGGCTAGAAGTATCGTTCCTGGCGCAGCAGGCGCATGAGAACCAGAGAGACGACGCTGATCAGAACCAGCAGGATATAGGACATCGCCGCCGCGTAGCCGAACTGATTGAACTGAAACGCCTGCGTATAGATGTGGACCATGGCCACGTCAGTCGCATTGACCGGGCCGCCATCGGTCATCACATAGACCAGATCGAAGACCGTGAAGGCGCCGGCCGTGGCAAGCAACAAGTTGATCATCGTCACCGGCATCAGCAGCGGCAGGGTGATATGACGGAAGCTCTGCCGGCTGGTGGCGCCATCTATACGCGCGCTTTCGTAGAGTTCATTGGGGATACTCTGCAGGCCGGCCAGATAGATCACCATGTGGAAGCCGAACCACTTCCAGATATCCACCACAATCAGCGCCCCCAACGCGAATGACGTATTACCGAGCCAGTCCTGCTTCCAGCCCCCCAAACCCACCCAGCCAAGCACGGTGTTGAGCAGACCGAAGTTGTAGTTGTAGATCCAGTTCCAGATCAAGCCGACCACGACAAAGGACATGACCACCGGCATGAAGAGGATGGTCCGGAAAAACGTCTGGCCGCGCAGCGATCGGTTCAGAAGGACGGCCAGGCACACGGCGAGCAAAAGCTTGCCGACCACTGTCGTGACCGCGTAAATCACGTTATGCTCGAGCGACTGCCAGAATCCCTGATCGTGAAATACTCGTGTGAAGTTATCGAAGCCTACCCACCGCGCGGCCTGGAAGCCGTTCCATGAGAAAAAGCCGATAGCTAGCCCGATGGCGAGCGGCAACAGGGTAAACAACCCAAAGAGTAGGAACGCGGGCGCGATCCACAGATATGGATTGGTCCGGCGCCATCGTGGGGTCTGTTTAGAGGTGATGGTAGTAGTGGCCATATCGGCTTCTCTCCCACCCGCCGCCGCGCACCCAAGGACTCGGAGCGCCCACCGGCCATGAGGTAGGCGCTCCAATCCGCGGGGAACGTACGGCGATCAGTCCTTAGTGGAACTTATATCCAGACTTCAGTAAACCTTCGAATACCGTCTGAATGTCGGCCGAAACCTGCTTCGCCGTCTTGCTCAGGTTGATGCCGGCCTGGATCCCCTGCTGGAATGCCTGGGTGATCTCCGGTGGCCAGTACCAATCCAGGTAGATCGACATATTAGGCAGGATCGCCTTTTCCTTCAGCGCCACGGGGTCCGGGCTGCCCTGGGCATGGATATTGGTCCCCAGGGTGGAAAGGCTGTTCTTCACCAGGTAGGTGTCCGCCTGATCGGTGGTGCAGTAGTCGAGAATCTGGAGGGCGGCCGCCTTCCGGTCCGCGCCGATCTTACTGTAGATACCGAACGCGGCGCCGGTACCACCGGGGAACTGCCGCTGAACGGTCTTCTTGCCCACCCAGGGGAAGAGCGTGACATCAAGATTCATACCCGGCGGATTCAGCGCGGGCGGCGCGGCCTGGCGAACCGTGGCGATGATCCCATCATAGTGCAGCCAGAAGGCGGCTCGACCGGTGAGGAACTCGGCCTGAGCCCCAGGAGTATCCAGGCTGAGCACATCCGGAGAGAATATCTTATTGCGGGCCAGGTTGAAGATCAAGTCGAGCGCCTCGACGACTTCGGGGTCGGTAAATTTACCATGTCCCTTCAAGGTCGCCTGGGTTTTTTCAATCGACTTGTTGCCTGTGACCTGCGCGTAGGTTGTGAAAAACCACACGGGCCAGAGGTAGATGTCCTTGCCGTCATGCGTATAGGCACTCACCCCTTGCTTGGTCAGCGCCTTACCAACGCTGAGCAGATCGGCATAGGTCTGCGGCGGCGCCAGATGATATTTGTCGAGCAGCGCCTTATTGTAGAAGATCGGGAAGCCGCCCGTGGACCCGGAAGGAAGCGCCCACAAGGTATTGTTGACCGTGTAGGTCTTAAGGCCAAGAGGCATGAATCGATTGAGATGCGGCAGGTTGTTCAGCGGTAAGAGGTCGCCGGCCAGTGCATAACGGCGGAGATCCTGGCCATTCAGGTAGAGCAGGTCGATCTGCTCACCGGCCGCCTGCGCCGCGGAAAACAGCGCCACGAAGCGTTCCGACGTGAAGCCATGGTTCTGGATCGAAATGCCGGAGTGGGCCTGCTGGAATTGTTTGAACAACTGCGTTGCCCCAGGCTGCGCGGGCGTGGGGACGATGATCCCGTAGACGTTCATGGTGCCCTGATAGCCACCTGACGCCGCGTGCGCCGCGCGAGGCAACATGCCAGCCAAGCCGGCGGCCGCGCCTACACTCGCGGTCGTCTTTATAAAGTCGCGCCGTGAGAGATCCGTTTTCATCGGTTTCACCTCATCCTTAAGGCTTAAGCACCAACTCTGGTTGATGCCGACGACGCTGGGCGGACCAACTGTGTAGACTACTTCATGGACACCTCCTCGTATAGCACGGGCGGGCGTTCAGCCCCAGGTCCGGGAGTGCGCGTGTCAGGTGCTGCTCCCGGCTGGGGTTCCTCCTCGGTGATGGCGGTCGCCACGGTCGAGCGCCGCACAATCAGGGGGGTGGCGAAGGTAAGGGCGACCCCAGGAAGCGCTGGATTGCGCACCCGATCGAGGATCGCCTGCATGGCGGATGCGCCCATTTCATACAGCGGCTGGGCGATGGTGGTCAGCGGTGGGTCGTAGAGCGCGGCCATCGGGATGTTATCGACCCCGATCACCGCCACATCCTCGGGGACGCGCTTTCCCTGTTGCTTCAGGGTGGAAATCACGCCGATCGCGATCATGTCGTTGCCCGCGACGATCGCGGTAGGCGATGTGGCCAGGGCCAGCAGACGCCGGGCGCCACTCTGCCCGCTCTCCATATCGAAGGCCGCCGGGATCATCAGCTCAGGGTCAACGCTGATTCCCCATTCGCCCAAGGCAGTGCGGTAGCCAGCGCGACGTCCGGCGCCCGCGGTATCGAGTGGAGCAATGACCCCGATGCGTCGATGACCGAGATCCAGCAGATGTTCCGTCGCATCGTAGCCCGCCCGATGATCATCCACATGCACCGTCACTACCTTCTCGTGACGCGACCGACTCTCATTGAGCGCCAGATGGACGCCGCCGGCCACGAGCGCCGCGATCTCGGCGATCGCGATCTCGCCCCCGCCGGTAAAAAACAGTCCAGCCACGCGCTGACGACGAAGGGCCCGGATGTAGGTATCGAGCTTGGTCTGGTCACCATCCGTATTGCAAAGGAAGACCACATACCCCTCGCGGTGCGCCACATCCTCGGCCCCGCGTACCATCTCGGGCCAGTACGGGTTGGTGATGCTGGGAACCAGGATGCCGATCGTACGGGTGCGCTTGCTGCGCAGGCTACTCGCCAACTGGTTGGGCTGGTAGTCAAACTCTTTGATGATCTGGCGTATGCGCGCGCGCGTGGCCTCCGAGATGCCGGCCTTATCGTTGATGACCGCGGACACGGTCTGCACCGACACTCCCGCGACTCGTGCGATGTCCACGATTGTCGACATTCCGGCCTCCGCCACGTATGGCACCCGCCGTACGGCACCTTTACATGAACGTTCATGTAAGGGCTATATTTTAGCAATCCCGGGGGTGACTGTCAAGCAATCCGCGCCTCAGCGCCTCATAGCGTCGCCATTCGCGGACCCACCGCGTCTGCCGCAACGCCCCTTCCAGGACCGTACGCGCCTCGCTAGTCAGTTCCATCGCCATCCCGCGCCCCTCCAGACCCACAGGCTACGACCATCTACCTTTCTATGGCAATCGACTTAGGTAACAGTTTGTGGCACCTCAAATTCAACCCGCGGGTTCTCACGGCCGAGGTCGGAAAGGATGTCGGTAATTCTCTTGCCAAGCCGATTGGTGAGCCAGTCACGCTGAAAGGCGGAGCCCGTCGCCACGCGCAGCACCAACCCGTCATCGGCGATCACATGGGTAGGCGCGACCATCTCCCGGTAGCTTCTTTCCGCGATGGTGGCGGCCAGTTCCTCCCGTACCCGCGCCCAAAGAGGATGATCGTCGGGGCTACAGGCCACGGCGTCATGGCTGGGCGCTCCTCCTGGCGGTCCCGCCCTCCGTGGCCTTCCGGGCTCAGGAGGAGCGTCCGGATGGACCGTATCGTCGAGAAGCTGGACCAGGCAGGCGAAGAAATACGCCATCGGGTTACTCGTTATGACGCCAACCTGTAGACTGCCGCGCGTGCGTGCCGCCGCTTCGTGCAAGAACCGGATAAACACTGCTGATTCAAGCCCAGAGCAATCAAGAAGGTGTACTGCCCGCGTGATGGTCGCCCGATTCGATGCGGCATCACGGAACGTTCGGCGGAGCGGTTCCAGGATCGCCGCCACCGCTTTCTCGGCTTCATGCGGCGGCACGTCTGGCGCAACATTCCGCCGCGTGGCACGGGAAGAGGATTTCCGGAATGACCGATTTGGCGCTTGCGGTCGCACCAAGGCGTCGCATGCGCCGGCGGGACTGGAGTCTCCTGGGGCGATGTGCCCAGTGAGTCCAGCTGGAGACTGGCTATCCTGGGGCGGTGAATCCGGCTTGTCGCGGCATGGCTCTTCACCGCGGATAGCTGAGCGTAACCGCATCCGTTGGGACGCAAGCAGGGTAATTGGCGCCTTCGCCACAGGCATTGATTCCGCTTGACAGGAGTCGAGTCGAATCGAATGACTTCTTTTCTGTGTCTTGTCCGCTGGGTGTACGTAGTGTCCGCTACCCAAGACAACCGGTTGGCCCAGACTCGGGACTTGCTGATATCCGATTTGGGGGACATCAGGCGATGAAACTGGCTCCTTGGCCAACAACGCGACATCTGCCAGCTTCGGCAGGATATAGAGATTTGTTTGCCCGAGGCCACGCCGGATTACCCGCACCATGCCGCTGTCCTTCAATTCCTTGAGATAGCGGATGACCGCCTTGCGCTCTACACCGAGATCCTCACTTAGGCGCTCTTGCCCGGGGAAGCAACTGCCCTCCTGCCATGCGTAGCCCAGTAAGAGGGCGTAGGTGAGCTTGGCGCCGTGCGTCAAGCCCCTGGCGAAGAGCAGCTGGTTCGGTACAAGCGTAAACCCGGATCGATGAGCGGTGTCCTGGACGACAATGGTAGGGCGGTCGCGATCCTCCTCCTCTGGCGCGGTGGTACCGCCGGTCCTAGCGGACCCTATCCCTGGTGGGCACCAGGTCAGGGCGACTTGCCCTTGTGCGCACCCCTCGGAGGCGCGCGATTGCTGGCTGGCGTCTGGCCCGCTGGGGTAGTCTTGCGATTGGTCGGGTGTTGGTCTGGCGGCACGCTCGCGCTCGCATCGCGGACTTCGGTCGCGTATTCTCGCCTGAGCCTGCACGTTGACGTCCCTTTCTTCACCTATCACGCGGCGGGAACATACCCGCACCGTGGCGGAACCTGGTGTTCGCCGCCTCTATTCTGACATGTACCACCGGTAGCGCCGTGATGAAGGCCCGTGGTAGATCTAGTAGATCTAATAGGGAAGCCGTTTTCTCTGGCTGAGCGTCACACCTCGTGAGGGATTCCGCCACAGTCCATGAGGGATTCCGCCACGGCCCGTGAGGGCGTCACATCAGATGAGGGTGAAAAGCACGGTGTCACCGCTCCTTTGTCAGATCCATGCGACCGCGTCACACCTGATGAGGGGCGCCGAGCGTTTCCCCTTGTCGGAAGGACAGGTGGACAATCGGACGGTGCTCTGAGCGATCAGATGCCGCCGTGCCCGGGCAACCGGGCCTTTACGGCTCTCGATGCCCAGCCGAATGGGCTCGCATACCGTTCGTTCGCGCGACACTGTTGGCGGGCGGTAGCAATGCGTCACACCCAATGAGGGGTAAAGAGGATATTCTCGCCAACGAACAAGGCGGCGTCACACCCGATGAGGGGATGTGCGCACGGTCATCCAATCAAAACGTCTGTTGCAACAACCCTGACCCGGTGGCGTCACATCCGATGAGGGATACCACTGTCTAAACCGTCTGTCGCGGCGCACGGCGCTTACTCGCCGCCACCTCTAAGCGATGCCGCCTGGCAATGCCCGCGTACTGATCGGTCACCGCCCGGGGCGGCATCACGCGCACCGTGCGGGTGATCCACTCGGCGAACACGGCCGTGGGATTCACCTCCATCACCAGGCGCACGTATTCCCAACTTGCCAGCACGCCGTCCTCCCGCAGGCGGTCCATGGCCCGCTCGAAGTTCTCGATCAATCGCCTGCGCTGTTCTCGGTGCGTCGGAATCTCAATCCCGGTGCTCTCCAACAGGGTTGTCATATTCCATGGCTGGTCGAAATTGCCCTGTGCCGCTCGGAACCGCCAATGCAGGGCCAGATGAAGACCAATGCGCATGGCGATCAACTCCACGCCCTGTCTGGGGTTGTAGCGCAGGACGGGAGAGAGCAACACAGCCACGTAGCGGGTACCTTCCTCAATCAGTGGTTTGATCCACTCACCCGGCGCGATGCGGAAGGCATAGGGAGTGTCCTCCCCCAGTAGGTTGGTTTCGTCCTCCTGCGCCACCTCAAGCAGGCGGGAGCGCACCTTTACGATCTTGCGGCGACCGCGCGCATCGTACACGACCTGTGGCCCGCGAATGAAGATGGAATTCAGCGCCCAGACATCATTGGCCACCTTCTCCTTTTGTGCTGGTCTATACGCGCCCTTGTTGCGCTTGACCCCCTGGAATTCCAGCAGTGCGTTGGCTGTCACCGTGACCTTGGGCATGTGCGCGTCACCGCCGCCGGTGCCGGCAAACCAGGAGCCAAGCGCGATGGCGAAGGCGCGCACCTTATCGTCGTCCAGACCGAGCACGGCCTCATAGGCCGCCGCTTCCTGCTCGGGAGTCAAGGGGCTCCGGCCATCGGACGGGTGGAGCAGCACTTTGACCCGATCAGCCTCTGCTACCCCCTCATGCAGTTCCTCGTAATACGGCGGATTGCCGTTGCCGGGGCGCATCCATCGGCCAGGCATACGCATGGCGCGGAAGGTGTGGGGTAGGAGCGTACTCGAACCGATGGCGACATTATCTTGATCCAGGATTGAGGGGGCCGGCATGGCGGGACGCGCGGATGGATGTGTCGGTGCGGGGAGCGTCGGTCGTGGCGCTTCTCCCGGCGGCAGCGCGGCAAGCTCGCCCCACCGACGTGGCGGCAGCATCAGGGTCCGCACATCGGGCGCTTCGTCGCACAGGGGGTAGTCGGGCGAGGCGTCCCAGCAGAGTTGCTCACCCCGTACGTAGAGCGCCACATACCGCGTGACTGGCCGCTGTAGGGCTTGTAGCTCGGGCTGCTGATCCGCTCGCCAGGTCATCCAGGGCAGGAGCTCCTGGCTGGTCTTCTTTTGCAACTTGGTTGGGAGGACAAACGGCGGCTCGTCCCCGCCAGGCAGGCGGCAGGTGAGAATATGCAAGGAATTCTCGCGTGGGGGCTCGCCGTCCTCCGTCCAGATGAACAGCATCGCATTGTGCCATGGATCGCCGGCAAGTGCGCCCCGCTGCTCCCGTAAGGTGACGTACGATCGCCATTGAGCGAAGAACACGTCGAGCATGTCCACGGAATGACTGCCCGGCAGCCCCAATTGCTCCAGTGCCTCCAGCACGGCATCGACGTGAGCACGGGCGCCATCCGGATCCGTGGCGAGCTGTTCTTGCGCGCGATCCAACTCAGAGCGAAAGGCGCCCAACCCGCCCTTGGTAGTCCCCGCTGCCGCCGTTCTCAGGAGATCGCGAGCATAATCGAGGGCCATCCGCGCCTCATGGGCAGTGTGTGGGCCGTTATCTTCCTCAGCCATCCCGGCAGCCTTCCCGCTTCAGCCAATCCACCTTGCTAGTCTCAAAGGGGTTCTGATTCCGATGGATCGGCGCATGCGCCTGGTGCCCCGTGCTGGCAATTCATGCTTTCTACCACGCCGTCCGACCTTCACCTCGGTTGTCGGTGTCGATACCATGGCGCACCCCCTGTAGAAACATGAGGGTGGTGTCGGATTTCCGACACTCAGCTTGGCCCATCAGCACGTTGCTCTCGTTCAACCATGCCGCGCTCTTGCAGCAGTTCCTGCAAGGCTACCTGCCATTGCAGATGATATGCCCTGCCGTAGGCAAGGAGGTCGAGTACTGCCTGGAATTCAGGGTCCGGGAAGCGCGCGACCCGGCGCAGTCCGTCCCGGGCCGCCGCGCGCGCCTCGGCGGCGCCACGACCTACATGATATTGCGCGGAGTGCTCGATTTCGTGCGGTTGATTCTGGTTGGGGACGCCGGCGTTCCTGGCGCTCGTGTCAACGGGCGTTACAAAGACCGTGGCCGGCTCGTCCGCATCCTGGCCGGGATGGGCGACCGGGACGCCATCCCATTCGGGGAAGTCGGGTGATCGTGGCGGCAGGCCGTTGTGGGTCACCCTGGCTGCCAGGCGAGCTACGTCGGCCGCCGTGCGTATATGCCGCTGCCGAACGGCGGCCAGGATCTCCTGCCGCGCTGGCGGCGGTTGCTTTGCAATGGCGGCGCCGACGCTGGTGTTGATGACCTCACTTCGTACAAGGGTCGCCACTTCCTCGTCGCGCGCCACGCCGAGCAATTCGGAGATGTCTGAGTGATGGCGCCCGATACGCCTGGCGATTTCACGGGCGGAGAAGCGGTAGGCGCGGCTGATATAGAGGACGGCATCCATGAGCTCGGCCCGGGTAAGATCCTCCCGGGCGGCGTTCTCGGTCAATGCGTCGAGATAGGTTTGATCCGCCGACCTTTCCTCGATCACGCAGGGTAGGGCGTCGATATGGACGCTCACTCCGGGCACACCGCCATCATTCAACAATTGCACGGCCCCGAGGCGGCGGCTGCCGGCGGTGACGATGTAGAATCCGGCGTTGTCGGGATGCCGGCGCACTACCAGGTTTTGCAGCACATGTCCGGTCTCGGCGATGGACGCCGCCAGTTCCTCAAGATGAGTAATCTGGCGTCGCGGGTTGTTGGGGTTGGGTGAGAGGCGCTGAATGGGAATCAGGTAGGCGTCGGCCATGCGCTGAAACGACCCCTCCGCTGCCTTGACGTCGTTGTCGTATGGTGTGCCACCCTGATCGTCGCCCAGGAGATCAGCGGCGAACTGGATTTCCCGCCGCCTCTTAGCCGAGGGCATCGAAGAGTTCCTTCGCAGCGGCGTCATACCCCGTGGCGCGCAAATCGACACGCGCGATGCTATTCGCCCGCGGGATAGGGGGAAGCACATGGAGCGGCGCGTAGTGCTGGGCGGCAATCTGTCCGATAAGCTCAAGCATATCGCGGTGCAAGGCATTGCGCTTTTCCACGATAGTGGGGAGCACGGCCAGCAATCGCAACCGCGGATTGGTCGTGCGGCGCAGTCCCTCGATCAGGCGCAGATACTGCGAGAGGTTGGCCACCCCCTGCTTTTCCGCCAGCACTGGCACGACCAGAAGGTCAGCGTCCCGCAACGCATCCAGGGCCGCGAGCCCGGGCGGCGTGTCGACGAGGACCATGCGATAGCCCTGCGCCGGCGCGGGGACATTGCTTCCCTCCAGTAAGCGTACACCGGGCGCGATCACGTCTGGATCGAGGCGCGCAAGGACCGAGAGATTCTGAGCTTCGTCGCGATCCAGGATACATACGGTTGGGTGTTCCGGCGTGCTGCCAAAATGCGCCGCCGCGCGCGCGGCAAGATAGAGGGTAGTAGTGGTTTTGGCAACCCCGCCTTTCTGGGCGCCGATCGCGAGCGTATAGGTGGTCCGCGGCCTTAGGTGAGCCCCTGGAGAGGCGGCAGGGCGCGGACTGGACGCCTGCCCAGGCAGCCCCGCCGGTTTCCTGGGCGCCGGGGGCTCGGAGATCACGGCCCGTGGTCTGCCAACGTGTCGCTCAGTCACCATACCCAAGTCCGCTTTCTCGATCAGCCATTCACGGCCTATCTTGATTGCTGGGAGCCGTTGGCCGCGTATGAGCGCCAGGACGCGAGACCGACTGATGGTCAGGGCCTCGGCGACATTCGCCGTACTCAGGAGTTCGGTCGTCCCAGCGCGCGACACCCTACCTTCTTGTGCAGTCATGGAAGAAACTATACGCGTGGTGGTTGAGTATTGCCAGGGGTTTGTGGACAAGATGCATGGATTTTCGCCCTGGCCCGAGCGGTATCCCGTGCAAAAAGGGTCAGATGCTGTCGGAAATCCGACATCTCCGGTTAAGCAGCGCTGTAGCATGGTCGCCCGCGTCACCGCCGCAGGGGCCCGATCACGTCCTCGCCTCGCCGGTGACACGGCGCCGCAACTGGAGCGGTGGACCAGTACGGTGGCCCGCCCGGCCGCAACTGGAGCAGCCGGTGCAGCATCGCGGCTTCCATGCCCGCGAGTTCGGCAAGGCGTTTGGCGGCGCGACGAGGACGACCCTGGCCCGTTTCGCCCGGGCCAGGGTGACAATGGAGCGCACGGTGAAGCTCTTCGCACAGCCCGGGCCGCCAGTGAGCACCGCCACCTTCTCGGTCAGGGCCAGACGGACTGCCGCGCCCTGTTCGGGCGCCAGCGTGCTCCTGGTCGTACGCTGCAACCATGTCATAGCCGCCTCCCAGTCCACACGCTGAAAAGTCGGTAAGCGCTCGGTCGATGCCTGCAGCAGACGGCGGAGTCCGTGCGCCAATGACACCTCGGCGCGGTAGAACGGCACCAGGTAGACGGCCGGGATTGTCGCGCCGCCCGCAGGGCCTGGGAGATACTCCGTGATTACCCCTTCCTCCTCCGAGAGATCCGTCAGGCAGGTCTCGACAAGCACCGACTCCACGGTGAGAATCGCCGTTGCGGTGGCGATCAGGGCGGCTTGCGGGAGATAGTAGTGACCTTCGTTGCTGGCCTCCGAAAGCGTGAACTGGAGTCCCACCTTGACCCGTTGGGGGGCTATCGTGCGGGATGCCCATCGCCTGCGCAATCGTGTCGACGGTCTTGAAGCCGATGGCCCACACATCTCCGGCCAGCTTGTAGGGCTCGTTCTTGGCCACGGAGATACTGGCGTCCCTGTAGGTCTTATAGATGCGCACGACGAGCGAGGTGGACACTCCCACCCCCTGGAGAAAGAGCATGACCTCCTTGATCGCCTTCTGTTCCTCCCAGGCCCGACCGGTCATCGACGTGCGCTTGGATCCCAAGCCCAGCACCACTGTGGATGCGACTTCCAGACACCGCGCAGGCGGAGACTCTCGCCCGGCTGTGCGCCAAGCAGGGAGCCGACCACGGTAAGCAGGCCACTGCCGCCCTGTGCGGTGGCGACGCGGGCGACGGTATAGCCGGTCTCCTCATTGGCGTAGGTGATCCGTTCCAGGACTGCATCGAGGGTCGCAAAATGCACCTGCGGGGCTGTGCTCATACTTCTAGGGTACCAAGAGGCAATAGACCAGTCGGCTTAATCTCTAACCGTATCACCGAATGGCGCCCTTCCAGAAGAGCCAGGACCGCACCCATCCGTCAAAGCTCCGGTCGGAATGTGTATCCCTCTCCGATGACGCGGTTTGCCTCCGGAGCACGCAGCTTGGGCACGCCCTCCAGGTTCTTGATCCGCGCCAGATCGGCTCGCGGCGCGCCATGAGCGTCGGGCAGACATCCACGAAGCCTTCCTCCGCTTGGCTGCCGCTCTGATCTGCTTCAACTATCTCGAATAGGTTGTGTTAGGGCCTCTTATTCGATACGTCGACCGAGCCATACTTCCAGGTATTTCGTGTCCTGGCACATGGGAGGCGGCCGCTGGATCAGCTTAGAGGCTTCTCGATCCTGGTCGTGGAACGCGGCGCCGGGCAGCTTCATTCGGCGGCCGGCGCGAGTGAATTGCGGGCACGCGAGACCTGGGTCGTACCGAGCGCCGCGAGACCGTGCCAGCTGGAGGGAAACATCCAGCTAACGGCTTGCATGCCGCCTCGTCTCCAAAACGGTAGTCAGAACTCGACGCAATAGGGTCCAAAAAGGTGATCTCCGGGTGCCCAACTCCTGATCATCGGGAGCGGATCGCCGCTCGCTTGATGGCGCCTACACAGGCCCAGCCGATCACAGCGGAATGGTCAGGCTCTCCAGGTCGCGGGGGTAGTAGGTGAGCAGTTCACTGCCATCTTCCGTGATCAGTACCGTGTCGGAGTGGCGGAAGCCGCCCAGCTCGGGCGCGTAGAGACCTGGCTCGACCGCGAACACCATGCCCGGCTTCAGCACCGTATGATCGCCGATATCCAGGAACGGTCCCTCATGATTGCGCAGCCCTATTCCGTGCCCGGAATGATGCTTCCAGTAGCGCATCAGATCATGTTCCTCGTAATAGACGCGTACGGCGCGATCCACGTCGGCGCAGGTCGCTCCCGGCCTGAGCGCGTCGAAGGCCACCTCCTGCGCTGTCTTCATGTGTCCGAACAAACGTTGCTGCTCGGGTGACGCGGGTCCGATAATCATGGTCCGCTCGATCTCGGAGTTGTAGCCCCACAGTGGGGCCAGCGTGCCGGAGACCAGCACGTCACCCGGTTGAAAGACCACGTTGTTGGCCATCGCGTGGGGAATCGCCGAATGCCGCCCGACCTGGCCCCGGTAGATCGCGCCGGCGCCTTCCCAAAACATGCTCTGGGCCCGATACAAGGATCCCAGGGTGTCGATCATGGCCAGCGTCGCCTCGTGGCCGGCGCGCAAGCTTACCTCTGTCTCCGTCGCCCCCACCCGCGTGTATCGCTGCAACAGTCGGTGCGCCAGATTGGCCCACTTGACGCTCTCGCGAATGAGCGCCTGTTCGGCGGCGCTTTTCACCATCATCAAATCCTCGATGAAGTCGCCGACTGGGATCACTGGATTTCCCAACAACCTGGTCAGCGACGGCCCGCGGTAACCCAGGATCGCGGGGTAGCCATCGAGGTCGGCGCCGACCCGGTCCGTCACGCCCATCGTGGTAAGCGTGGTCTTGAGCACCTCCATCGGATGAGGGTCGTAGGGATATTCGACGTAGTGATCAACCCGAGCGAAACCGGTCTGGATCCGCGCGTGCTCGACCTCCAGACTGGGCACGAAGAGCGCTTTCTCTCCCGACCGGTTCATAATGAAGGCGATTGGCCGTTCGGTGGGGAAGAAGGCGAACCCCGTGCAATACAGGATGTGGAAATTATCGAAGAGCACGGTGCCGTCCAGGTTTTCCGCCCGGAGATGATCGAGCAAAAGGGCGGCTCGCGCGTCAAACTCGGCGCGGCTGATCTGGATCGAGGGCTGCATGCTTCCTCCTTGGCCGGCGCTCCGAGCCGTCCGATAGCTATGGTGACGTGGTGCCCGCGACCGTTAGGCCGCGAGTAGGTATCGTCTACTGATCGCCCAGGCAGTCGCTGAATCGATCAAGATGGGCCCGGTCGTGGGCCAGGGTAAGCGAATGATGCGAGAGCGCCCCGGCGGACAGCCAGACCCCGCGCTCCAGGGCGCGGGCCGCGAAGGCGGCGTGCATCTCGCGGTTCGCGGCGGCCGCCGTCCGATAGTCCGTTACCGGCCCAGCGGCGAAGTACCAATGAAAATTGCCGCCGCGCCCGCGAAGAATGGCCGGGATGCCTAATTGGGAGGCACGCCGGACAAAGGTGACTTCAAGATATTCGGTAAGCTCCTGAAGCCGAGCCCAGGTCCTTGGCTCCTGAAGTTTGGTCAGGCTGGCCACCGCCGCCGCCATGCTCACCGTATGCGCGTTATAGGTGCCGACCCAGGCACAGGCGCCGCCCGGCGCGCTGGCCATCAGGAAGTCGCGCCGACCGGTCACGCACGCCAGAGGATAGCCGTTCGCGATAGCCTTCCCAAAGGTCGACAGATCGGGGGTGACGCCATAATACTCCTGGGCCCCGCCCGGCATGACCCGGAAACCGGTCAATAACTCGTCGAAGATTAGCAGGATGCCTTGTTTGGCGGTAAGCTCCCGCAGCGTGTCTATATACTCCTGGGTAGCTTCGATGTAGCCGATGTCCATCATCACCGGCTCGATAATGAGAGCGGCCAGCTCATGACCATGGTCGGCAAGCAGTTTCCGCGTCGCCTCGAGGTCATTGAACGGGAGAATCAGGGTCCGCCGGCTCTGCTCCGCGTCGGCCCCCCGGTGGGTCACGACCGGCAGCGGCCGCTCCGCCGGCCCTGCTTGTGAGAGATCCGGCCACGCGGAAACATAGACATCGCTATGCCAACCATGGTATGCCCCTTCCACCTTGGCAATCCGGTTCCGCCCCGTCACGGCCCTCGCGATTTCGAGCGCGTGTATCACGGCCTCGGTCCCACTATTGGCGAACCGGACCATCTCGGCTGTCGGGACACAGGCCAAGAGCAACTCGGCGGCCTGGACGGACCAGCGCGTCTCGCTCCCCGTGGTCACGCCGTCCGCCAGGGCGGCTCGCACCGCCGCCGTTACGTCCGGATCGCCATGGCCGAGAATAATGGCCCCGTTCCCACACACGAAATCGGTATAGCGGTTGTCGTCAATATCAATCAGATACGGCCCCATCGCCTGGCGGAAATACAGCGGATGCGGCGCGCGGGCGCGGGTGTTGGAATGGACCCCGCCCGGTACTCTATCCCGCACCTGTTCGTAAAGCTCCTGGCTGCGCATCGTCCCCAAGGTCATAGCCCTCGTCCTTTCTGGCTGCTTACCGCGCGTCGATTGCCAACGACGAAGGCGAATGCATCGCATCATAGAGGTGGGTGAGAAACGCCTTTTGGTCTTTCATCCGGGCGTGCGCGGCATGAACGACCTGATCGCCAAAGTAATAAGCGCAGATGAACGGGCCGCGGATCGGAAGCTCGATCAATCGCCAGCGCGCCTCGGCCCAGGCTTCATCCCGATAGCGGCGCAGCAACGCCATCCCCTCGTCGCGCCGTCCTTGCGCGAAGAGATGGCCGGCCCAGACCCCCACGGCGGCGTCCAGGCGGACGATCAGGCGATTGATCCGCTCGGCCTCCGTCTGGTCCCAGCCCACCAGGGTGAGGCCGATTTCGCCGATCCCCTCGAACAGCGGCGAGGTTGGCGTGTCGGTCACCACGAGGAGGCCATCCTCGGTCATCTTTCCCTGCTCGACCAACAACTCACGGCGCAAGATATGGGTGCTATGGCCGGGATACGCCTCATGGCAGGCCAGGTGCTTCAAGTCCTCGTGCGTGAACTGGATGTCGAGGTTGATGCGCACGAACCGGCCCACGTATTCGCAGTAGGCGTTGTAGGATAGTCCACCCTCACCTTCCACGTGAAACTGAAAATCGTCCGGGAGGGGAAAGAATTCGCGGTGAACCCATTGGCGTGCCTCATCCATATAGCGCGTGAGGGTTGGGATGACCTGATCGCGCGGGACGGCGCGGCTGGCGCGAAAGGCGGCGATCATGGCGGCGGTTTCGCCGCTAAGGCCCGCCGCGCTGAGACTTTGATCGAGATCATGCAACAGCGGCTCGAGATCGGGGGGACTCACCGAAATCCCAAGCAAGGAGCCCGTCAGTTCCTCATAGGGGATAGCCTGCCCTTCTTGCCAAAGGCAAAAGGTTTCTATCGCGTGCAGGTAATCCTGAAAATACCGGACGCGGCCCGTCGTCAATCCCAGGGAGTCCACCTCACGCTCCAGTTCCTTGACCATGGCACGCGCCTGGGCATAGCTGGTGATCGGCGTGGGCGGCGTCCGTGAGAGATTGATCGCCACCCAGCCCTCGCGGGCCAGACCCTCGAGATCGGGCGGCAGTACGCTCCGATAGAGCGCGTCGATGCCCAGGACCAGACCAACCAGGCGCCGCGCGAAGTCGTGCTCCGCCGATCCGATCATGACAGCGCCTCCGCCGTTTGCAGGTCACCGACCATGAAGCCGTAGTCGCCCGGCTCGATGCGATGGGCCGTGGGATGGGTCAAGATCATGACTCCTTGTTCAAGCGGGCAGCGCATTTCCTCGAGGAGGGCGAAGCTGAGCGGGCTCACCACTCGGCCCAACACCTCACCCTTGGTCACCTTCGCTCCCACCATATCCACCACCGGGACGAAGAGCCCACCCTGGCGCGGGCGGACGATGTCGATGCGGTGGAGTAGGGTCTGTGGCGGCAACGAGAATTGGCGCTCGGGCAGCATGCCCAGCTCGGCCAGGACATTTTTCAGCCCGGCCAGGCCCTGGAGGGCGAAGGGCTCCTGGGGGACAAGGCCCCCGCCCAACTCGACCACCACGGTTTGGATCCCGGCTTCCAGGGTTACCTCGCTGGTCGTCCCGGTGTAGGGATGCGCCGGTTGGAACAGATAGGGGCGGCCAAAGGCGCGGGAAAGCGCCGGAGCATTGAGCAGGTAGACGTAATCGACCACGGGGAAGAGTCCCCCGGCATGCAGATCGATATGCACGTCGATTTTGCGGAGAAATTCGGTCGTGATCGTGTGGGCCAGCTGCTCGGTAAGCCAGCCGTCCGGGTCGCCGGGAAAGACCCGATTCAGATTGAGCATGTCAAGCGGCGTGTTACGACTAAAGCTCTGGAAGGCAAGGGGGTTGGCCAGGGGCAGGAGCAGTAGGCGGCCTTTCAGGGCTGCCAACGCCTGGTCCTCGGCCAGGCGCCGTAGAATCTCCACGCCGATCCCTTCGTCACCATGGATGGCGGCGGAGATACCGACCGTCGGGCCTCCGCCCGTGCCTTGCAATTCATGTAAGGGCAGGATGAGCGGTTGCCCGCTAGCGAGGTTGGTTATTTCGATTGGATGGTAGGTATGCCGCAATGGTCTTCTCCTTCGGTATGACCAGGGCGCCTCGCGGTCCTGGCCTATCGCCGCGCGAGCTTCGGATTGAGGCGGTCGGTCAGCCCGTCGCCCACCAGGTTGAAGCCGAGCACGGTCCACATGATCGCGATCCCGGCGAAGGTCGAGAGATTGGAATCCTGACTGAGGAAGCGCAGGCCGTCGGCGGTCATCAAGCCCCAGCTCGCCGTCGACGGCTGGACGCCGAGGCCCAGGAAGTCGAGCGAGGCTTCCGCCACAATCGCCGCGCCGACCCCCAGGGTTGCCAGCACCACGATCGGTCCGGCGATATTGGGCAGCAGGTGGCGCAGCATGATGCGCCCATGCCCAGCCCCCAGGGCCCGCGCCGCCTCGACATAGAGTTCCTCTTTCACGCTCAGGGTGGTCGCGCGCACCAGGCGGGCATAGCTGGTCCAGTAGGCCAGGGCGAGGGCGATCACTACGTTCTCCGCCGAGGGGCCCAGGGCGCCCACCAGGGCCAGGGCCAGGAGAATGATCGGGAAGGACAGGACGATGTCGCTCACCCGCATCACCAGCATATCCAAGGGGCCGCCGAAGTAGCCCGCCAGCAGGCCCAGCGTGGCCCCGATCAGCGCGGTCAGCAGGACCGAACTGAAGCCCACTTCCAGGGAGATGCGCGAGCCATAGATCACCTGGGTCAAGATGTCCCGGCCATAGTTGTCAGTACCGAGTAGGTGTTGCGAGGATGGCGGCGCCAGATTATTGAAGATGTCCATCTTGTTCTCGGGGTAGGGCGCGATGAAGGAGGCGAAAATGGCGGCCACGACCACCACACCAACCATGGCCAGCCCCAGCCAGAGCCCGGCATGCCGCCGGAGGGCGCCGGCCACCTTATTGAAGCCGAATCCTCGGATTGACCAGCCCATATGCCAGATCCACCACCAGGTTAACTATGGCGAACATCAGCGCGATGACCAGCACGCACCCCTGGACCACCGGGAAGTCGCGGGCCAGGATGGCGTTCACCGCCAACCGCCCGAGGCCGGGCCATGCGAAGATCGTCTCGACAATCACCGCGCCGCCCAGCAAATAGCCAAACTGCAGGCCGATGATCGTAATGACCGTGAGCAGGCCGTTGCGCAGGGCATGGCGCCAGATAATGAAGCGCCGTTTTAGTCCCTTGGCGCGCGCGGTCCGAATATAATCCTGTCCGAGCGCCTCAATCATCGCCGATCGCACCATCCGCGTGACCACGCCAACCCCGGAGAGGCCCAGGGTAAGGGCGGGCAGCAACAGGTGCGAAAACAGCGCCGAGAGGGGACCGGAATCCCCACTCGCCAGCGAACTGAACGCTGGGCCCAGGGCGGGGCCGATCCCAAATGATGGAAAGAGCCCGAGGTCCAGGGCCAGGATCTGGACCAGAAGTGTGCCCAGCCAAAAGACCGGCATGGAGGTTCCCAGTTGGGCTAAAGCCATGGCGGCATAGTCCAGGATACTGTTGCGGTAGACCGCCGATGCCACGCCGAGCGGAATGCCGATCAGCAGCGTGATGATCATCCCCGCGATGGCTAACTCAACCGTATTGGGGAACGCGAAGCCAATCAAGCTGCTCACGCTCTGGTGCTGGGTCAGCGAGGTGCCTAGATCCCCGTGAGCAAGCTGGCCCACATAGCTGAAAAACTGCTGCCAGAGCGGCTGGTCAAGGCCGAGCTGGTGGTTGAGTTGGGCGACCTGGGCCGCGCTGGCGTCGGAGCCCAGAATGACCAGAGCGGGATTGCCGGGAATCAGATGGACGATCAGAAAGACAAACAGAGTAATGCCCAGGATCACCGGGATGAGGAGCAGGAGGCGCTTCAGACAATAGTTGATCATGGCCGCTCGCTCCCGTTAGTCGCGAGGGGGCGCGGCGGCGATCCCGCGCCCCCTGCCGTACGTCACGATGACAGCCAGACCTTTTCCAGCGGCTGCATGGAACCGGTGCGGTTGGTCTGGTAGCCATGGACATTCTGCTGGGTGATGGCGACCCATCCCTGAGTGGTGAGCATGATCCACGGCAGATCGTGATTCAGAATCGTCCAGGCGCGCACATACAAGGCCTTGCGCTTGGCGCGATCGCTTTCCTGGCGTGCCTGTTGCAGAAGCCGGTCCACCGCTGGGTTGGAGTAGCCGCTCCAGTTATTGGTACCGGTCGTGGTAAAGCCCTGATACATCCCGCGATCGGGGTCATACAGATTGAGGGCGCCGATGATCCCGATCTGGAAACGGTGCGCCTGGACGTTGCCCAGGAAGGTGGGCCAATCACTCTGCACCACGTTCGCCTTGATGCCCGCTTGCTGGAGCACGTTTTGCAGATAGGTGAGAATCTCGACCCGATTGGGATCGTTATAGGTCGAGAGGGTTATGGATAACTCATGGCCATTCTTGGCCAGTATCCCACTGCCGTCCTTCTTCCAGCCATCCTGGGCCAGAATGCGCGCCGCTTGTTGTGGATTAGCGGCCGGAGCCTGAATGGACGTGTCAAAGGCCCAGGTGCCGGGAAGCAAGGAGGTGGCCGCCGCCTGGTCGATGCTCCGGAAAAACTGCTGGGCAATCGCCCTGCGATCCACGAGGAGGTTGAGCGCCTGGCGCACATGCAAGTCACTGAGCATGGGGTCACGCATGTTGAGCGGCAAGTAGAGGATACCGTCACCGGTTTCTTCCTGGATAGTCACGTTATGGTCCTGCCTGAGGCTGACCACATCCTGCGGCGGCAGGGGTGAGGTGATCAGATCGAGCGAGTGGGACTTGAGCGCCGTGACCTGTGCCGTATTGTCAGGCATGACATAGAACACGATTTCGTTAAGGTACGGCGAAGTGCCGTAGTAGCCGGGGTTTCGAGTCAAGTCAATTTTGTCATTGCGCTGCCACGCATGCAGGACATAGGGACCAGTGCCGATCGGATGAATGGCGAAGCTGGCGTTATTCGGCGTACCGGCCGGGACAATGCCCATCGAGAGATAGCTCAGAAGGGGCGCGTACGGATAGTGCAAATTAAATTGCACAGTGTATGGGTTGAGGGCGACCACGTTCTTGATCGGCGTATAGAGTTGTCTCTGCGGGGAGTTGAGACGCGGATCGATCAGCGTGGTATAGGTGTAGACCACATCCTTGGCGGTAAACGGCTGCCCATTGGAAAACTTCACCCCTTGCCGCAGATGGAATACCCAGGTGGTGGGGTTGACCGACTTCCATGAGGTCGCCAGATCCGGGATAGGCGTAAGACTGTTGTCGATGGATACCAGCCCATTGAAGATCAGGCTGTCCACGGCGAAGGCCGAGGTGTCTTGATACAGCCGCGGATCCAGCGTGCCCGCGTCGACCGGGAGCGCGACCCTCAGCATTCCCCCACGAACGGGCGCCGCGCTTACGCGCGTGCTTGTCAAGGGGGCCGGACCCATGCCGGCGAGTGCGCTCGCGAGAACCGCGATGACACCTGCCATCCGCATACCGCGCGACAATCCTAACATCCGACGTCTCCTAAGAATAGCTATGATGATCTCATGAGCGGCGAGGAGAGAAGGTCTCATCAACTAACCTTGGCCCCATCCCGCCACCGCGCATCCAGGGTCGCCCTACCTGTGCTCCACCATCCCTCCTTACATCCGCCCGATCTCGGCGCCCCAAGGCTATGTCCATCGTTTCGTCCCAGGATTCCGCCCCGCGGCATGGCGGAGCCGGCGCCGTGGGCCGCTCCTCCATCACATGGCCAATCGCAGCAGTGGAGAGGCTGGCGGATAGCTGCCCGCGTAGCCACACTTGATGGACGTATCCTTGGCCGCCGCCATAACGGCGCTGACGAGCAGTTCGTAGTTCTCCTCGAAGCGGTCGGTCGGTACCGAGAGCCCGTACGCCCCTATGGGAAACGCGCGCTCATCAAAATACGGGGCTCCAATGCAGCATACCCCTCTGGCCATCTCCTCGCGATCGATAGCGCAGCCAAGTCGGGCCGTCGTGGCAAGATTGCTCAGCAGCCCCTCGATATCGGTGAGCGTATGCGCGGTCAACTTGGGCATGCCGCGACTGGTGAAGTAGGCCCGCACCAGCTTGTCCGGGAGAAAGGCCAGAATGGCCTTGGTGGAGGCGCGGGCATGGGCATTCTGGTCATAGCCGATCTCCAGGCTGCGCGCATGGAGCGCGCGTTTGGGTTCCAGATACCATTGGACCACGATTTGCTCCCGGTACCAGCCGCAGACGCAGGTGGTTTCATTGACGGTCTCGTGTAACTCGCGCAAGATCGAGAGCACCTTCAAGTCTGGAGTCAGCCGAGAACGCAAGCTATCCTGGAGAAAGGCCACCCGCCCGTTGAGATCGTATTGGCCGCCAGGCAGGCGGACCACGTAGCCTTCCTCCTGCAAGGTGCGGAGGAGGTGATAGCAGGTGCCTTGGCGAATGCCCATGCGCTTACTGAGTTGCTTGGCGGTGATTTGCCCATGCTCGGCCGCCACGACCTCAAGCACGCGCAATCCACGTTGTAAGGTGGTCAGGGATCGTCGCGCGGTTGGCTGCTCTGCTTGAGCCTGCATGTACCACTCTCATGTTAACGGAACGACCCAAGCGGATGCTTCCCAGTCTATGAGCGCGCAATCAGCACTGTCAACTCAACCGCTCGACTTTTCGACTATGTGCAACTTTAGGCGAACCTGTGAGGTCGGAGCCGCATTATCCCGGCGCAAGCCGCAGGACGGCCTCCATCACCTCGGCGCGACTGAGATCTTGCCGCGCCATGTTCTCGGCCAGGGTGTCGGCAAAGGCATCCGAGTCTACCTCGTCCGCGACGCACGGAAGCGTCGCCACCCACTGCTGACTGGCGGGAAGATCCCCTTGGTACACAAGGAGAGCGGTCATCAAGCGGCGCGACCCGGCAATCGTTACATAATAGCCAGGCCGCTCGGGGTCGCGCCGCACCACAAGCGGTTGCAGGAGGCCCCGATCCCCGGTTGAGGCCGCGAGATCCGCCAAACCCTCGAAGGACTTCCGAGGGTTATCTGGATTAGGGGCAATACGCTCGATGGGAATCCGCAGGGCGCGAGACATGGGGACAAACGAGGCATCGGCGGCGGTGATCGGCCCGGTGCCTGACTCCTCAAGCATCTGCCGGACCAGCAGGTCAGGGCGCGAGCGAGGCGATGAGGCCACCGAATATCTCCTTTGCCGGCGCGTCATAATCCGGCGCGCCAAGGTCGTACTGCGCGATGCGGGCGCGTCGGGGAACGGGCGAAAGCATGGTCAAGGGCGGCCGATGCGCTGCCAAATGTACTGGTCCAGTAGGAGTTCTCCGTTGCTCAGTCCCAGACGCGGCGCATAACGAAGGACAAGGTTGCTGCTCAAAATTGCCGGGCGACGCGCGGAGGAGCGATGAATCCGGATGAGCCCGGACGCTTCCCTTCATGGGGATTGTGGCTTACGAAAAGTACGTGCTGAGCGGAGAGGTGGGTATTCGCGACTCTGGCGAGCTTCGCGTCTGGGGGGATTGGACAATCCGTCGAGACGCGGTAGCCCATGTGCCGAGTTGAGAGGGCAACTGCACATAGTGAGATACCCTTCCTTGTTGTTAGTTGGTTGGGGCTGGCGAGCATGGGTAGAGGAGTTATTTACTATGTGCAGGAACGGTCAAAGGCCCCGCGCACGCCCGGTTGTGCCGCCTGGATTTCGGACTATAGCGGATCGCCGTCATTGGATGGTACGGGATACGCAAGATCACCTATCCTTTGTCCTGAGCGCACAACTCGTTTAGGGATCGAGCCCCAACAGTACCTGGGTAGCCTTTTGCGCCCACGCGGGGGAGTTAGCTGTCTGCCGGCAGGATAACCGTGAATAAGCAGAATTTGGTGCAGGCGATCGGAGTCGGCCAGTACGGTGAGCGTGTCGGCCTCTCCGTTTGGCGGGCCGGTCCCGATAACAAGATCGCGCCCGAAGCGCGCAGCCAATAGACGCGTCTCCTCGATCAGCCCCTTCAGCAGCGGCGCCGCCGGTAGGGCCTGGACATGCATAGGCAGCCCTGCTTCCAGGCGAGCGAGCGTCAAGAGGTCGCCGACCAGACGATTCATCCTGGCGAGTTCGTCGTCCATCCGGCGCAGCATGTGCGCGGCGGTCTCCGGGTCGTCTTTGCCGCCCAGCAACAGCACCTCGGTGTAGCCGCTCACCGCCGCGAGCGGGGTGCGCAGCTCGTGCGGGGCGTCGGCGGCGAAATGGCGCAGCCGGCTCTCGGAGCGCACGCGCTCGGCGATGGTGTCCTGAATACGGTCGAGCATTCGGTCGAATGTTGTAGCCAGCCGGCCCACCTCGTCACGGTGCACGGGGAGGCGCAACCGCCGGTCAAGCGCGCCGTCGCCCCCCGCCGCGATAGCCTGGGCTGTCGCGGTCATGCGCTCCAGCGGTCGGAGGGCACACCCGGCCACCAATCGCTCTCTCCTTCGGGAGGAACTGGCGCGAATCCGTGTCGCCGGCTATGCGGTCGATGACGAGGAACGAGAGTTGGGCGCTCGCTGTATCGGCGCCGCGATCCGCGCCATGGACGGTACTGTCGAAGGAGCCATCAGCATTTCCTCGGCATCCGCTCGGCTGGATGGGGATCTCGTACCTCGGGTTGGAGCCGCGGTCAAAGACGTCTGTGATCGGATCTCGGTGGGACTCGGCTACCGGCCTGTATAGAGATGGCGGCGATTTCCGCAGGTGTCGTGAGACTTCATGCCGTTAAAGTACTATGCCATGACGCCGTGCGGCGGCTTTCACGAACGCCAGCGCGGGATCCAACTGTTCGATGTTCAGATGCTCCACGATGAGCGCGGCGCCATTGCCCAGTACGCGACAGACCTCAAAGAACGCGGCGTAATCAAGGAGACCTTCGCCAGGCGGCGCCTCGGCCAGATGGAGGACAAGTTCGGGCAGCGCTGCTATGTCCTTGATGTGCGCGCTCGGCGCGTAGTATGGGCCCAGTTCCTCCCGCATGTTCAGCATCGCGGCGGCGTTGCCGTAGAGTGTCGGCAGATCGCCGATCAGGTTGACCGGATCGAAGTTGGCCCGCACCCACGGCGAGCCGACCGCCTCAAGTATGGCGCGGATATGCGCGGGCGAGTCGAGGGTCGTGAGGACATGGCACTCCAGCGCGAGGAGGATGCCCGACGCCTCGGCCCAGGGCGCCGCCAGCCGTAAGCTCTGCACGAGCCGAGCGCGCGCCCGTTCGGTGTGATTTGCCGCCGCCGGTCCGTAAAAGAAGCTGGGATGATGGGATCCGCAGCCGGTGATGATCATTTCGGCCCCAAGCGACTGGGCCGCGGCGAAGGCGGATCGCAGGCGCGCCAGTTCCACGTCTCGTACGGCGTCGTCCGGATGGATCAGGAGGGGATTGTAGCCCGTGGCCTGAACGATGCGTAGTCCGGCGTCCTCCAGTACGGCACGAACGCGTTCACCCCGGTGGCCCGCCAGCACCTCTGGAGGGGTCGTGAAATGGGTCACCAGTCCCCGGAGTCCCAGTGACGCGCACTGGAGGGCCAGGGCGGGGGTGATCGCGGCATCGTCGCGCGGGATCAGCGCCCCGGCTAACCCTAACCGCATGTTCATAGCGAGGTCACATGCGCTTCCGACCAGAGCAAGCGCCCATTGAGGCCCATGCCGGAGGCGGTTGCGATATAGAGCGCCATCCGAGCGGTCTCCTCCGGCATCTGGAATCGACCGTTCGGCATGCCGGCGGCACGCTCGGCAAGGATCTCCTCCGCGTCGCGCCCCTCGGCCGCGCTCAGGTCCGGCAACAGGTCGTCCCACAGCGGCCCGAGGACGCTGCCGGGGTAGAGGACGGTGGTGGCGATGCCGCGTGGGCCCAACACGTCCGCGCTGGTGCGGGAAAGGCTGTTCAGGGCCGCCTTGCTCGCTCCGTACGCGGCAAACATTGGCCGGCCAATCTCGGCCGCCGGTGAACTGACGTTGATGATCGTGCCCCGTCGCCCCGACACGGGATGCACCGCCTGCGCCGGCATCAGCGCCGCCGCCGCCTGGATGGTGAGAACCGGCCCTTCCACATTCACGGCGAAGACCTGGCGCCATGAAGTAAGCGCGAAATTTGGGAAGGGGGTCACTGGACAAATCCCGGCGTTGTTCACCAGGATATCGAGCCGCGCGAATTGTTGCCGTAGCGCGGCGAATAGGTCGCTCACACTCTCGGGTGAGGTCACGTCGGTGGGGAAGGCCAGCGCCTGACCTCCCTCGGTTCGGATTTCCTCCGCCGCGGCGGAGGCATACTCGGCTTGCACATCGGCGATGGCGACGATGGCGCCTGACTCGGCAAAGGCGTGCGCCATCGCTCGCCCAATACCCTGACCCCCGCCGGTGATCACCGCGACCTGACCGTCCAGCCGTTTCGTTGACTCTGTTTTCACCAATGACTCCCTCGACATTGCGGCTCATCCAGATATCCGCTCGGTTTTTCAACATTCTCTGCTGCCACGTACATGATCGTGTCGAACCCGTAGCGCGGCGGTACGGCTAGCCGAGCGGGGACGCCCGCGCATGAGTCCCGCCGAGTACGCCGAGCTATCCCGCGACCAACCCACCTCGGTCCACGACCAGTACCTGCCCGGTTATCGATCGTGCCCCTTGGCTGACCAGGAACGACACCGTCGCCGCGGCATCCTCGGGCGGGACCAGCATTCCGGAGGCCGCCAGCGCGTCAATGCTCTCCGGTGTGCCGCGCGCCCGCGCGTACTCCGTTAGCAGCGGCGTGTCCACGGCGCCCGGACATACACAATTGACCCGCACCCCAGCGGCGCGCACCTCCTGGGCCAGGGCCTGGGTCAACATAATCACCCCGCTTTTGGCGACGCAGTAGGGTCCGTTTTCCATCTGCGCGCGTAGGCCCGCCGTGGAGGCTATGTTGACGATCGTGCCCCGCCGCCGTCGTAGCTCCGGTAACGCGGCCCGGCAGAGCAGGTACACGGCCCGAAGATTGACCGCCATCATGCGATCCCATTCCTCAACCGATGCCTCCATGAAGCCCTTTGGCAGGATCACCCCGGCATTGTTCACCAGCACATCCAATCGCCCGAACGTGGCGCGCGCCGCGGCTTCGAGCCGTTCAATCTGGCCGGCATCGGCCAGATCGACCTCAAGCGCGGCGGCGCGGCCACCTGCCCGCGCGATATCGACGGCCAGCGCGTCGATGGCCTCGCGGCGGCGATCGGCAAGAACGACTGCCAGACCGTCCGCCGCCAGCCGGCGGGCGATGGCCGCGCCCATGCCGCGCGCCGCCCCGGTGACCATGGCCACCAGCGGGTCAGCCGCGATGTTATCGGGGGTAATGGGCGCGGGTACGCTCATTCCAGGCCCCGCGCTCCGCCGACTTCCCAGGGCGGGCGATCCCAGGTCGCTTCCCAGCCGATCCCGGGCGCCGTGGGGGCGTGGACCAAGCCCTGGGCGTCTATTTCGGGCGCGCGCGCCACTGGGTTCGTGCGGACCAGCGACTCGTAATAGGTCGTGTTGGAGATGGCCATGCAGAGATGGCGATTGACCAGGCCGTCGCCATGTACCTCGGCGCGCAGCCTGAAGGAGTCCGCCAGATGGGCGATCCGCATGGCGCCGGTAAGACCGCCCTTGAGCCCGCTGCTGGTTCGCACGAACGCGGCGCATCCGGAGGCGATGAAGTCCGCCGTATTCATGTGCGCCCCGTCCGAGGTCTCCGCCACCAGGAGCGGCACGCGCACGGCGGCGGCCAGCCACTTGTAGGCGGTGATGCTAAACTCGCGCATCGGTTCCTCGTACCACAGGTACCCGGCGTCGGACAGCGCATGGCCCAGGTAGATGGAGTCGGGCAGATCGAAGCCCGCCGAGCCATCGTACATGAGCGGCACTTCGTCGCCCACATGTTCGCGGAGCGCCAGGCACAGCTTGGCATCACGCCGCGCGTCCCCCCAGGCATGCAACTTGATCGCGGGATAGCCCAGGGCCAGGCATTGGTCCGCCACGTCGAGAAATTCCTCGGTCGTGGCGAAGGTCACCGTGCTGGCATAGGCCGGAATACTGGCGCGAAATCCGCCTAAAAGCTGATAGACCGGCAAGCCGGCGACCTTGCCGGTCAGATCCCAGAGCGCCACATCCACCAGGCCGAGTACGTAGAGCGGGAACTCTTCAATCCGGTCAAGCTCCCACACCCGATGCCAGAGCCACTCCTTCTGGAGCGGATCCTGCCCGATTAGCTCGGCGCGCAAGCGCCGCGCCACCAGGTCCCGCAGGATGATCCCACGGTTAGTGAAGGCCAGGCCCTCCCGGCCGTCGTCGGTGATCACGCGCAATACCGCGCCGGTAACATCTGGCTCCGCGCCGGGTAAACCGTCCCGCCAGCGGAACGATGGACCGGCCGGGATCTCGAAGAGGTTGACTTGCACATCGACAATTCGCATGATTTCCCCTTACCAAAGCACTGATCTATCTCGCGGCTTGCCGCGCGGGCGAACCCAGGACAAGATTCGCTTGGGAAGCGGCGCTCAGGCGCACACCCCGACTCCCGCTTTCCAGCGGTTGAAGGCGGGGTTGGCCTCGGCGGCCAGATGGGCCCGCGCCTCCCGCCAGAGATTCGCCCACCCCTCGGGATCGCGCAGCACGGTCTCCGGTCCCGCGGCGCTCCGCGCGACAAAGCCGGGAAACGCTGGCCGCCCTGTAGGTTGGCCAATCGGCTGATAGCGGAGATCCAGACTGATCCGCACCTGATCCGGCGTCGTATTATCCAGGGAGCTGTGAATGGTGCGTTGATGCATAAGCAGGACGCTCCCCGGCCGCATGGGGACCGGAATCGCCCGCCGGTCCGCCACCACGACATCGGGAATGGCCGCGCCCTTGGCGGTAGGGCAGTGCGGCTCCAGTTCGCCCCGATGGCTGCGGGGAATCACCTGTAAGCAGCCGTTCGCGATCGTCGCCTCGTTTAAGGGCAACCAGACCGTGAGGATGGTCGCCTCGTCGGCCTCGGGCAAGACCACGCCGTTATCCTGATGCCAGGGAATGGTCGCGTTCAGGCCATCCGCGCCGGCGGCCGGCAGGACGCCGGGAGGCAGTTTCATGCGGACGTGCTGCACCGGGTTCGAGTAAATCTCCGGGCCGATCACGGAGGCCACGACATCGAGCAGCTTCGGGTTGGTCAGCAAGCCGAACACGGCGGGGCCAACATGCATGGGGGTGTCGGCGCGTACCCCTGTCTGGGGCAGGCTAAAGTCGAAGAATTGCGAGACGCTCTTCCCACTTTCCCGGCACACCCGAATCAGGCGTTCCCGGAAGGGAAGGTCATCGTACAAGGCGGTCAACGCACCTTGCTCGACGAATAACCGGGCGATTGAGTCGAGCACACGCGCGTATTCGTCCTGAAGCGGCCCCAAATCCGCGATCGGATCAAGGACATCGCTGACCACCAGATAGCCATCCTCCGTGAATTGTTCCAGTTGCGCCGCGCTCAGAGCCTGCATGGATCGATCCCCTTTTCGTTTCCCGCACTCGTTCACTTTTGTTCCGGGCGTACTCCACCGGCTAGCCGGGTGCTGGCCGGCCTCTTGGTGGTTGGACCAGTTCCAGCACAATTTGGTCCGGATCGCGGAAGTAGCAGGTGAAGCCGCCGGCATTGACCCCCGAGGTAATGGCATTGGGCGATGAATGGAAGCCGACCCCGGCGGCGCTCAGCCGTTCGTACCGGGCCTGAATATCATCAACGCACAGCGCCAGATGCGCCGCGCCCGGATTGCAGATGTTGCTGTCCCCCCGCGCTCCGCGGGGGTTAACGTACTCCACCAGTTCAAGGTCGTGGGTTGAGAGCGCCCGCGACTGACCGGGGACCGCGAATTGCGCCACCTTGAGGTGCGCATCGGGATAACCGACGAGCCTGCTGGTGTAAGCATTCCGTTGCTCCTGGGTATGCACGAGAGTTAGGCCCAGGAGATCCCGATAAAAAACGATCGAGCGCTCGATGTTCGCGACAGTGAAGCTAAAGTGCCAGATGCCATGCAGCATCCCAGCCTCCCCTTTCCGGATCCGATCCCGCTTGGATGCTGAATAGGGCTAATCCATTTCCAGTCCGCCGCAGACGTTGATCGCCTGCCCATTCACATAGCTCGCACCCGGCCCCAACAGCCAGATAACCGCGGCGGCCACCTCGTCGGGTTCGCCAACCCGCTGCAAAGGAATACTCCGCAAAATGTGTTCGACCTCCTCCGGTGCGCGATCCCGCCAGACTTGCTCGGTCATCTCGGTGCGGATCACTCCCGGGCACACCGCGTTGACGCGCACCCCGCGCGGCCCAAAATATGCCGCGGCGGATTTGGTCAGATGCAGGAGGGCAGCCTTGCCGGCCCCATACATGGTTTGCCGCGGTCGGGCCGAACGTCCCGCCACGCTGGCGATATTGACCATCGCGCCCGCCCCGCGCCCGGCCATCCGCGCCCCCGCCGCCTGCATCAAGAAGAAGGGTGCGCGAGCATCGACGGCAAACATAGTCTCCCAATCTTCCAGCGTCACTTCCTCCAGGAGTTGCGTCTTGACGATGCCCGCGTTGTTGACCAGACCGACCAGCGGCCCGCATTCCTGCTCCACGCGCTCGACCAGCGGGGCCAGCGCGGCGGCATCCCGCAGATCAAGGACGAACGGCACGGCGCGGTCCAGCCCCGCCGCTGCTTCCCGCAGGATTGTCTCTTGTCGATCGACCATGGCTACGCGATAGCCGGCCGCCGCCAATCCACGGGCGATGGCTAGGCCCATCCCCTGGGCCGCCCCCGTCACGAGAACCACGCCTTGTTCCGGCATCTAGGATCTCCCGTGTCCGTGCGCTCCCCCGGCCCGTCGTTGATCGTGCCGGATCATGAGAATGTTTCCCGCGCCAACGCGGCGGGATCGACCGCCCGCGCGGTCGCCATCGACTGATAGGCGGCCAGCACCACCCGCAGGGTGCCAAGGTTGTCGCGCACGGAGGTCTCGGGGGCGCCCGGCGCTCCCTCCAGTCCACGCATCACGCTGGCCATCGTCCCGATGAAGGCATCCGGGAACCAGGTGCCGGTCAGCTTTGGCGCGATCCAGGTGCCTGGCTGGAGCTTCCGGCTATGGTACCGGAACGAATCGGGCACCCCGGTAGGATAATTCTTGAGCAGGCCAAGCTCGGCCACCGCCGCGCCCTCCGTGCCTTCCACCCGGAGCAGCGCGAACTGGTCATCAAGGCCACCGGAGTTATGATGGGTGTCGAGGACGGTGGCGCGAGTGGTTCCCTCGAAGATGAGCTGGATGTTGGTGCGCGTTTCCGCCCTGGTCGGGTAGCCGGGTATTGTCGTGCCATCGGCGAATACCAGCCGGGGCTCGCGGCCAAGGAGAGCCCGGATCGTATCAAGGTAGTGGATGGAATGGTAGAGAACCTCGACTCGCTCGCCCGCGATGATCCACGGCCAGAGGCTCCACGGCGTCTCCACGTTGATCAAGAAAGAAACCTGGTAGATCTCGCCAAGGAGGCCCCGGCCGATCAGATCGCGCATCGCCAGCGCCGCCGGCATCCACCGCGCTTGTTGGTTCACGGCGGCGATAATCCCGGCCTGTTCGGTCACCCTCACGATTTCCTCGGCCGCCGCCAGATCCTCGGCTATCGGCTTCTGCAAGAGCAGCGCTTTCCCGGCCCGCGCCACACGGGCGGCAATGGCCGGATTCTCGCGCGCGGGAACCGCCACGTCGATGATCGCGGCTGGGCCATCGAGTACGGCGTCAAGTGACTCGTACACCGTGGGAATGTCGAATCGTGCCGCCACGCGCGCGGCCCGCTCCTGGTCAATATCGTAGATCCCCACGACCGTGAAACCGGCATTCCGGTAGGCCGGCAGATGCGCGTCCTGGACGATGCCACCGGCCCCAACGATCGCGATCGGATAATCCCGGCGTTCGGGCATCGGCAAGGTTACGTCCAGCCGCCACTCTTCGATCATCTGTTCTCGCCTTTCAGTCGAGGGTGGCGCGCAAGGCGGCGGCGACCGTTTCCGCCGTAGGGAGATAGGTCGAATCAAAGGCCGCCGAGAACGGTTTGGGAATATCACGCGCCCCGACTCGCCCTATGGGTGCGTCGAGCCAGTCGAAGGCAAGATCCTGAATCGTGCCGGCGACCTCGGCCCCATACCCACCGCGCCGCCAACCCTCGTGGATCACCACGACCCGATTGGTCTGTTTGACCGAGGCCACGATGGTCTCCTGGTCCAGGGGCGCCAGGGTTCGCAGGTCGATCACCTCCACCGAGACTCCCTCCGCCGCCAGGGCGTCGGCGGCGGCCAGCACGACCGGCAGCATCGCGGAATAGGTCAGGGCGGTGACCTGGCTGCCCGCGCGGACGACGTTAGCCTTGCCAAGCGGTACGAGCTGCTCCTCGATCGGGATCGGACCACTGGTGGCATAGAGGCCCTTGTGCTCCAAAAAGAGGACCGGATCATCGGAGCGAATGGCTGACTTTAACAATCCGCGCGCGTCCGCCGGCGTGGCCGGCGCCACCACCCTCAGACCCGGCACATGGGCGAATATCGCCTCCAGGCACTGTGAGTGCTGCGCGGCGGTGCCGGGGCGCGCGCCCTGTTGGGTGCGGAACACCAGCGGCATTTGCACTTGCCCTCCGGTGAGGAACGGCAATTTCGCCGCCTGGTTGACGATTTGATCCAGGGCGACCAGGGTAAAATCGACGAACATGATTTCCGCGACCGGCCGGAGTCCGCATATCGCGGCGCCCACCGCGCATCCGAGAAAGCCGGTCTCCGAGATTGGCGTATCCCGCACCCGTCCGGCGCCGAAACGCGATTGTAGGTCGCGCGTCACCCCGAACACTCCCCCGTAGGCGCCAATATCCTCGCCCAGCAGGATGACCGACGGGTCACGCTCCAATTCCTCCGCCAGCGCCAGATTGAGCGCCTGGGCATAGGTTAGCACACGGGTCGCGGCATCAACCGGGTTCGAGACGCTAGCCGGCGGCATACAGCCCCTCCTCGATCTCGTCCCGGGATGGCCACGGATCCTCAAGCGCCGCTTGTTGCGCCGCGCCCAGCGCCTCCTCGACCGCCTGTTCCTCGGCCTCCAGTCGCCGCGCGAATCCAGGCTGGGCGGCTAGCGACTCGGCCAGCCTGGGTAACGGATCGCGTTCCCGCCAGCGCGCGATTTCCTCGGCCGGACGATACCCCGTGCCGGGATCGCCCTGATAGTGACCGAGGAAGCGGTAGGTGTCCGCCTCCACGTACGACGGTCCGGCGCCCGCGCGCGCCCGCGCTACTGCCGGGGCCACGGCTTCCGCGACGGCCTGTGCATCCATGCCGTCCACCGTGTGCGTAGGCATCCCGTACGCCGCGACCCGCGGGGCAAAGCTGTCGCCCTTAATCATCTGATAGGCCGGCGTCATCTCCGAATACTGGTTGTTCTCGCACAGAAAGATGACCGGTAGATTCCAGATGGCGGCCAAATTGAGCGCCTCGTGCGCGCCGCCCTGATTGAGCGTACCCTCGCCAAAGGTACAGAGGACGACGCGATCGCGGCCCTGATGCATCTGGGCCAGCGCGGCGCCGGTGGCAATTGGCAAGCCGCCGCCGACGATCGAGTTGGGCGGCAGGACGCCATGGCTGATATCGGTCAGGTGCATCGAGCCTCCCCTCCCCTTGCAGAGGCCCGTCCGCCGGCCCAGCAATTCGGCCATCGCGGCCCTGAGATCGATGCCGCGGGCCAATTCGTGGCCATGGCCGCGGTAGGTGGTCACCGTCAGGTCGTCGGGCCGCAGGGCGTCCGCCGCCCCCACGGCCACGGCCTCCTGGCCGACGCAGAGGTGAACCGAACCAGGAATCAGCCCCTTCCGGCTGAGCTCCAGGCATCGCTCCTCGAAGCGCCGGATCAGATACATCCCGCGATAGAGTCCCAGGAGACGCTCACCTGACCATCGCGCGCTCATAGGCGCGCCAATGGCTCGGGAACCACGGCGGCGCCGCGATCGATGGCGGCCAGTACCCGGTCGACCCCAACCGGCGCCGCCCCGAGATAGCGTTCAGGGCGCAAGAGTTCGTCGATCTGATCGGGGCTGAGGTGCGCGCTGACCGCCGGCTCCGCCAGCAGGGCCTCGCGGAACGAGCCGCCGCGCTCGACCACTCCCATGCACACGGTATACACCACCTCGTGCGCCTCCTGGCGGCCGATGAATCGGCCCAGCTCCAGCATGATCACCTCGGACAGGGCCAATCCTCCGGTGATGTCAATATTTTCGCGCATTTTCGCGGTGTTGACCTTGAGACCCTGGGCAACCCGTACCGAATAGGCGAGCGCGCTCGCCGTGAACAAACAGGCGCGTGGAATAAATTCCCATTCCGCTTGCCAGGCGCCCATGTCGCGCTCATGCTCCTGCACCATCGTATCCAGGGCCAGCGATGCGTCCTGCCGCACAATCTTGGCGAGCGCCACGATCAGTTCGCAGATCATGGGGTTGCGCTTATGGGGCATGGTGGAACTCCCCACCTTCCCCATGGCGAACGGTTCCTCCAACTCGCCCACCTCGGTGGCCTGCAAGTGAATCACTTCCAGGGCGACCTTGCCAAGAGTCGCGCAGACCATGCCAAGAATCCCGATGAATTCGGCGAACCCATCCCGCGCCGTGTGCCAGGCAATCGGCGGCACGCCCAGCCCGAGATCCTCCAGCATCAACCGCTGGATCTCCAACCCGTGCGGGCCAAAGGAAGCCAGGGTTCCGGATGCGCCGGCCAGTTGACCGACCAACAAACGCGGTAAACACGCATCCAGCCGGTCGAGATGGCGGCCAAGCTCGGCCACCCACACGGCCACTTTATAGCCAAAGGTGACGGGGGGCGCGTGCTGGCCGTGGGTGCGGCCAGGCATCGGCGTATCGCGGTAGTGGGCCGCGAGGCCGGCCCAAGCGTCGCGTAGCGCCAGCATGTCGCCGCGCAAGAGCGCGCAAGCATCACGAAGTTGCAGCACGATTCCCGTATCCATGATGTCCTGGGTCGTAGCGCCCCAGTGGACGTACGCCCCGGCGGCGCCGCATTGCGCGGCTAGCAGGCGGATCGCGGGAACAAGGGGGTGAAAGGTTTCGGCTATGCCGGTCGCCAGTTCGGCGGCATCCCAGGTGAACTCGGCCCCATGCGTGCTAATCGCCGCCGCCGCTTCCCTGGGGATGAGCCCAGCTGTTGCCTCCGCGCGGGCCAGAGCCGCTTCCGCGGCGACCCAGGAGCGAACCACCGCGGTATCCGCGAAGATCCGGCGCATTGGCTCGGTGCCAAACTGGTCGCCGAACAGGGCCGAGTCAATAAGGTGTACACCCATGCGATTCCATCCAGGCACAATCGGTAACGTTTGCAGATTGAGTGTAGGCCGTGATGCTGGCGCTGTCAATCATACCGTGGCTGGCGCCCGCTTCACCCTGTACTCATGCGAGAGGCGATACACTCATGGCACTCGGACTGGCCTGTCGCGGAGGAGGTCGGAACTGTCCCCTCTCTCTTATCAAGGCGGAAACACGGTTTGTTTATGACGGCGCGGCTCGAATGAGTAGGGATCGGCGCGGTCCAAGACTTGACGAGTGTCGGGCCAACCGCATACAGTGAAACCACTCAAAAGTGCAAACGATGTCGATATGCGAGCCGGTTCGCGACAGGTGGTGTCGGACGGTGAGGGACAGCGGAAGGAGGACAGGACGGCTAGGCGTTCCCAGCGGGGTTTGACCTTCTCTAGTTGGCGGCAATTTTTTTCTGAACGGGGACAGTCATGGAAAAACGCACGAAAATGCGCGGCGCCGCCGTAGGCGCGATGCTGGCTCTGACCATCGCCGGGGTTCCGGCGGCCACGCACGCGGCGCACCCACAGGGGACGGTCACGCTCAACATGTGGGCCTGGGCGGATCGGAACCTCTGCGCGCAGGACTTTCAAAACTCTCACCCCGGGGTTAAAGTCGTTTATACAACCCAGCTCGCCCCTATTCCCAAGCTCAACGTGCTCAAGCGCGCCGGCGGCGGCAGCGGGTTCCCGGATGTTGTGTTCGACAACGTCGAATACGCGGCGAACTACTACCAACTCGGCCTCACCACCGATCTCTCCGCTCTGGTGCCGGCGGCCGTACGCGCGAAGTACGCGCCCGGTACCCTGGCGCCGCTCACCCTGGGCGGCAAGTTGATCGGGGTGCCGCACGACATGGCCGCCTGGGGCATCTGGTCGAACGTCAACACCATCAAGGCGGCCGGCCTCAAGATCCCTACGTCGTACGATCAGGTCTATGCCGACGCCGCGACCCTGGCGAAGACCAAGAAATACGCGATCGCCTGGCTTGGCGCCGACAACTGGGCCCTTGAAGGGCTCGCGTGGGCCAACCACGCCAAGTGGTTCGCCCTGAACAGCGACGGGAGCTGGACGGTCAACATCGCCACGCCCCTGACCGAGAAGCTGGCGACCCAATACGTGACCGCGGTGCGGAGCGGCGGCGTCCTTCCCGACGATCCTACCAAGCCCGTCTCCGGTAAGGCTTTCTCCCAGGGCACGGTACCATACGCGGTCGGCCCGAACTGGCTGGGGGCCTATGTGATCAAGCCTAGCTATCCCAAGCAAAAGGGTCAGTGGGCGTTTACCGCCTCGCTGCCTTCGGTCGGGTGGTGGGGCGGCGGCGCCTTCTACGTCCCGCCGCAAAGCAAGCACCTCGCCCTGGCGCAGCAGCTTGCCGTCTATTGCAGCACCTCGCCAACCTTCCAGCACCAGGCGGCTACCGTACCATCCTTTACCGGGGTGTACAATGTCGCGGGCGCTTTCCAGCCCGACCCGTATTTCGCTAATCCAACCGAAGTCGCCAAGCAGTTGGCGCTCTCGGCGCAACGCACGGGAACGGGTTGGATTTACAGTCCAAACCAGGCGTATGTTGACCTACAGGTCACTGCCGCTACCAGCAAGATGATCAACGGCGCGAACGTGCATTCGACCTTGCAGCAGTTGCAGAGCCAGGTGATTTCAAACCTGAAGTTGCAAGGCGTAAAGGTCAAGTAAATCGGCCTGCTCGTCCGGTCGGCGCCGCCATTCCGCGGCGCCGACCGCTTGCCCTGGGATCACATACACCGGCTAGCGCACGCTGCTTCGTTCTGGTATACCTGGTCGAACGGGGGACAACCGCATGGCGACCACGGACACATCGGCTCAGACGCAGGGAACGCTCATCCCTCGCCCCGGCTCCAGGCACCGGCGCTCGGCCCTGGCCGGCGTCCGTGTAGCACCCTGGGTGTTTGTCGCGCCCTTCTTCATCCTGCTCTTCGCGTTCAGCCTCGGCCCGGCTTTGTACTCGTTGTACAACAGCCTGCAATCCGATCAGACCGGTCAGTTTGTCGGCCTCAACAACTACGGCGCGGTGATCAACGACTCAGACTTCCAGGCGGCGGCAGGGGTAATTTGGCGGTGTGTCTACACCTTGGCGCCGCTCTTTTGCATCATCGCCACGGTCGTGGCCCTGATCCTCGATAGCAAGGCCGGCTGGGGCAAGGGCCTGATCAAGCTGCTCATCTTTCTTCCGTTTGCCATTCCCGCCACCGCCTCGACCATTTTGTGGGCATTCAACTTCTCGCCCGATTCCAGCGTGTTCGGTCCGCTCCTGCACCGCATCGGCGCCCAGGATCTTCTCTTTTTCTCCACCCCAACCACCTTGCCCTACGCGATCATGAACATCGTGGTGTGGCAGAACGTGGGGGCGTGGGTGATCGTGCTGACCGCATCGCTTGCCGGCATACCGCAAGAGTTGGTGGAGATGGCGCGGATCGAGGGAGCAGGGGCACTGGGCGTGGTCCGGCACATCAAGCTTCCGCTTCTCTTGCCGGTCCTGGTGCTGATGGTGGTCAGCGTGACCAGCTATGTCTTGACCTTGATTACGGAACCATACCTACTACAGAATACCTTATCGATATCCGCGACCTTCACGCCCAATATGTGGGCCTACAATATCAGCTTCCAATCCGGCTTTTTCAACCTGGCGGCGGCGGCGGCGATGCTGCTGCTCTTCATCGCCTCCATTTTCGCCATCCTTTTTGTCTGGCGTTCCGGCATCTATCAGTTGCAAGAGCGCGACTAGCACGGGGGACGATGGAGATGCGAAACGTAATGCCGCCAAAGCAGGCCACGGCCACCAACTATCGCCTTCGCCGCCGCCTGACCAATCTCGGGGTAACCGCGGTACTCGCCGTCCTGTGCTACTACTTTCTCGCCCCAGTGCTGTGGCTGATCGTCGCGAGCATGAAGACGAAGGAAGACGTATTCGCCTCGTCACCGTTGTGGTTTGGTTCGTCGTTTCGCCTCTGGGACAACGTGACCCATGTGCTGAACTACAACAGCTCGATCTTCCTGACCTGGACGAAAAACTCGCTGCTCTACACGATCCCGAGCGTCGCGATCGTCATCGTGACCAGCGCGGCCGCCGGTTTCGGTCTGGCGAAGTATCGCTTCCGCGGCCGTACGACGCTGCTGTTCATCACCATTATCGCCCTGTTGATTCCGTCTACCACCCTGGCGGTGCCGATCTATCTGGAAGGCTCGAAGCTCGGCATCGTGAACACGCCCTGGGGGGTGATCCTGCCGACCAGCGCCAGCGCCTTCGGTGTCTGGCTCTGCTATAGCTTCTTCAGTTTCCAGTTCAGCGGCGAGATTATGCAGGCGGCGCGCATTGACGGCGCCAATGAATACCAGATCTTTGGCTTCATCGCGCTCCCAACCTCCCGTGGCGTGCTGGCCACGGTGGCGATGCTCACCTTCGTCAGCAACTGGAACAACTTCTTCCTCCCTTTCTTGATGGAGGCGCGAGACGACCTGATGCCGCTGCCGGTAGGATTGGGCAACATGGCAGCCCAGACCGCCCTGGGCAGTCAGGCAAGTTCAGCGGCCGGCTCGGCGATCAGCATCATGGACGTGATCACCGGAGCCTTCCTCATCGCCCTGCCAGTGGCCATCCTGTTTGTCGCGGTCAGAAAATACTGGGCGGCCGGGCTGCTGGGCGGCAGCTTGCAAGGCCAATAGGCAGGCCGCGGCCGGTCCTTCGCCAACCCACTTCAGGAAACGGCCAGGGGGCGGGTTGACTCGCGCGTGATCAGTTGCGCCTGGTAGCGCGCGACGATAGGCGCCGTGTCGTAGGCGGAATTGGGGCCGTCGAGCAGACGGATCCGTTTCAACAACAGGTGCGCCGCCGCCATGGCCATTTCCTGGATGGGCAACGCGAGCGTGGTGAGCGCGGGCCGAAGCAACGCGAACCAGTCGGCGTTGCCGAAACCGACCAGCGAGATGTCCTCCGGTACGCGGAGGTTCTGGGCGGCGAGCGCCTGCAAGGCGCCGATCACCAATTCGTTGCTGGTGGCGATGAGGGCGGTCGGCCGGTCGCGCCCTCCGAGCAGGGCGCTGGTCGCCACGCGCGCCGCATCCCGCCGATAGGGGCCGGATTGAATGATCGCCGGATCGATCGAGACTCCCGCTTGCCCGAGCGCCTGGCGATAGCCATCGAGACGGAGGCGCGACGTACTGAACGTACTTGGTCCGGTCAGGACCGCGATCCGGCGATGCCCGAGACCGAGCAGGTGCTCCGTACCTTGCCTTCCGGCATCCACATCGTCAATCAATACCGCGTCGTCCCGCGAATTAACGCCGTGGCGAACCAACTCGATCACCGGCATGGCGGACCGGAGGCCTGGCATGCCATGGGCGGGTCCCAGTTGGGGGCTCGGCACCACCACCATCCCCGCCACGCGCTCCTCTCGCAGGAGGCGCCGCTGCGCCGCTTCGATCGCCGGGTCGTCGCCCGTGACACAGAGAATGACCTGATAGCCGGCCGCTGCCAGGGTCGCCTGAACCTGGGTGGCCGCCGCCGCGTAGTAGTCGTTCATGATGTCCGGTAAGATGAGTCCGATTACCCGGCGGCGCTTCGTCTTGAGGCTCCGGGCCAGGCCATTGGGCTCGTAGCCAAGCTCCCCCGCCCGCGTCAGAATCCTCGTCACCTGGGCACGGGTGGACGCCCGCTTGAACTCCCGACCGCTCAGGGCTCGCGACACCGTGGATGTGGAGAGCCCCAGGCTGTCCGAAAGCTCCTTCAGCGTGACGCCCATGCACCCTCCCGTATCATCCGCGCGCCTGGCGGTCGCGACAGGTAGCCGGCCCGCGATCCGCCGGACCATTCTATTGGTAACGATTGCAAAACTATGTTACCATGGCTCCGCGCTCAACGATAGAAGACGGGCCCAAGGAGACGCATGTCAGACTCCTCGTTCATAGCGTGTGCAAGTCTTGGGTGCGCTCGCCAACCCTATATTTCGCAATCGTTCCCGCAAGCAGCGGCATAGCGCCGGTGGAGTAGCGTGATGGCCACCAGGAAGATCGATACCCACCAACACTTTTGGAATCTGGAAACCGGTACCTACCCATGGTTAACCTCGGAATTTGGACCACTATTCCGCACCTATGCGCCACCTGAGTTGGAGCCTCAACTCCACGCCGCGGGCATAGACGCCACCGTCCTCGTGCAAGCGGCGAACTCCTACGAGGATACCGACGCGATGCTGCGGCAGGCCGACCAGTACCCCTGGATCGGGGCGGTAATCGGCTGGGCACCGCTCCTGAAACCAGCTGAGGCGGCGGAAGCGCTCGACCGTTACCGGGAACACCCGAAGTTTCGCGGCATCCGCCACTTGATCCATGACGAGCCGGATCCCGATTGGGTGGTGCAGGGCCAGGTGCTCCGCGGGCTGCAAACCGTGGCGGACCGCAAGCTCATTTTCGAGGTAGTTGCCGTCTTCCCGCACCATCTGAAGCACGTGCCCACCCTGGCGTCGCTCTTCCCCGAGCTCACCTTGGTTATCGATCATCTGGCCAAGCCGCCGATCAAAGCCGGAGTGATGGAGCCGTGGGCGAGCCAATTGGCCGAGGCCGCCCGGTACCCGAACGTCCATGCCAAGATTTCCGGTCTCAATACCGCCGCCGACCCCGAAAACTGGTCGGCGGCGACCCTCAAGCCCTCTATCGATCATGCCTTTGATTGCTTTGGCGCTGATCGCCTGATGTTCGGGAGCGACTGGCCGGTGTGCGTGCTAGCTGGCGACTACGGGCGGGTATGGGCCGAGACGAATCGCGCCCTGGCCGGGCGGACCGATCAAGAGATCGCCGCGGTGCTGGGCGGGACCGCCGAGCGTATCTACCACATCTAAGCGGAGGGGCGCATGCAACGCTATTGTCAACTGATCGGGATCAAGGGGGACCAAATCCCCGAGTACGAGCGGCTTCACGCGGCGGTGTGGCCGGAGGTGCTGGCCACCATTCGGGACTGCAACATGCGGAACTACTCGATCTACCGGCACGACACGATGCTGATTGCCTATTTTGAGTATCACGGCCAGGATTACCCGGCGGACATGGCGAAAATGGCCGCCGATCCCAAGACCCAGGAATGGTGGGCGCTTTGCAAGCCGATGCAGCAGCCGCTCGCCGGCGCTAAGCCGGACGAGTGGTGGACGTCCGTCCCCGAGGTCTTTCATACCGATTGATCGCTCGCCATCAAGTGCCCGCCGTTGGGGCATGTCGTGACGCGGAATCACGAATCGCCATTCACCGGACCACCTGCGGGATGACCGTGACGGAGGAACAAGACACCATGTCAAGGATCGTGCGAGCCGAAGCCTATCTGTGCGACATCCCGGTTGAAACCCAACGTACCGATGCCATCCAATCATTCCTGAAACAGGAAACGATCTTTGTTGAGATTGAAACCGAGGCTGGCCTCACGGGGACGGGCTATTCCTATACGATCGGGACCGGCGGGCGGGCCGTCCTTGCCTTACTGCGCACCGATCTCCTGGATCTTCTGCTCGGTGAGGACGCCCGTCAGGTCGAGGCGCTCTGGGGGAAACTCTTCTGGGCGACCCATGCCACGGCGGTCGGGGCGATCACCAGTCTGGCCCTGGCCGCGGTAGATACCGCCTTGTGGGATCTCCGCTGTCTCTCGGCCGGTCAACCGCTCTGGATGGTGGCTGGGGGCGCCCGTCCGAGCGTACCGCTCTATGACACGGAAGGCGGCTGGCTGCATCTTTCGACCGAACAATTGGTGGCGGGAGCGCTGCGGTCCCAGGCGCAAGGCTGGCCAGGAGTCAAGCTCAAGGTCGGCAAACCACATCTGGCCGAGGACGCGGAGCGTTTGACGGCGGTGCGCGCGGCGGTCGGCCCTCGAATGCACATTATGGTCGACGCGAATCAGTCGATGACCGTGGCGAGGGCCAGACGCTGGGCGCGCATGTTGGAGCAGGCCGATGTCTATTGGTTCGAGGAGCCGCTCCCAGCCGAGGACCTCACGGGGCACGTCCAACTCGCCGCCTCCACCAGCGTGCCGATCGCGGTTGGTGAGAGCATCTATTCGCTCAGCCACTTCCGGGAATATCTTGCCGCCGGGGCGGCAACGATCGTGCAAGTGGACGCGGCGCGCATCGGTGGCATCACGCCCTGGTTGAAAACCGCCCATCTGGCTGAAGCGTTCAACGTGCAGGTCGCGCCGCACTTTCTGATGGAGCTACACGTCAGCCTGGCCGCCGCGGTCCCGAACGCTCTCTACGTCGAATACATTCCGCAATTGCGGGCGGTGACTACACGGGAGGTGGCGATCGTCGATGGCCATGCCATCGCGCCCTCCGAGCCCGGCCTGGGCATCGCGTGGGATCGCGAGGCCATCGCGCGGCTGCGGGTTCTCTAATCCCGGCCGCGATCCGCCAAGACGCCGGCGGATCGCCCGGTCACCAGGCGCCAAGACTGATAACAGTATCGCGGGGAGCGTGCCGAGCGCGTATCTCGATTGCCGGTCGATGCGTCACCAGGCGCTTACGGTCTGCCGTACCGACTCATCCGCCCAGTGCTGATAAATGCGGCTGGTCTGTACGTTGCTGTGCCCGAGGAAGGTGGCAATCCCTTCCAAACCCAGGCCCTCGCGGGCGGCCCGCGTGCCCGCCGCGTGGCGCAGGGCATGATAGCCGCGGTAGCGCAGCCCAGCTTTCCTCGCCAACCGTTCGATCCGTTCCCGGACCACGTCCGCGGTGATCGGCGCCACTCGCTCCTCTCCCTTGCCAGGCCCGAGGGCGAGGAGGGCCGCCCGAAGTGACCCCGAAAGCGGCACTACCCGGCGTTTGCCGCCCTTGCCGGCCTCTACCACCAGCCGCCCAGTCGCGAGGTCGACGGCTTCCCACCGCACGGCGCATGCCTCCGCCACCCGCAGGCCGGCATGGGCGCCCAGCAAGACGAGCACCTGGTCGCGCACGGAGGCGGCGCCGAGCAGTTGGGCTATCTCCTCGGGAGTATAGGGACTGCGTTTATCCCAGGGCGCGGTGCGGTCGGGCGCCGCCCGCGTGTCGGTAAAGGGGTCGGCGGCGGTGGCCCGTGTCCAGCGGAGAGCCCGGTAGAGCAGCCGCCCCCCGGCCAGGCGCACCCGCGCCGTGCTGGGACTGGCCCCGCCGGTCTCCAGGGCGCGCAGCCAGATGGCGGCCGCCTCCTGCCCAGGGTGGAGCAGGTTTTCCTCGCGCCAGGCCGCCACCAGGGCCAGGATGCCGGTCCGGTAGGCCCGACGGGTATGGGCGCTGACCGTGGCCCCGGCGCTGCCGCGCAAGGTGAGGTAGGCATCGGCCAACGCGGCCAGGGCCCTGCCGTCGTGAGCCACGGCGGCGGCGCTGGCTCGGCGGCGCCGTTCGTCGGAGGCCAGGTCGGCCCAGGCACGCGCCTGGCCCAGGGCATCGCCGGCCACGGCGGGCAGGAGCGCGGTTAATGGGGCGGCGAGGGACGGGGCGGTGGTGGACATCGGCGGCCTTTCATGTGCATGCGACGCGTCCAGCATACCATGCCCAACCCCTGATAACTGCTCTTATCGGGGGTAACCCTCGCCGAGGGACGCCGATTTATCGCGGAGTGGAAAAGACCCTCGCCCGTCGCAAGGCCGTCATGCATCCCACCACCAGCCGTGGGCTCCCCGCTAGGGGTCGGGAAGCTGGTATGCTGGTGACGAGAGAATATCCGCGTTTGGTTGGACCCAATGGTACGGTCCCTCCTTCTGGTGCATGTGGATGGATGTTCTGGTGAGCTGGAGACAGTACTGAGAACGTGGGCAAACCCATGACAACGCCAATCACGGCTCAGCAGGAGATTCTGCGCAAAATCGAGACGTGGCCGGTCGAGGATCAGGTGGCGCTTGCCCATCTGATCCTCGAGCACGCATCCATGCGTGCCGCGACGGCCCGGCCTCCTTCATGGCGGCAGTTGGCTGGTCTGGCGGCAACCGGGCATCCGCCGCCCTCCGATGAGGAGGTCGCGCGGTGGCTCGACGAGCGCCGCGTGGAGAAGTATGGCTAGCCCAGGGGACACGATGGGCCAGCCATCCGCCCATACCCTGCACGTTCTCGTCGACACGAACGTGGTGCTGGACCTCCTGCTCGCCCGCCACCCCTGGTTACACGACGCGCAACCGATGTGGGACGCGCACGATGCCGGGCACCTGGTAGCGTACCTGTCTGCCTCCGCTCTGACCGATATCTACTATGTCTGCCGAAAACTCGTGGGTATCGACCGGGCGCATCAAGCGATGGAGGCATGTCTCCAAGCATTCGGCATTCTCGCCGTGAATCGGGCCATCCTGTCCGCGGCGCTTTCCTTGCCTGGCGGCGACTTCGAGGACAATGTCCAGATCGCCAGCGCGCAGGCCGCCGGACTTGCCCTGATTGTCACACGGAACACCAGGGATTTCGCGCACTCGCCAATCCTCGCGGTCGAGCCCACGGGAGTGCTCGGTCATCTCACTCGCCCGCGGTAATCGTCTCCGCCTGCCGCCTGGCTACCAGATCCACCCGTGACAATCATTGGAACGAAAACGCACGCTAAGGTATGGCTCAAACATGCTTGACACTTTGGAAGCCAATCCCTCTGGTAGGGGTAGCGAAACTGCCAAGCTGGATCGCCTGGATTTGAGCCTTATCTAAGGGAAATCACCCGCCAAGACCCATGCCGATGATCCGATCCGTTACTCGTCACAGGTCGGCCTATGCCACGCGTGCCGGGCTAGGCACGCGCCCCCGATACCACGTAACCGTCCGGCGTATGCCCTCGTCGTGGGGCGTTGGCGTACCACCGAAGGCGCGCAGATACTTGCTCCCGTCGATCAGATACGGCGCGTCAAATTCGTACCGCATCTCGCCTAGTTCGCGGAGCAGGGGGTTGAAGAGGCCAACCAGGCGAAGCAGCATGGCGGAGACGGCCATCGGCCGGGCCATAACGCCCGCTATGTCAGCGGCTAGGGCGATGTATTGCCGCCCAGTCAGTGCTTCGGCCGTCGGCACGTGCCACACCTGGCCGAGCGCTTCCTCTCGGCTGCCCAGCGTGATCAACACGCGCGCGAAATCGTCCACGACGGTCATGGCGTGCGGCTGATCCAGCTTGCCCAGCCATTCGACTCGCTTGCCCGCCAGCAGTGCCGTGAAAAAGCGCTCGCCTATCGTCGAGGTGACAACCCCCGGGCCATAGAAATCGGTGGCGCGTCCGATGACGGCGCGCACCTGTCCCTGTGTATGTGCGGCAATCAGCGCCTCGGCAAGCTGCTGCCGCAGCCTGCCCTTCCGTGTCACGGGCGCATAGGGCAGATCTTCCGTCATTGGCTGCGCGGTGGGCGCATACATGTAGCAGTTATCGGCGTACACGAGCCGCGCTCCCGCAGCACTTGCCCCAGCGATAGTGTTCTCCAGCATGGTAGGGAGGGCGGTTGCCCAAATGTTGTAGGGAACGCCGGCGCAGTGATAGACGACGGACGCTCCCTGACAGACGGCGTCTGCCTGATCCCGTTGCAACAGGTCTGCCGCGACCGGTTCACCGCCGACGAGCGCCTCCGCCTTCCCACGGCTGACCGCACGCACGAGTTTGCCTTGCTCAGCCAGCAGGCGTACGACTGCCTGGCCCACGCCGCCGCGCGCTCCAAGGACGACGTGAAGCTCTTGAGCAGTACTCATTCCGTTTCCCCTTTTCTCGTTGTAGTGCGGTGTCGCCACCCTCTGGTGCGTTCCGTCCATCGCCGATGGTCCGCAGAAAATGCCGTAGAACCTCGAACAACAACCTTGTGCATGAGCACGCATCAACCCAGCAAACGCTCCCTACGCGCTGGAGGACGACGAGACCACACAGGAGGTCCGCTATGTCCTACTCGTACACCTATCCTGGCTTTACCCCTGACTCGATCTCCGGCGCCATGCGCGCACTTCCGCGTCAGCGGTCGCGTCGGTCTGTTCTGCGTACCGCAGCGTCGTCTGCAGGTTCTTGTGCCCAAGCCGTTTGCGGATGGTGGCCAAGCCCACCCCAGCATTGACCAACTGCGTGGCATGGGTGTGTCGCAGTTGGTGGAGCGTACAGGTAACGCCAGCAGCCTCACAGTAGCCTTGCCAGCGCGCCTGGATCGTTTGATACCGTACTGGTCCGCCGCGACCGTTCTCTTCCGCGCGAAAGAGCGGCCCATGGGTGTAGCGCGTCAGCTTCAGATACGCACGCAGTTCCTTCACCACACGTGGGTCATCGAGGAGGATCGTGCGCGGCCGATTGCCCTTGCCGAGTACGCGGAGGTGCTCGTCGTCGATCGTGAGGTCCAAGTCTCCCACATACAATGCGAGCGCCTCGCCGATACGCAGGCCCGTCGTGGCGATCAGGTGGAACAGCAGATGATCGCGGCGCTGCCGCCTGGGAATCGCTGCGAGAATGGCCCGCACCTGCTTGGGGTCGACACCGCGCGGATTGGGCGGGTCGAGTTTGACCCGCGTGACGCGTGCCATCGGCGTGGCGTCGATCAGTTCTTCCTGATAGGCCCACGTCAGAAAGCTGGCCAGTGCCGCCTGCTTGCGTGCACGGGTCGCCGGTTGCAAGTCCGTCAGCGAGGCAAAGAAGGCACGGAGCACCTCGGCAGTGATGCCGTCGGCCGGACCCGTATAAAAGGAAGCAAAGCGCGCCAGATCCGATGCATAGGCACGGCGCGTATGCAGTGCGCGATTCATGTGTTCCAGGTCGGCGAGAAAGGCATCGATCAGCCCTTGGAGCGAGTGATCCTGGGCTCGCGGGTGCGGGATGATCATCGAGCGCCACCCATTCTTGTGATAACGATAGGACCTGGCCTGGAATTCTCGCTGGGTTATCCAGAGAACGCCTAGCGAGATTGTTGTGATAACGTCTATTCTAGCAGCATTACTCCCCCGAACGAGGCTGCTAGGTCCATGCCGGTTGATTTTCTCACCGCGGAGCAGGAACGTCGCTATGGCTGCTACACTCGGGAACCGTCGGCATCTGATCTCGCCCGCTGCTTCTATCTGAATGACTTTGACCTTGCGCTCCTTCGCCAGCGGCGCGGCGCGCACAACCGGCTCGGCTTTGCCCTGCAACTCTGCACCGTCCGGTATCTGGGGACGTTTCTGGTCGATCCCATTGCCGTCCCCGACAGCGTCATCCTCCGCCTTGCG
>DATBTL010000245.1:0-10317 GCA_036559345.1 Chloroflexota bacterium | reverse complement strand
CCGCGGAAACAACAGGGTAGGAGAAGACTGTCCGATGACCCGCCGAGGTTCGGGCTAGCGGAACAGGATGGGGATATGGACGTGCTCCACGCGCTCGGCGACGCGCTTCGCGAAGCCTTTGACATGTTCTGGGATGTCCTCTGGCCGCTCGTGCTGGGGTTCGGCCTGTCGGCCGTGGTGCAGGCGCTGGTCTCCCATCGGACCATGGCCAAGCTGCTCGGAGATGATTCGCCGCGCAGCCTCACCCTGGCCTCGCTTTTCGGCATCGCGTCGAGTTCCTGCTCCTACGCCGCCGTGGCCCTGGCCCGCTCCATCTTCCGCAAGGGCGCGAGCTTCACCAGCGCGATGGTCTTCGAGCTGGCCTCGACGAATCTGGTGATCGAACTCGGGATCATCCTGATTGTCCTGATGGGCTGGCAGTTCATGGCCGCGGAGTATCTCGGCGGCCTCATCATGGTGATCCTCATCGCCCTGATCTTCCGCCTCACCCTCACGCCGCGCCTGGTCCAGTTGGCGCGGGAGCAGGCGGAACGCGGCGCGCGCGGGCGCATGGAGGGGCATGCCGCGATGGACATGAGCGTCGAGGGCGGCGGCTCGTTCCTCGCGCGGCTGCTGAGCCGGCGCGGCTTCACCGCGATCAGCCATCTGTTCGTGATGGACTGGGCCTCGGTCTGGGTGGACATCGTGCTCGGCTTCCTCATCGCGGGGGCGCTCGCCGCCTGGATTCCGGCCCATGTCTGGCAAGCCTTCTTCCTGACCGCCCACCCGACGCTCGCCAAGATCGAGGGGCCGCTCGTCGGGCCGCTGGTCGCCATTTTAAGCTTCGTGTGCTCGGTCGGCAACGTACCCCTGGCGGCCGTGCTCTGGCGGGGCGGCATCAGCTTCGGCGGCGTCGTCTCGTTCATCTTTGCCGACCTGATCGTGCTGCCGGTCCTCGACATCTACCGCCGCTACTACGGCGGTCGAGTCGCCCTGTATATTCTCGGCACCTTCTACATCACGATGGCGGCCGCCGGCTACGTGGTAGAGTTGGTCTTCGGCGCCCTCGGGCTGATCCCCACGAACCGGGCCGTGCGCGTGATCACCGAGGGACCGAGCTGGAACTACACCAGCGGGCTCAACCTCGTCTTCCTCGTGGTGGCGGCGGCCCTGGTCGTCCGGTTCTTGCGCACGGGCGGCCCGGCCATGCTGCGCATGATGAGCATGCCTCCGGAGCAGATGGAGGGCGGCGATCACGACCAGCGGCTGCCGATGGGACCCAGTGGCCATCACGGACATACGGAGTAAGGCGCGTCACGGGCTACGGTATGATCCCACCCGGAATTGCTTTCATGGTGATCTCTCCTTACTCTGGGTCCAACTTGCAGGCGCATGCGATGCGATCCACGCAACGCGGGCAAGGGCTGAGTCCCCCTTCGAGAAGCGGCACGCCCAGGAGGGCCGCGCCGAACCGCGCCCTGGCGTGTTGCGCGGCCGGAATAAGTCCTACGCTGCCGTCAGGCCGGAACGAGAGCTGCCCCACATCTTGAAAGCCCGCTGTCTGTATCCCCACGTCCGAGGACATGTTCTCGGGGGCGTGGATGATCCAGAACCGATCCGCGTCCTCGATCCGCACGATCGCGTGTAGCAGGCACGGATAGAGCCCTCTCCCCTGCCATTCCGGCAAGGTCGCGAAATCCCACAAATAGCGGTCACCGGCAGGTATGGTGAACACGAGGCTAAGCTCTCCGATAGCGGCTGTGCGAGTCGCCACCCAACCATAGGTCACCGCGGTGGCACCGACGTAGCCAACGTACGGGCGATGGCCCGCGCGCCTCCGTTCCGACACTTCGCCGATCCCCAGGTGATTGATTCGGGCCAATTGCTCGGGGTGATCAGCCAGCCGTGCCTGAAAGTTCGGCACTGGGGTGATCTTCATATCGGGATCGCCTTGCCACCATGTCGCGAGCGCCAAAGGAGTCTCCTCTCCGCATGCCAGGCCCATGAACTGAGCGCGAAAACAACCGTAATTCGCCTACATCGCCGCGTGTATGTGCCGCATCCCTACCGTATGTCCACCGTCGCTCCGACAACAGGCCCCGAAGACGGGCACGGCCCCGAGCAATTGGTCGCGCTTCAGGCCGCGCCGTTTGGCCTGGACGCGGCCACGACTTTGTACCCGGCTGTCACATATTCCCGAGGCCCGTGCTCCGGCCAGCGATGTGCTAGACTGTGCGGGAGAGCGCCGGTCTCGGCCAACGCCGGCGGGAAGAAGGCTGACCGTGTCGATCGAGGGGATGAGCCGTGTGTTGCTGGTCGACGACCATGCGATAGTACGCGCGGGCACGCGCCTGTTCCTCGAAGGGTACGAGGACATAGAGGTCGTAGGCGAAGCAAAGGACGGGGTCCAGGCGCTGACCCTGACGTTGGACCTGCGCCCGGACATCGTGCTCATGGATCTCGCGATGCCTGCCGTCGACGGCGTTGAGGCGACACGCCGCATCAAAGCCGCCGCGCCGGATGTCGACGTTATCGTGCTGACCAGCTTTGTCGAGGACGACCAGGTTACCGCGGTGATACAGGCTGGCGCGATCGGGTATGTCCTCAAGAGCGCCGACCCCACCGAGATCGTGGCCGCCATCCGCGCGGCCCGACAAGGGGAAGTCCATCTTGACCCGACGGTCGCTCGCCGGCTCATGCGGGCGATGAGCAAGCCAAAAACGCCCGAGCTTGTGGAGCCGCTCACCGAGCGCGAACGTGAGGTGCTCGCCCTGCTGGCTCAAGGCGCGGCCAACAAAGTGATTGCTCGGGAGCTTGGGGTGACAGAGAAGACGGCGAAAGGGCACGTCGGAAATATACTGGGCAAGCTGGGCCTTACCAGCCGTACCCAGGCAGTCATCTATGCCTTGAGGCATAATCTCGTCACCCTCGAGGATGGGCCGTAGTTCTGCTTCGCGTAGTATCGCGATTCGCGCCATATACCGCGGCCTGCCACCTCTTCAGGTTGGAAGGGAGCCCTTTTTGTACGTAACCGCCGTCACGTCCGTACTCCGTCGCACGGAGCATATCCGCCGTCTACTGTGCCACGGCGTGTGCTGTCTGCTGCTCGTGTTGCCAATTGGATCATCTCTCCATGCCGCGCATGCCGCGGGCCTCCCGATACTGCGTTGGGCAGATGAAGGGGTGGCTGATCTGGTAACACTCGACCCCGCGTCAATTGGCGATGAGAACGCGCGCCTGGCCATTGGCTTTATTTTCGAGGGGCTCGTGCGCCAGGGGCCTGACCTGACCATGGTCGCGGCAGCGGCCAATCGTTGGGCGGTGAGTAAGGATGGGCGGACCTACACCTTCTGGTTACGGCCCGGCTTGCGTTTTGGTGACGGTACCCCAGTCACCGCTGCCGACGTCGTCTATTCCCTCGACCGCGCCCTGAGCCCCGCCTTCGGCCACACCTCCAATCCGTATGTACTCGGTACTATTGAGGGAGCCGCGGCACGGAGTGCGGGCCGGAGCAGCGCACTCAGCGGCGTGCGGGCGCTGAGCCCCACTGTCGTGCGCATCACCCTGAGCACGCCGACCGGTTCATTTCTGGCCCGCCTCGGGCAGCCCGATGCCGCGATTGTGCCGCGACGGCGTATCCAGCAGCAGGGCAGCCTCTGGACCGAGCACGCCGTGGGCACGGGCCCCTTTATCGTGCAACACTGGCAGCACGACCAATCCCTACAGCTCGTCCCGAACCCCTACTATTATGGACCGCGCCCGCGCGTGGCGCTCTCCATTGTCTTCGTCCCGGAGCCCACGGCGGCCTTCAAACTCTTCCAGACCGGAGGGCTCGACGTCATGGGATCAATTGCGTTCCCGGCGGACCAGGTGTATCGCGTCGACGGCGACCCCCAATTCCACCGCTCGCCAATGCTTGCCACCACGTTCCTGATGCTCAACGAGCGACATGCCCCCCTCGATCGGGGACGCGTGCGGGAGGCCCTGGCCCATGCCCTGAACAAGCCGCCGCTGGTGAGGACTGTGTTTGGCACGCTCGCGCGGGCCACGGACGGAATGTTGCCGCCGGGCATGCCCGGCTACGACCTGCATCCGCGGGGTGCGCGCTACGATCCCGCGCTGGCCCGCGCCCTCCTCGCGCAAGCAGGCTACCCCGGTGGCCGCGGCTTTCCCGCCCTCGTCTTCAGCGCGGACGAAGGGACCCAGAACTTGCTTCTGGCCAGTACCGTGGCGCGGCAGTGGCATGATGTCCTGGGCATCAACGTGAGCATTACGCAGGCCGATCATAATACCTACAACCAGCAGTTGACCAAGCTGGCGTTTCAGATCGCGCCGGTCGCCTGGACCGCGGACTGGCCTGACCCGCAGAACTTTCTGACCCAGCTTCTGCGCACGGGTAGCCATAACAACAACGGTGGCTGGAGTAACGCGCGGTTTGATCGGCTGGTCGGCCTTGCCGATCGGCTGGTCGGTGATACGCCGCGGCGACTGTCCCTTTACCGTTCCGCCGAAGCGCTGGCCATGCAGGATGCCGCCACGATCCCCATCGCCAATCCACTGGCGGGCATTCTGATCCGGAGCACGGTGACCGGGTTGCGGGTAGCGGGCGGCGGCGTGGTCGTACCCGACTGGTCACATGTACACGTCGGCGCCTCGTAACCGGTCATGGATGTCCCATCTCGCTCCACCGAACCGGCGGATGTCGCGGCGCCAGGAAACGAGGAATCGCGGACAACGCGCCGCCTGCGCCTGCATGGGCACGCTTTTCCTCCGCGGCACGTCCGTGGCTGGTCGTCGCTGCGCCGCCGGCTCCCATTGGCCGTGGCTCTCCTGGTCGCGGCGGCCGTGGCGCTCTCACTGCTCGGCTCGTTCCTCCTCTTGCGGAAGGAGTTTTCGGATCGAGCGCAACGTCAACTTGCCCAACAAATGGCCGGAGCGGCTAGCTACTACAATACACAGCAGAACGATCTGCGTGGCGCGGCGCGGCTCATTCAAGATGATAGCGCCGTGTCCACGGCCCTGGGCCAGGGCGACCGGGTTGCATTGATTCTCAGCCTCCAGCCATATTACGCCGACCTGACCGTGGATCGCCTGGACATTGTCGATACGCGGGGCCGCGTGGTGGTACGGATGGAATATCCGCTGTCCCACGGGGATAGCCTGGCGGCTCGTCCTTCCATCCATGCGGCACTACAAGGACGCGAGAACTGTGGGACGGAGCAGGATTCTGGCCCGCTGAGCGGTGGTTCCGCGTTGCGTGTGACCCTCCCACTCTATGACGGTCCTGGCCGGCTGGTGGGCGCGGTGAGCGTCGGACGCCAGATGGACAGCCTGTTTGCCACCAAGATCGGCCAGGCCGTACAGGCCACGGTGCATTTGCGGCCAGCCGGCGCCCTCGCCTCCCTCCTCGTGCAAGCACCGGTTCCCGCCTCACATGCCTGTGTAGTCGGTGCGCTTAGCCCAATCGTGACCGGCCAGATCACGAATCAGCAGGAGGATGGGCGGGCGGTACTCTCGGGCGTCGTTCCCATTGTGGGCACCGACGGTCACGTTGGCGGCGGCATCGAGGTCGTCCAGCCGCTGAGCGACGTCTACGACGCAATCACCAACGTGACCAGGGTTCTGCTGCTGGTGGGACTGGCGGTGGCGGCGATCGGCGCGGGCGTGGGCATCTGGTTGAGCCGCGGCCTGACCAGACGGCTCTCCGCGCTCGAGCTAACGGCGGCGGCAGTTGCCGGCGGCGATCTCGACCAGCAGATGCCGATAGATGGCAACGACGAGATCGCGTCGTTGGCCAGATCGCTGGGCCGAATGGTGCAATCGTTGCGCGAACGCATGGCGCTGACCTCGCGCCTGCGCGATACAGCGGAGACCCGCGTCCACGAGTTGGAGGGACTGGCGGATATTGCCCAACTGCTCACATCGACACCTTCCCTGGCCACCACGCTCAATGAAATGGCGACCCGTATCTGCGCCATCGTAGGGTGCCCAGCCTCAGCCATCGCCTTGCTGGAAAGCGGGGCTGGACCGGGGGAACGGCGCCATCTGCTGTTACGCGGCTCCCATGGCATGCGGCCAGATACGCGCGAGTTGCTGAGCCAGGCCATCGCGGCGACTCCGATCCCACAGCCAGATGGGATGGAGGATGTATCGATACGCGCGCCGGGCGGGACAGCAAGCACCTACCCCTTTGCCTTCAGGCGCGCCCTCCAGGAGAACACCATTCAGTGGCGGCGGATCGCGCAAGCGTCGGACTCGCCAGCACCGTCGCCCGATGTCGTGCTGCTCATTCAGGCATGCCTGCGGGAAGGATGGGAGGCGGCGACGGCGGTGCCCCTGGTGTTGTTGGGGCGTAGCCAGGGAGTGCTGCTCTGCTTGACGGCCGAGCCGCGGCCGCTCCCCGAGGCCGAGTTGCGGGTATTACGGACCGTCGTGGGTCAGGCTACGGTCGCGATAGAGAATGCCCGGCTCTACGCGCAAAGCCATGATCTTGCGGTACTCGAGGAGCGGACGCGCCTGGCCCGCGACCTGCACGATTCCGTGACTCAGAGCCTCTTCAGTCTCAATCTGGCGGCCCGTGCCGCCACGAATCCACGCACCCGTACCGATCCTGCCCGCCTCGAGCGCGCGTTGACCATGGTCGGCGATCTGGCCCAGAGCACGCTCTCGGAAATGCGCGCGCTGCTGTTCGAACTCCGTCCGGCGCAATTGCGGGGCGAGGGTCTCCTCATAGCAATACGCAACCATGCCGTGGCCATGGAGGAACGCACGGGGCTCACCATACACGTGGACATACCGGACACCTGTACCCTACCTACCGGGCACGAGGATGCCCTCTACCGCGTGGCGCAGGAGGCGTTGGCGAACGTGGCGCGCCATGCGCGGGCGCGCCAGGCCGCGGTTCATCTCCGCTTCGTGCCCGGCTGGGTTGAGATGACGGTTGAGGATGATGGCGTCGGTATCGCGCCACCGGCCGGCATGCCCGCTGATCCCGAGAGCGCCGCCGGCCGCTATGGCATTCGCGGCTTGCGCGAGCGCGTAGAGGGACTCGGCGGTCAGATGACAGTGGCACCTGGATCGGCGGCCGGGCCTGAGGTAGGAACCTTCCTCGTGGTCCGCCTACCCCTCCACGACCCGGAGGCAGCACCAGCCGAGGCGTAGGTGCCGGCGGATACCAGGGTCATGAATGGCGACGACGCTCCCTCGGCATGGCGCTGAGCATGCCCGCGCCCTTGCTACGTCGGCCCATTCCACCCGTGTCTCCCCACGGCCCGTTAGTCGCGCGGCCAAGCGCAACGTGACCAGCTTCCGGGCACAAATACCTAGGCCATGCCTCGCCTTTCTGACGTTGTGGCGGCGCTCGCCGTGGTCCAGGCTAGTGACAGGGTCGTCAAGGCGTTCCTAACTGGAAGCGGCGAGCCAGATGATGAGAGGGAAAACGATGGCCACTCCAACGCAGACCACCAAAACCTCGGGTCCCGTCTTCAATGCGCGAGAATTGCGAACGCTGCGCGACCTGCGCGCTCGCTATCAACAGGACCGCGATCTGTTCACGCCACGGGAAGCCGCGCGCCTGCGCTTCATCCGCTGGCTGGTGCGGTCGGGCCGGCTGATCCCGTAGGGGTTCACGCCAGCCTCAGTGTTCATCCCCCCGATAGACCCGCTCGCGACTGAAAGGAACGAAGACCATGTCTCAGGCACGCCAATCGTGGAGGCAAGGTATCGCCCAGCAGACTCATGGCGGCAAGAGCGCGCAGCGGGCGCCCCCGCCAGACCACGGGGTATGGGACCAGCTTTCCCGACGGATGCCTCGCCAAGGCAGATAGCGATCGGGCGCGGACCTGGCGCTCGCGGGAACGCAACGAGCGTGGGTCTCGGACCGCTTGGTAGTAGTTACAGAAACGAGAGGACAGAACAGTGGATTTGATCATTGAAGCGCGAGCGCTCCGCAAGACCTATACCGCCGGTACGGTGACGGTGAACGCCCTCAAGTGCGTGAACTTCGCCGTGCGGCAGGGCGAGATGGTGGCGATCATGGGACCGTCCGGCTGCGGCAAGACCACCATGCTCAACTGCCTGTCGGGACTGGACGACTTCGACAGCGGTGAGATCCGCATCGCCGGCACCTCGCTGCGCGAGTTGAGCGACAACCAGAAGACGGAGTACCGCGCCAGGAGCATGGGCTTCATCTTCCAGACCTATAACCTGCTGCCCGTGCTCAGCGCGGTGGAGAACGTGGAATTACCCTTGCTGGTGAGCGGTGTACGCTCGGGGGAGGCCCGGAAGCGGGCCATTGCCGCCCTCGACCAGGTGGGGCTGATTGATCGGATCAAGAATCGGCCCGCTGAACTGTCCGGTGGCCAGCGCCAGCGCGTGACCGTGGCGAGATCCCTGGTGAACAACCCGGCCATCGTCTGGGCTGATGAGCCGACCGGGGCGCTGGACTCCGAGTCGGCCAACGCCATCATGGAGCTGATGTGCCGGCTGAACAAGGAGCAGGGACAGACCTTCGTGGTCGTCACCCACGCCCAAGAGGTGGGCGAACGGGCGAATCGCATCGTACGCATGCGGGACGGCCATATCGAGGATGCCGGGCTGGGCATGGGCGCCCGCGGCATGACCAGCGCTCTGGCCCAGGCGCCCGCGGCATGACCGGCTGAACCTGGTCCAGCCTGGCGCACGCGGGCCTCCGACCGCGGTCGGAGGCCCGCGCGACAATCTCAATGACATGCGGCACGACCCACTAGTAGCAACCCTAGAGAGAGTACGGGCGCGCCTGCCCAATGGAGAGGTAGCCGATGAAAACCTTATTTGGCCTGTCGATGGACAGTATCATGTTCGTGCTGCTCGGCGTATTTCTGCTAGTCACCGCCGGAGTGGCCATCCTGGCCGTGCGGAATCGCCTGCTGTTCAAGCTGGCGCTGCGCAATATCCCGCGCCGGCGGGCGCAGACCATCCTGATCGTCGTCGGCCTGATGCTCAGTACGGTGATCATTACCAGCGCTTTCGGGACGGGCGATACCATCAGCTATTCCGTGCGCGCCTCCGCCGTGGCCGGCCTCGGCACCGTGGACGAAGCCGTATTTCACACGGGGGGCATCGGCGGCGAGGCCCTCGTGAACGGCATGGGCCCCATCTCCGCCAGGACGGCCGCGACGATCGAGGCGAACGTCGCCGCCAACCCCAAAGCCGATGGATCCATGACGGCCTTGATTACCGGCGCGCCCCTGCAAGACCTCACGTCTGGCCAGACGAAAGCCGGCAGCTTGCTAGAGGCATTCCCCGCGACGTACTCACGCGCTTTCGGCGGCTTGACCACGACCAGCGGCTCGTCCGTCACGCTCGGCACGCTGGCGGCCAACGAAGCCTATCTCAATCAAAAAGCGGCCGATAGCCTGAATGCCCACCCGGGTGACCGGGTGACCGTGGTGGTCGCCGGGCAGACGCTCACATTCACGGTACGGGCCATCCTGCGCAATGACAATCTCGCGTCCGGCGGTCTTTCCACCGCGATACAAATCGCGCCGGCCGGCGTGCAACTGTTGCCGAGCATCATCCTGCCGCTCGGCAATGTCCGCCACGCGCGGCCAAATGTCGTGCTGGTCTCCAACCTGGGAGACGCCACCTCGGGAGCCGACACTACCAGCGCCGTCACCACGCCACTTCGCGCGCTCCTGGCCAACTCCCGTGAGGTCGCCACCGCCACGTCATTGCTGGCACGCCCGGCGGGCGTAGCCGCTCTGCACACGCTGATCGGCGACGGGGCCCAGGCTGGGGCGAACACGAAGCTGACACACCTGCTGGCCCTGGTCACTCACCCTGGCCAGAGCCCTGAGCTGCGGAGCCTGCTGAGTGATCCGACCGTGATCAGCGCCTTGAAAACGATCAAGGATCCGACGGTCGCGGGCGCGCTAAACAACACTCTTGCCTCAATCAGCGACTACTCCGTGGTGACGGCGAAACAGGACGGCCTGGACAGGGCCGACCTGTACGGCAGCATCTTTACGTCGATCTTCATCGTATTTGGACTGTTCTCTATCGCGGCTGGCATCATGTTGATCTTCCTGATTTTCGTGATGCTGGCGGCCGAGCGGCGCGCCGAGATGGGCATGGCACGCGCCATCGGCACCAAGCGTCGCCACTTGATTCAACAGTACCTCTTCGAGGGCTTTGTCTATAATCTAGGTGCCGCCCTGGTCGGTATCGTGCTCGGCGTGCTCGTCGGCCTTGGCATGGTCAAGATCATGGCGCTCCTGCTGCGGTCGGTGGATTTCTCCATCCAGAGCCACATCGAGCCTCGCAGCGTGGCGGTGGCCTTCAGTCTGGGCGCGCTCGTGA
>DATBTL010000244.1:0-1634 GCA_036559345.1 Chloroflexota bacterium | reverse complement strand
TCGCGCCACGGCGTCGCGGATCTCGGCCTCGATGCGCGCGTACGCCTGGGCCAGATCCTCGCCAACCCTCCAGGTGTCCAGGTCGAGGGTCTGGCTGAGATCCTCGCCGAAGTGTTCCTTGAACTCCGTCGCGCCGACGGCCAGGGGCGCTTGGGAGGCGGGAAGAGGGCTCATGCGCGCAAGCCAAGCCGGTGCATCAGTGAATCGGGGCGATCCGCGCGCGGAACCAGGATCGCCGCGTAGCGCGCGGCCACGCGGGCGGGCAGCCCGTAGCCGTGAGTGAGATCGGCGGCCATGGTAGCGCGCCGGTCAAGGGATGAGCCGGATCCTATGCTCGCAAGGACGAAGGCCGAGGGGGCCAGCAATTCGTAGGCCAGCAGATCGGCGTCCCGCTCGGCCGCGTCGATCGCCACGCTGGCGAACCCACCTTCCGCCGTGCGATCCATCAGGTGAACGTGGAAGCCGATCGCCACCCTCGCGAGGAGGGCATGCAGGCGCTCATCCGGGTGGGCGGGGCGGTCGCCGTCAAACACCTCCACCACGGCCGGTCCCAGTCGATCCACCGCAACCCGGCGCGGCTGCCAGTAGCCGCGCAGGAAGTGAGCGCACTCATGGGCCAGGGAAAAACGCTGCTCATCGTCAGGGTCCGTACCGTCCAGAAAGATGATCCCCTGGCCATGGCGAGCGACCAGGCAGGCGCGGAGCGGGCGATCAGGGAAGCCAAGCTGGCAACGGATTGCCTGCTCGCTCAGCCAGGCGTCGATCCCGGCCACCCGCAATCTGGGCAGCAGCACGACGGTCAGGGGCAGGGCGCTGGCGATGGCCCGGCGCAGTCCGCGCGGAAACGATTCATCGTTGCCCGCGTCTTCCCAGAAGGAGTCCGCCATCTCGATAGACCAAAGGGGCATGCCCATCAGGATGTCGATTCCGTTCCGTCGCCGTTGGGCTCCCGGTCTCGCGCGGCCATCAACATGCCGTCTCCTTGCGTTGCCGCTCCCCGGAGCCGGATCAGGGCATCGGAGCGCCGCACCATCTCAGAGAGCCGATCCGCATTCACCGCGAAACGCCCCACGATCGCCGCGATATCCGCCCGAAATAGAGCAGGCTCCGGACGGGGCCGCCGGCACAGCCGAAGCGGGGTCAGGAGTTCCTCCTGGCATCCGAGCGCGGAGGCCAGGCCCGCGTCGTCAAGGTGCTCGCTGGCCGCATAGTCGGCGAGGGCCGAGCCGAGAAAGAAAGGATCGCTCGCGGCAACCCGCGCGAACTGGTCAATCCTGTTAGTCATGATCATTCCCCGCGCGCTGGCGGCGCTTGTGCAAGCGATCCTTGGCGCGTTTCACGTCCCGCCGCTGCTCGGCCACCGGCTGATCCGCGATCCCGAGCAACCGGGCGAAGACGATTGTTCTCCGTTCCTTACTATCCATGAGCCGCAGCATCTCAATCTCCACGGGGCTGAGGGTTGCCCGCAACGAATCTGGCAGCGCGGGAAGCGCTGGCACGGCGGACTCCTCCTCCTGGCGCTCCACGATCCGCGCCGGATCGGCGTCCTCGTCCCACAGATACTTCCCCATCACGGGCGAGAGTGCGACAGCTTCCAGGTCGGCACGCCGCTTACTATGGCGCCGCTCGGCCCG
>DATBTL010000243.1:0-6734 GCA_036559345.1 Chloroflexota bacterium | reverse complement strand
ACCGTGATGGATGCGCGCCCCTGCTCGATCGTCGGTGGCCGCACCGACACCTCGTCGGCGACGGCGTGACGGAAGGGGGGATCGGCGCCCCACACCCCGAAATCCTCGTGCGAGAAATCCCCGGCGAACAACTCCTGGCGACCCAGCGGGGAGTCCAGCCATTCATAGACATATTGGCCGATCCCCCAGCCTTTATAGGAGCCGGCGAAATCGCGCCCCAGGTCTTTATCGAACCATTCGCGTATCGCGCCGGTGCCCGCGTCGATCCGCACCCGGTAGTGGGCGTTTTCAATCCGGTCCGGCGCGACCGCTAGGTCGGTCGCGGGCGCGGGCGTGGCCAGGGGCAGGAAGGCGAATCCCAACGCGGGAATCTCGCCTCGCACGCGACGGAGGGGAGTTACTGGGCGGTTACCTCCCCAGGGAACATCGCGGGGGAAGAACATTTCGAGGAAGCCGGCGGGGGCCGTTCCACCCCGCTGCTCGGGCTCCTCGGCCAGGACGGTGCGCGGCCAGGGCAACGTGTTGAGCACCAGCAACTCCTCGGCCCCCGATGGCGGATATGCCTCCTCGGGAGCCAGACTTCCCAGATTGAACAGGCCCTCGCCCGCCAGCCGCCCCTGCGTGGAGGCGAAGGCGCGGGCGGCGCGGGCCAGCACGTCATGCGCCTCGGCGGCCGCCCCGTAAGCGAACGAGGCTTTGCGGTTCCACTGGGCCTTGGCAAACAGCGCGGTGGGGGCGTCGATACTGGAGAACGCACCCCAGGTGTGCTCGTCGTAGAGGGTGCTCTGCTCGAAGATCGCGGCCAGCCGCTCCGCCTCCCACGGGGCGCCGCCCGCGGGCAGCCAGGCTCCAAGCATCTCGGCCATGTGCAAGATCTCGTGGGTTCCACGATTGAGCCCGGTCTCATAGGCGCTGGATGCTACTCCATCGGACCACCAGTCCAGCCAGTCGCCGCGGAAGGTTGGCAGTGAAGCCCCATGCTCCTCGCGCAGTTTGCGGCCAAACGCGCTTACGGTCGTGATCTCGATACGTGGCGTGCGCCCGGCGGCGTTCCAGTCGCGCACGAAGTCGGGGAGGCGGGGGTCGGGCGGGCCATTGTCCACCCGCACCGGATGAGTGGCCTGCCCATACATGAAGTCGAATGGATAGGCGGGATCGGCTTCCCACTGCTGGACCAGCGGGGGAAGGAAGCGATCGACGAAGCGCCAATCACCAAGCGCGGCCTGACTCCGCCCAAACAGGTAGTGATAGCCGTTCCAGACCAGCACGCGCCCGGCGGACGGTCCCTCCCACCAGAAGGCGGCCGGCCGTGGGCGGGGTGCCCCGCCGCGGAAGGTGTTGATCGCCAGGGTTAGGAACTCGATACCAATCGCCGGCAGGAGGTCGGCGAAGAGCCAGCTCACGCCGTTGACATCGCATTGCATGGCGGTCTTCACGGTCAAGTCATATTGGTCGCGCAGGCGCCGCACCGGATACAGACTTCGGTGCATTTGTTCGACGTCCAGCAATGGCGTGAGGTTGTATTGCATGCCGGCGATGTCAATGCACCCTTGCCGGTGCCAGTAGCGGAACCGATCGAGCCGCGCCGACGATGCGCGCCGCAGGTATCGTTCCAGGGTGCCGGTCACCTCGCACACCCAGCGGTAGCGTGCCTCGTCCGGGTAGTGGGCGGTAGCTTCGATCAGGTCCAGCGCTTGGTCGATGAACTCGGCATGCTGGCGGAAGCAGACATCCTGATAGTCGGTGAACCCGATATCGGTGTGGCTGTGATTGACGATGTACAGGGTGCGTATCCGCCCCATTGCCGTGCCTCCTCTCGCGTATCGCTTATAGTTGGGTCCGACCGCGCCCTAGTATGACCTGGCGCAAGTCGACCGCCGGTTGTAGGGGTGCCCCTACCGAGAACCGCCATGGGATTTCGGCCACGGTGTACTAGCCTTTCACGAACGCCTTGACCGCCTTGCAGGGCACGGCGCCGGTGTTACGGAGGGTATAGGGTCCGATCTCGGCCGGGATGATGATGCTTTCGGCGAAGCGTAGCTCAATCGGGGCCACGGCATCCGTCACGATCTCGCAGCGCTCCCCTTCCACCAGGTTGAGCGCGATGAATTTGCCGTCGGTCGTATCCTCGATCGCGTCACTGAACTCCAGCCGGTGAATGGCGAAGAACAATTTGGGGATATCGCCAATCCGGTATTCGCCCCAGGTCGGTCCCTCGCGTAAGGCCACGGGAGTAGGAATGAGATGCGAGCGCACCCAATCCGTCCGGCGGGTAGGGTCGATATTGGCGAAGGCATGGTCCAGGTGGACATGGCGGAGATTACCATTTAGATCGGTGCGCAGGTAATCGTAGATCTTGAAGGTATAGATATAGGGGGTGGCGCTGATCTCCAGCACCAAATTATCGGCGCCGCTGCAATGCACGGTGCCACTGGGGATCAGAAAGAGATCGTGTGGTTGGCTGGGGAAGCTGTTCACATGATTGGTAATCTCGAACCCCACCCCCTCGTCCCGCGCCTTGGTGGCGGCGTCCTGGAAGCGCCCGAGATCCGCGTCTTCCCGCAGGCCGAGGAACACCTGTGCGCCCGGCTTACAGGTGACGATGTAATAGGTTTCGTCCTGAGTGATCGGCTCGCCGAACTCGTCCCGGATATAGTCGAGCCGCGGATGCACCTGGCAGGACAGGTTGGTGCCGCCCATCGTATCGAGGTAGTCGAACCGAATGGGGAAGTAGCTTCCGTACCGGGCGGCGACCGATTCTCCGAGCACCGCGTCGGGTTCTTGCCAGAGAAGGTAGTCGAACGAGCACTCCAGTTCCCGGTCGCTATCGCCCAACAAGATCCCATTTTCCGGAGCGATCAACTCGAACGACCAGGCATAATTTGGTTGCTCCGGCGGGAGACCAAACTGCTCTTTCATCCATTGACCGCCCCAGGGGCCCGGCGCGAACCACGGTTTGACTCGGAAAGGCCGGCGGGCCAGGGCGTGGAGTGCCTGCCGTAGTGCCGATCCGCCGGCACTGATCGGCGCGGTTACGTCGCTCAGGTCGACAAAGAGATCGAGGCGCGGCAAAAGGCCGCGCTTGATCCGATTGAGCATCGGCCAATCGACGAAGTACAGCCGCTTGTATTGAGCGCCGAAGGGCGCCGCCGACTCCGCCCCGACGTTCGCCGTCAGGCCCCGCGCGGCAAGCTCCTGTCCGCGGTCCTTGGGCACGTCAAGATAGATGAGCAGATCGCCCTCGGCCGCCAGCGAGGCCCCGAAACCATGGACGATCGTGAGCTGGGTCCGCTCACGCACCGCGCCCCGGAGCGCCTCCGCCCGATCCGTATCCCAGAGTTCCTCGATGCGTCCGCGAAAAATCCGCCCAAGGACGGGATCCTGGGTGAGCGTCCGATCGAGCAGGGCGTCGATCCGCGAGGATGGGAGAAAACACTCCTCGGTGGAGTACCAGTCCGCGGAGAGACCCGCGTCCGTGAGGGCATTGGTGAGTGCCGCGACGAACGCCTCCCATTGGACGCCGGTGAATCCGTCGATCACCACGACCGCGCGCGAACCCACGGCCTCAACACAGCGGCGCACCCGGATAGCCAGCGGTTCGTAGCCCGCCTCCAGGGTCAGGCCGGGTATCTCGTGAACGGGGCGGGTGCGATACGCGGACAGGCCCATGGTGCCTCTACCTTCCTTCTTTCGAGGCAGCGATGCCCTGCTTGACAAACGCCCCTGCCCTATTCATAATACCTGCAACCCCAATTCATCATGACGACATGATAGTGTGGTGGACAAGCGGTGTAAAGGGGGGAAGGAAAAGCAGTTCATGGCCCACCTCCATGCTCTCGCTCCCGCGTCGCCCATGCCCAAGTATCACCGGGTGAAGGAGACGGTATCGGCGCGCATCGCGGACGGCACCTGGCCTCCTGGCTCGCTATTGCCGGCGGAACCGACACTCTGTCAGGAGTTTGGGGTCAGCCGGATTACCGTGCGCAAGGCAATCAGCGATCTGGTACACGAGGGCAAAATCCAGACCGTGCAAGGAAAGGGGACATTCGTCACCATCCCGAAGGTAGGCGAGCGCTTCGTGCAACGCGCCTTCGGTATTTACGAGGATATGGAACGGCGCGGGCTCCGGCTCACCACGCAGGTGCTCCGCCAGGAGGTGATCCGCGCCTCGGACGAGGTCGCGGCGGCTTTAGGTCTCAGGCTGGGCGAGCGCGTCCACCTTCTCATCCGCCTCCGGTCCGTGGAAGGGGAGAAAATCCTGATTTCCACGACCTACATTCCCGAGGGGCTCTGCCCCGGTTTGGTTCACGAGGATCTGTCCGCGGGCTCGTTATTCCAACTGCTGCGCGATCGTTACGGCATCAAAATTGGCCGCGGGGAACGCTCGCTCGAAGCCGTGGCCGCCGACCAATGGCAAGCGTTTACGCTCGGACTCGCGCTTGCCAGTCCCCTGCTCCGTCTGGATAGCAAAGCCTATCTTCCGGACGGCAGGGCCTTTGAATACTCGCAAACGCTTCAACGAGGGGACCGGGCGCGCGTCGATCTCGACTTCGTTCCGGCGCCCGACGATGAAAGCCACGATTCTATTCCAATTCATGCTGTCGAATAACCCAGGAGACCGGCGCCGGCGCCGGCGTTTCCGTTATCAGATTGGGAGACCGAAGATGCGACACAGTTCAGGCGCGCCGTGGCGGCGCCTAGGCGCCGCCGCCCTGATTTTGGCCATGGCCGTACCTGCCTTGAGTGCGGTGCATGCCGCGAACCCACACGCGGGCGTCACGCTCAAACTCTGGAACGACAAGGCAACCTGGGCCACCTATTTCAATACCGAAGGCCAGGCATCGCTCAAGGCCGTCGGGGTGGGCTTCAAGTCGGTACCGTACGCCGATACCACCACCTACCAGGCGGCGGTACGTACCGCCGGGCGTACATCCAAGGCGCCCGACCTCTATACCTGGTGGTCCGGCTACCAGATGAAGGACACCGTCAACGCGGGGCTGGCGACGGATGTCAGCGCGCTCTGGAATCAGAACAAGAGCGCCTACAGCCCCGGCCTACGGGCCCAGTTTACCTTCGGCGGCAAAACCTACGGCCTGCCGCTCTACCTTTCCTACTGGGAAGTGATCTACAACAAGCACGTCTTCACCAAGTACCACCTCACCCCGCCGACCACCTGGGCACAGTTCCAGGCGATCAACAAGACGCTGCGCACGCATGGGGTCACCCCGCTCGCCGCCACGATCGATGGCCGCTGGCCCGCTTTTATCTACTTTGAGGAGATGCTGGTGCGGAGCAACCCTCAAGCCTACCTCAACTTGATGGCCGGGAAAATCAAGTACACCGATCCGGCGGTAGTCAACGCGATGAAGATCTGGAGTTCGATGATCAAGGAGGGTGACTTTACCGACCCTGGGGCCACCAAGTTCGGTACCTCCGGCAGTAACAACGTGCTCAGCTACTTTACCCAGGGCAAGGTTGGCATGATCGAGATCGGTAGCTGGTACGAACCCACGATCACGGCTACCGGCCTCAAGCCAGGGGTCGATTATGGGGCGTTCATCATGCCGAACATGAACCCCAAGGCCGGCAAAAACGTCATCTTCGAGACGGGGCCGCTCGTGGTCTCCGCGCATGGCCCGAACCAGGCGCAAGCGCTCAAGGCGGCCACCTACTTCATGTCGAAGACCGGCCAGCAAGCCTGGATTAACGCCACCGGCTTTATTCCGGCCCGGAACGACGTGAAGGCGAGCAATGTGGTCGACCAACAGGTGGCAGCAACGGTCAACACCGGGTATAACCTCATCCCACGCTACTGGGAGGCCACCCCATTTGACATTGTGAACGTCGCCATCGACCAGTTTGCCAAGTTCATGCTGCATCCCGGCGATCCGATGCCCATCCTGTCGACCATCCAGTCCCAGGCCGACCGTTCCTGGGCCAGCCAGCACTAGCTCCGCCCGGCGGAAATGTGTGCAGGGGCGTCCACAAAGGGCGTCCCTGGCACGCAGTCTCTCTCTCACCCTCCTTGGAGAAGCAACGCATGAACATCGGTGTGCCCCACGTTCGTGGAGATGATGCCGGACGGCTGGGCGGTCGCGAGGCAGGAGCACAGGTCTCCAGGCCCGCCTGGTTCGGCCACGAATCGTCCTGTGGGGAGCGCCGCGGCCGCCATCGGTTGGTCGGCGGGTGGGCGCCATCACACAGGCGGGCCTGGAGACCCGCGCTCCTAATGAGCATCCTCAACCACAAAGGTAAGGCGCACCCATGAACATCGCTTCGCCGCGGGATCCAGCCGGCGCTCCCGCCGCGCCCGGCAAGATCATGTCGCGACCCAAGCGAGCGCCGATCGGGCCGCTGCAATACCTGTATATGCTGCCGATGCTCCTGCTGGTCGGGGCCTTCTTGCTGTACCCGGCCCTCAATACGGCCTGGCTCAGCTTCACCGATTCCAACGGGCTGAACAATCCGAAGTTCATCGGCCTGAAGAACTACACCAACCTCTTCACCGATCCGGCCTTTAGCACCTCGTTCACCAACACTCTGCTCTGGGTGGTCGGCGTCCTGGTCCTGCAAGTAACCTTTGGTCTGCTGATTGCCCTTGTGCTGAGCGGCGTCCGCGGCGGGAACGCCCTGAAGATTCTGTTTTACCTTCCGGCCACCATCTCGGGTGCCTCGGTCGCGGTGGTCTGGTATTTTATGTTCGACCCGAACCAGGGCATGATCAACACCACCTT
>DATBTL010000242.1:0-4144 GCA_036559345.1 Chloroflexota bacterium | reverse complement strand
GTGCATCTCTCCGCCGAGGAAGCGCCGCTGGAGCAGGTGTTCCTGCAGTTCTACGAGGCGCCGGCCACGTCGACGGCGGCTCTGGCCGGCCAGTCCGCCTAGTAGACATCTGGCCTTTGGTCGGCACGCACGGATCGCCCGCGTGCTCTCACGGGAAAGGAACGATCATCATGAAGCTGGTTCCAGCATCCACGGCACCGGACGCCCCGGCCCATCAAGGGACCGGATACACGGATGCCGTACCGGCGATGGCCCCGGCGCGGCGCGGTGGGCTACCGATCCTGACGGCAACGCTGGCCGAAACGCGCATCGGCACGGCGGTGGCCTGCTTCTATATCACGGCGGTTGTGCTCCTGGTCGGCGCGCTGCTGCCCAGTCTGAAATCAGTTAACTTCGCCTCCATCGTCACCTCGTCGGCGGGCCAGGCGATCTATGGCGCCAACATCAGTGCCCAGTCGCTGAAGACTTTCACCGGTTTCCTCTCGATCGAGTTCTACAGCGTCTGGTTTGGCCTGTTCTTTGGCGGATTCCTGGCCTTCATCTCCGGCGGCATCGTGGCGCGGCCGATCGAGGACGGGACGATCGAACTCGCGCTGGCCCGTCCGTTCAGCCGGCGGCGATTCTATCTGGAACGCTGCGGCGCCATGCTGCTGGTCGGAGCGATTATGAGCCTCTGGCCGCTGGCGGCCGTGTGGGTCGCCAGCCGCATCTTTGCCGGCGCGACCGTCGATTGGCACTGGCTGCTGCTGACCCAGCTGGTGGGCGGCGCCTTCTTCGTGATGACCGTGGGGCTGGGCGCCGTGATCAGCGCCTGGAGCAGCGCGGCGCGCACGGCAGGGAGCGCCGCCCTTGGCGTGCTGGTGCTGGTCTACCTGCTGAACAGTCTCGCTAGCTTATCCGATCGGTTGACCTGGATGGCCTACCTCTCGCCGTTTCACTACGCCCCGCTCAGCACGATCCTGGTCCAGCAGCGGATCACCTGGTGGCACCCCGTGCTGCTGGTCGGGCTGGGTCTGGTCGGCGGGATCGCCGGGCTGATCGTCTTCGAGCGGCGCGACCTGACCTGAGCCCGAGTAGATCATCTGGTTACGCCGTGCCCCGCCGGCCGATCAGGACTTTTCGGAGCCGGGACGGCACATTGCTGACGATGGCATCGATGCCCAGCCCGGCCAGCCGTTGCATTTCGGCGGGGTCGTCCACGGTCCAGGCCAGGATGCCCAGTCCCCGTGCCTGAGCGCCGGCCACCCGCGCCGGGGTGACCAGCCTCGCCTTCAGATGCACCCCGGCGGCGCGTAGTTCGCCCGCCGAGAGCATTGCCTCGTCGGGGCGGCGGTCAGCGAGCAGGGCGACCCGCACGGCGGGGTCAATACGGCGCAGTTCCTCGATGATCCCCCAGTCGAAGCTGGAGACCACGACCCGGTCATAGAGTTGCCGCCGCCTCACCGCCTGGGCCACCTGACCGGCGATCCCAGGATAAGGACGCTTCCCGACTTTGATCTCGACATTGAGGAATACCGAGCCGCCGTAGCGGTCCAGCACCCGATCGAGGGTGGGAATACCTTCCCCGGCCCATTGTTCGCCCTTCCACGAGCCCACATCCAGATCGCGTAGTTGGGCGACCGTGCGATCCTCCACCAGCCCAGGGACGCCGGTGGTCCGCTTCAGGTCGGAGTCGTGGATCACCACCAGGACGCTGTCCAGGGCGCGGTGTACGTCAAACTCGATCAGTTCCGCCCCCTGCTCCACCGCCAGATCAAACGCGGCCATCGTGTTTTCCGGGGCGTCCGCCGAGGCGCCCCGATGGGCGCCGATCAAAGGCTGCACGGTGATAGGGAACAGCATCTTACGAAGAGCTACCTTCCCGTTCTTTCCGCAGGGTCGTCCGCACTGCCTCGGAAAGGGCCTCCAGCATGCGCCGCGGGTCGCGGCCAGGGTAGAGACGGACCAGCAATTCCACGTCAGGGTCGATGCTGACCCGCGCCCAGTCGCTTCGGTCGACCCTGGGCATTGGGACGGGCGCCGCCTTCTCCGGCCGCTGCCGGGGCAACACTACCACCGGCCGTTGTCGCTTGGCTGGATCGTCAGGCACGGAGGAAGTTGTCCCTCCATCCTGGTGCAGTCTCAGGCCGGCGGTGAGCCGCTGGAGATATGCCTGGGCATCACCCTCGGACGGAAGGCGCGCCAGGGGAACTCGGTCGAGGACGGCGCGTTGGGAGGCGAGGGGCAGGCGCTCGAGGAACCCTAGCATATCACGCGCGGGCACGTACTGGGCCGCGAGACGGATGATCAGGCGGAGACGCAGAAGATGATCCTCACCGTACAGAGTGTTCGCGTGAACTCCACGCGGCGGCGGCATCAGGCCCTGAGCGAAGTACTGACGGGCCGCCCGCTCGCTCAGCCGCACCCCTTCCGCCATGGCGGCGGCATCAATCAGGGCCCCCATGCTGTAGCCAACCTCGGCCATCTGGAATCCTCACGCTCCATGGCGCCATCTTGCTGGCAGTATACAGGGGTGGTCAGGGTCGATGTCGAAGTTCCTGGACAATGGGGCGCGGGTCTCCAGGCCCGCCTGTGCAACCAGCCACCCGCTCCCTTCACACTACCGGGATGCCGATCCGCAGCCGAAACGAGCGGGCCTGGAGACCCGCGCCCCTGAAACGCCTCCCACACTCGGCGTAAGCGGGTTTGGAGCGGGCGCGATTCACGTCTTCTGGATTCAGCGGGCGCCAATCAGCCCGAAGCAATCCCGGCCCGCGTACCCCGCGCTCTCCTCCAGCTCGTCCTCGATTTGCAGCAGGCGGTTGTATTTGGCGGTCCGCTCGCTCCGGGCTGGGGCGCCGGTCTTGATCTGCCCAGCGTTGGTGGCCACCACCAGGTCGGCAATCGTGGTGTCCTCCGTCTCGCCGGACCGGTGACTGACCACGGCGGTCAGGCCGGCGCGGTGCGCCATTTCGATGGCCGCTAGAGTCTCGGTCAGGGTGCCGATCTGGTTGAGCTTGATCAGGATTGAATTCGCGCTCCGCTCCTTGATCCCCCGGCGGAGGCGGGTGGTATTGGTGACGAAGAGGTCGTCGCCCACCAGTTGCACTCGATCGCCGATCCGTGAGGTGAGGAGTTGCCAGCCGGCCCAGTCGTCCTCGTTAAGCCCATCCTCCAGGGATACGATCGGGTACTGGTCGGCCCAGGCCACGTAGAACGACACCAATTCCTCGCCGGTCAGGATTTTCCCTTCCTTGCGGAGATTGTATTTGCCGTCGTCGTAGAGTTCGCTGGCCGCCGCGTCGATGGCCAGGCCGATCTGCTCGCCCGGCCTGTACCCTGCCGCCTCGATAGCCTGCATGATCGCGTCCAGCGCATCCTTGTTCGAGGCCAGGGCGGGCGCGAAACCGCCCTCGTCGCCCACCGAGGTATTCAGGCCCCGCTTTTCCAGCACCCCGCGCAGCTTGTGGTAAATCTCGACACTCCAACGCAGCCCCTCGTGGAAGTTCTCGGCCCCAATCGGCATCACCATGAACTCCTGCAAATCGGTGGACTGCCATTCGGTATGCTTCCCGCCATTGAGGATATTGAGCATGGGGACCGGCAGGACATGCGCGTTCACCCCGCCGAGGTAACGGTACAGCGGCAGGTCGATGGCGGAAGCGGCGGCGCGGGCCACCGCGAGCGATACCCCCAGAATGGCATTGGCCCCCAGTTTGGCCTTGTTCTCGGTGCCATCCAGGTCCAATAGGATGCTGTCAATCAACCGTTGCTCCAGGGCATCCTCGCCCTCCAGGGCATCGGCGATCGGCCCGTTAATGTTCTCGATCGCCTTGAGCACGCCCTTGCCCTGGTAGCGGCCCGCGTCCTTATCGCGCAGTTCGATCGCCTCGTAGGCGCCGGTGGAGGCGCCCGAGGGCACGGCGGCAACGCCGAACGACCCGCTCTCCAATTCTACTTGCACTTCCACCGTGGGGTTTCCCCGCGAGTCGAGGATTTCTCGTCCGTATACAGCCGCGATTGTGGTCATGTATTTTTCCTTTCAGGTCAACAAGCTGCGCGCCTTCATGGCCGCGGGCTGGGGCGCCCCCAGGAGCGCCAGAATGGTTGGACTGATGTCGCCCAGCACACCGCCCTCTCGGAGAATGACCTGTCGCAAGGCGGG
>DATBTL010000241.1:0-11978 GCA_036559345.1 Chloroflexota bacterium | reverse complement strand
ACTCGGTCGAAGGTATGGGTCTCGCCCCCGGCCTCCACGGCGATCTTCCCCGATCCCTGTCCGGCGATTTTGGTCACGGCGGTTGCAAATCGAAGCCGGCCCTCCAGGGACTCCACACGGTGGGCGAGTTCCTCGTACAGGGCCTGGAATCCGGCCTGCATGTAGCCCAGCGCGGTGCTCCGTAGGTGAACGCGCGACCAGAACCAGGGCATGGCGATCTTGTCACTATAGGCGCCGAATTTCTGCTTGAGCAGCGGTTCGGCGATCACCCCGTAGGCGTTTGGGCCCATCCACCGGCGAAGCCACTCCTCGGCGGTATACCCCTCGAAGCGTTGGTAGCCCTTCTCCAATTTGAGATAGGCGAGCACCGCGCCAACCCGTACCCGATCGTGAAACGGCAGCACGTTCAGGCGGAGGAGGGGGAGCGCGCCATCCATGGCATGAATTTGGCCATCGCGGAGGATGGTGGATGCCGGCTTGGGCCAGACCATTCGGTCGCCCAGGCCGAGTTCATCGATCAGAGCCGTCGCCGCGCGATCGGCGCGGAACAGGTGGTGGTAAAACTTCTCGAGATACACTGGAGTGCCGTCGGCCTGACGGGAAACCACGAACCCGGCCGCCAATCCCCCGGCGTCGGGCTCTCGCTCGATCACGGTTACTGAATCACCCTGCTGGGCCAGGCGGTAGGCCAGGGTCAAGCCCAGGGCCCCGGCTCCCAGCACCCCGGTGCGTGTTCCCCTCATGCTTTTCCTTCTCACGCGGCCGCGCGAATCTGGCGCGGATCCTGATGATACCGTGTGGCGACCGATTTATTGGTTTGAGGGAGGGGTATCCTCAACGTTAGTGGTGGCCCAGGGTATGGCCTGGAGACGTTCGATCGGTATGGGCTTCCCACTCACCTCGCTGATCCCATACACACCCTCATCCAGGCGCCGCATGGCCCGATTGACCTGGGCAAGCAGCCGATGGTCGTTGGCGGATAGGGCCATTTCGGTGTCCGATGTGGTGATATCCTGCGCCATGTCGCCGAAATCCTCGGGATCGACGGTGAGCGGATCGCTGGCGGTACTGGTTCCGCGGGAGGCGCGCAGCATCTCCAGTAACCGGCTGCGCTCCGCTTCCACGCGGAGCCGTAGGTCGGCCATCAGTCCGGCGTCAATCGGTGATTTGGCGGCCATTTCGTGTCCTCATTTCATGGAGAGCCCCTTCGGGCGGCAGACCTCTGAGTCGCCAGAGTACGTGCCTCCATGGTACATCCCCTGGTGGTAACGATAGTAGGTGGATGACCGCGGCGCTACCCCGGTGGCCTGCTTTGATCCATAAGCGAGAAGGCTGAAAGCGTGATAACCATCACGCTTTCAGCCCTCTCGCTTATCGGTTGGCGAAGGGCTGGGTGATCGCTCCTTGGGACGCCGAACTGACGCTGGCCGCGTACTTGGCGAACACGCCAGTGGTGTAATGGGGGGCGGGCGCGGTCCAGGCGGCGAGGCGGGCCTTGATCTCCGCTTCCGGTACCTCCAGGTCCAGGCGGCGCGAGTTGAGATCGAACGAGATCATGTCGCCCTCTCTTACGGCGGCAATGGGGCCGCCATGCGCCGCCTCGGGGGCGACGTGTCCCACCATGAAACCGCGAGTGGCGCCGCTGAATCTCCCGTCGGTGAGGAGGGCCACGCTTTCGCCGAGCCCCGCTCCGACTACCGCTCCGGTCACTCCAAGCATCTCCCGCATCCCTGGTCCGCCGCTCGGCCCTTCGTAGCGGATCACCATCACGTCGCCGGGCTTGATCGTGCCGCCGGTGACCGCGCTCATCGCGTCCTCCTCACGGTCAAACACCCGGGCCGGGCCGCGATGCTCGCGCTTGTCGTAGCCGGCCACTTTGATCACGCAGCCTTCGGGGGCCAGGCTTCCTTTGAGGATCATCAGGCCGCCGGACTTTTTGATCGGGTTATCCAGGGAGCGAATCACGTCCTGGCCTGGCGTCTCCACTGCCTCGGCGCATTCCTCGGCGATCGTTTTCCCGGTCGGAGTCTGCTGGCTACCGTCGATCAGGCCGCCCGCCAACAGGCGCTGAGCAATCAGCGGGATGCCGCCGGCCCGGTCCACATCGGTGGCCATATACTTGCCGCCCGGTACGATATCCACGATCAGGGGTGTGCGGGCACTGATCGGATCGAAGTCGTCAATCGTGAGGGGTACGCCGGCCTCGCGGGCCAGGGCCAGGAGATGCAGCACGGCGTTGGTCGAGCCGCCGCTGGCGGCCACGCAGGCGATGGCGTTCTCGAAGGCGCCACGGGTCAGGATGTCGAGGGGACGCTGGTTCCGGCGGAGCATGTCCATGACCAGTTCACCGCAGCGGACACTCACCTGATCTTTCCGTGGGTCGGTAGCGGGGACACTGGCGGTAAACATAGGCGAGAGGCCGATAAACTCCAGCACGGTCGCCATCGTGTTGGCGGTAAACTGGCCGCCGCAAGCGCCGGCGCCGGGACAGGCCACGTTCTCCAGTTCTTTCAGTTCCTCTTCGGTCATCTTGCCCGCCGCCACCGCGCCCACCGCCTCGAACATACTCTGGACCGAGACATCGCGACCCTTGTAACGGCCGGGGGCGATGGACCCGCCGTAGAGGATCAGGGAGGGGACGTTCAGGCGGGCCAGCGCCATGGCGGCGCCCGGCAGGGTTTTGTCGCAGCCGACCAGGGCAACCATGGCATCGAACATATAGCCTCGGCCGCAGAGTTCAATCGAGTCCGCGATCACCTCTCGGCTGATCAGCGACGCCTTCATCCCCTCGGTGCCCATGGTGATCCCGTCGCTGATCGCCACCGTGTTGAATTCCATGGGGGTGCCGCCGGCCGCGCGAACGCCCTCCTTGACCCGTGCCGCCAGGCGCCGGAGGTGAAAATTGCAGGGCATGGTCTCGATCCAGGTATTGGCGATCCCCACGATCGGCTTGGCCAGATCCTCGTCGGTAAAGCCGATAGCTTTGTAGTAGGAGCGAGCGGGGGCACGGTCGCGCCCCTCGATTATGGTCCGGCTGGGTAGGCGCGGTTCGTTCGCCACGATGACCTCCTGATGGGCTGAATAGTCGGCCGAAATCGAAGCCGACGCGCGCGGTCGAGTAGGCAATACGGTGCGGCGGTCGCCGATTGAGCGTGCGGCTTCTGACCGTTTAAGTATACGGGGGAAGCGGGGCGCTCTGGCGAGGTGCGGTCCGCCCGCGCCTGAACCCATCGGATCGGTCGGATCAGTCCGATCGGACCGATCGGTCGGATAGGGTTCCATGCGAATTCATTCGTGGGATCGCCTGGCGGATTTTCAGCATGCTTGGTGTATCGGTTTATACTTCGCCAGCCGGAAAAGCATGGTACACTGGAGATAGCAGGGTTGGGAGAAATCCCGCCGTGCTCTTGGGGATGTCAGGATTCGACAGGGGAGGAAAGGCAAGCGTTGCGTGCCGAGGTGCCATCGCCTCGTTAATCAGGTGGCACGCCTTTAAACGGCAACAACACCAATAGCGCTTACGCGCTCGCCGCTTAATACCCGGCGACGTCTTCCCGGCCCCACCCTGACGGGCCGGTGTTCGATGTCATTTCAGTCAGGGGCGCTGCCGGTCCCACACCTGTAAGACCGGCCTAAGATTGCGGGTTGGCGTTCGGGATCTTCGCCGGTAGAGTCGCTCGGACGCGAGAAATAATTGCCGGATACGCAACGTAGACGCGCTTGTAGGTTCTTTTTTGGACGGGGCGTTCAATTCGCCCCCATCTCCACCAAGCTCAGAATGCCGCTTCAGGTCGCCGCGTCAATCAGCGCCGCGGCGACCGTACGAGCGGCGGCGGCTGTTGGCGCGCTCGGCGCCGGAATGCTTGACCTGAGTAAGACGAAAGGCACTCTTGCCAATGCCGCCGGGCCAGTCGTGGGAACGGCGACTGGCAGCATCCTATCGGGACTGCTGGTCCAGCACCTTCCGGCTCCCACTCACCTGATCTACCTCATACTTTTCCTGATCTTCGTCCTACAGGCGCTTGGCGTTGTGCTAATGCCCGAATCGTCAGCACCACGGCCCGGCGCGCTGGCCTCCCTGCGTCCGCGATTCGGTCTGCCCGTGGTCACACGCCGGCCGTTGCTGCTAGCGGCTCCGGCCTTGATGGCAGCCTGGGCCCTCGCCGGCTTGTATGGGCCTCTCGGCCCGACGCTGGTCCGATTGGTAGGTAGCCGCCGGTTTCCTCGCCGTATATGGTGGGGGTGTGCTGCCCACGGCACGCGAGTACGGCGCGATCGTCATGGCGCTCGCCGCCCTCGCCCTGCTGGGCCTGGCCGGGCAACGGGAGCGGTTTGCTCCGCGGACCAGCGCGCCTCAACCCGTGGAGGCGAACCTACTCGCCTAAGTGATCTGCCGGGCAGGCTGATCGGCCTGCTACCCTGAACCGTCTGACGATGTTCTCTCCAGCACCAACTACGAAGAGACCGGAACGAACCTGAAAGCGATAGGTTTCATCCCTGGTCGACCTCGCCATTCACTGGACGGTACAGTACAGGAGTGACTACCGGCGTGTCGTTCGTAGAAGGAGGATTGGTCATGGCAGCATATGTCCTGGTGGAGATCGAGGTTACCAACCCGGAAATGTACGCGCGATACCGTGAGATGGCCCCGGCCCTGGTCGCGGCCTTCGGCGGCAAGTACCTGACCCGCGGTGGGATCACGGAGACGGTTGAAGGAACCTGGCAGCCCAAACGCCTGGTGATCCTGGAGTTCCCGTCCATGGCACGGATCCACGAATTCTATGACTCACCCGAGTACGCCGAGGCGAAGTTGCTGCGGCAAAACGCTACCAACAGCACCATGATCTTCTGCGAGGGGCTCTGAGCGTCCCGACTGCCTGAATGGAACCCTGGCGATGACACCATGGTAGCACCCTCAAAAGTATAAGGCGGGCCCCAATCCCGGTGCTCTCGCTTCCTCGCCATTGGGCGGGAGCGTTCTCCCAGAGGATGACGAGCGGCGCGGCGAAGAAGTGCTTTATCGAGTTCGTCGCCTACGTGCACTGCCCTCGTTACTCCCCGTTTCCAGGTGGACAGCTACGCGACCTCAGCCGTGCCGGGGGCGCCAAGACTCGCCGCGGCGGGTTGATCCCCTCGGCCTGAGAGACTGCCGCGAACTCCGCGGATCCCTGGTTCGGAAGTGTCCGCGTCGCCGCGCCCCGGCCGTCGCGCGGCGCTGTAGGCAAGGGTGGCGCCACCGAAGGCAATGAAGAGATCGCCAAGACTCCCCACGAAGCCGAAGCCCACGGGGAGCGAGATGGGGAGGATATCGGAGAACGGGAGGAGAACACTGGAGCGATCGGCCAGCATGCGGCTCGGGTACTTTTGATGCGCGGCGATCACACGCACTACCGCTGGCCCCTCCGCCGCGCGCAGGGCGGCGGCATTGACCGGCATATGCCCGCCATTGGCCACGACCACCACCGTATTGATGGTCAGGCCCAGAAAGATGAGTCTTGCGCTCAGTCCCAGGCGCCAGTTACGCGCCACACCGAGAAGCATCAGCGCCAGCACCCCGATGTAGATAGCTTCGCCGTGTTGACGAACCAGCGCGGTGTCACGCATCGGGGGAACATAGGTTACCAATTGGATAAGGAACGACGCCATGATCGCGCCAACCCCCCGAAACCGCAACATGGCGAGATTGCGGAGCGAGCCACCACGGACCAGGGCCAGGGCAATCCCCAGCAGCACGGGAAGGATTATCAACATGGGAGATCACCTCGCTTCTGGACTACGTTCCGGATGGGACGGTCAATGCAGGGAAGCCATACGGCGCTCCCCTCAGGGGAGCGCCGTATGGCTTCAGGGGTCTTGTCGGACCTCGTCAAAGTCAGCTAGGGCCCCACTGTGAGCCAGCGTCCGAGCCCAACACCATGCAGACCAGCCCGACCGCTACCATCACGCCCTTCACGGCGCCGTTCCCAAGCCACTTGTGTCCGCTGAAGATCAAACCCTGGAGCTTCATTTCTTTGTGCCTCTCACTACCTTGGCGGGCTAACGTCCGCTTCGTAAGTCATACTCTACGCCATCGGCGTTACACTGGCGTTACACTCATGCTCAGTTCCAAATTGTCAATCGCCCAGATGGGTGTCTCTTAACCAATGTGGTAGGCTAAGGAAAGATTGGCGCTTCCTTGGAAAGATTTTCCTGGGTGGCGCGGCGAGAGTGAGAGGCTGCCATGCCGGCACGTACACGCTCTGGGCCATCGGAGCCGTCAGCCGACGGGATGGACGGTGGGGTCATTCCGCCCGACCCATCTCCGGTCCGCTATAGAAGCAAGTACACGCGCTGCCACAAGCCAAACTGCCGCCGCTGCCTGGAGGGGCCCGGCCACGGCCCCTACTGGTACGCCCTCTGGTCGGAGAATGGCCGCGTCCAGTCACGCTATCTGGGCACGAAAGGGCCCGAGGCGGCGCTCGCCGCGGACCATGAGACGACGGCGGACCGCGCGACGTCGCTTCCTCTCTGGCGCGTCACCACCCTGGGCCGCTTCGCCGTGGAGCGGGACGGGGTGACCCTGCCGGATAGCGTCTGGACGCGCCGCAAGGGGCTAACGCTCTTCAAGATTCTGCTGAGCGTGCCCGGTCATCGGCAGACCCGCGATCAGATGATCGACCAACTCTTCCCCGAGGAGAATCCGACCGCCGCGCCTGGTGCGTTGCGCGTGGCGGCCCATGTGGTTCGCCGCGCGCTTGATCTCCCTTCGGGTCCGTCGGCGCTCTTGGCGGACGGCAGTGTGGTTGGCCTCGCCGACCGCGCGCTGCTCTGGGTGGATGCCGATGCGTTCGCCGAGACCGCCGCCGCGGCCCTCGCCGGCCACGAGATCGAGTCCTGCCGCGCCGCCCTCGCTCACTATGGCGGCGACTATTTGCCGGACGATCTCTACGAGGATTGGGCGGAACATCGGCGCGAGGAACTGGCGGCCTTGCGGATTTCCCTTCTGCTGCACCAAGCCCGCCTGTGCGGGGAGGGCGGTGATCTGGCCGAGGCCCGCGCCGCTCTGGCCGCCGTGTTGGCCGTGGACCCGGCGCACGAGGACGCCGCGATCCGGCAGATGACTATCCTGGCCGCCGCGGGGGATCGGGGCGAGGCATTGCGCCTGTACGAAAAGCTGCGGGCCACGCTTCAGGAGCAGCTTGGCCTGGAGCCGAGTGCCGAGACCGCCGCCCTCGCGGCGCGCCTGCGCGAACAGCACCACGCGCGCGCCCCCCGTCAAGCCGCGCCACCGTCCGGGCCGGCGCCCCGTTCCCGTCTCCCGGCGGCGCTCAGTACCTTTGTTGGCCGGGAAGGAGCGCGGGAGAGCATCCGGCACGCGCTCGGAGAAACCCGCCTGCTGACCCTGATCGGCCCGGGTGGGTCAGGGAAAACCCGGCTCGCCATCAGGGTCGCCGAATCGATGCTCGACCCCTATCCGGACGGCGTGTGGCTGTGCGAGCTGGCCGGGTTGGCGCCCAGCGTCCCCTCTATCGACGCGGTTTTGGCGCCGGATCCGGTCGCGGGCGCCCTGGCCGGCACTCTGGGGCTCCATGAGGATCCCGCCTGTCCCCTCGACCGCGTGATCCGTGATTTTCTGGAACCGCGCCGTGTGTTACTGGTGATCGATAACTGCGAGCATGTGCTGGACCCGGCGGCCCAGTTGATCGCCTCACTCCTGGCCAGTTGTAGCGGAGTGACCGTGCTCGCGACCAGCCGGGAAGCGCTCGGCCTGCCGGGCGAGGTGGTGTGGACCGTGCCGCCGCTGTCGTTCCCGGAGCCAGGGCGCTCCCGCGAGCCGGGGAGTCTGGAAGCGTACGACGCGATCCGGCTTTTCGTCGAGCGGGCCCGGGCCCGCCGCCCAGGCTTCGTCCTCAACGAGGAAACGGCGCCGCTGGTCCTGGAGATATGCCGGCGGCTGGATGGTATCCCGCTGGCCATCGAGTTGGCGGCGGCCCGCCTGGCTTTCCTCTCGTTGGCGGATCTGACGGCGCGCCTCGACGATCGTTTCCGCCTGCTGGTCGGCGGCAGCCGGGTCGCGCTGCCCCGCCAGCAAACGCTGCGGGCGGCCATGGATTGGAGCTACGGGCTGCTGGGCGGGAAAGAGCGTGTCCTCCTACAAAGGCTCACCGTGTTCGCCGGCGGCTGGACGCTCGCCGCCGCCGAGGGAATCTGTGCCGATCCGGATCTACCGCCGGATCTTATCCTGGACACCCTGGGCGGTTTGGTAGCCAAATCGCTGGTGACCCCGCGGGTGGAAGGCGATTCCGCGCGGTATGGCATGCTGGAGACCGTGCGGCAATATGGGCAACTCAAGATCGCTGAAGGCGGCGAACTGGCGGCGCCGCGCGGGCGGCACCTTGCCTGGTTCGCCCAGCACTGCGAGGAGACGATTGCCGGCTGGACTACCGGCGATCAGGCAGACTTGCTGCGGCGCCTGGATGCCGATCTGGACAATATCCGGGCCGGGTTAGCCTGGGGGTTGGAGCCGGATGGGGATGGGGCGGCCGCGCTCAGCCTAGCCAGCGCGCTCAGCCGCTATTGGACCACCCGTGGCTTGGTCAGCGAGGGGCGGCGCTGGACCGCACGGACTCTTGACGCCGCGCCCGCCGCGCCCGCCTCGCTACGTGCCACCGCGCTCAATCGCTGCGCTATTCTGGCGCGTACGGAAGGGGATGATGGGGCCGCGGGCATGCTCTGGGAAGCCAGCCTGGTTCTCTTCCGTGAATTGGGTGATGAGGCAGGAGTCGCCCGCGTGGTAGGAAACCTGGGTCTTCTGCGCTACGATCTTGAAGACGACGTGGGCGCGATGGAATTACTGACCGAGAGCCTCGTATTTTTGCGGCGCCAGGGCGACCGAGCGGTTCTTGCCCGTACCCTCCAAAACCTCGGCGTCGTCCATACTCGGCAGCGGCAGTACGCGGAAGCGGAGGCAGCCTTCGCCGAAGCGATCGCCATCTGGCAAGCCTTGGGCGACCAAGCGGGCATCGGTGACACATTCCTGCACATGGCGCATCTGGTACGCGATCAGGAGCACCTCGACCGCGCCGCCGAACTCTACGTGGCAAGCCTGCGTATCTTCTTGGTGTTAGGCAATCGTCCGCGCGTGGCGCCCGCCCTGGAAGGGATGGCGCATGTGTTCCTGCGCCGCCACGCTACCCGCATGGGCGATCAGTTGATGCTTGAATACAGCACCTGCCTGTTTGCTTGTGGCGCCGCCATAAGGGAAAGCACCGGTGTGCCGCTCCCCACGGTCAGTCAACAGGTGTACTTGCCGGATCTCCACCAACTCCAAGATCTGCTTGGCGTCGCTGTGTTCGAGGCGGCCTGGTCCGCGGGATGGGACATGCCAGTGCTCTCTTTGATCGATCTGATCTCAGGCGGACTGGACGAGGGTGGAGAGCCGGGTGCCGTCATGGGAAGCAGAGTCAGAGAAACGGCTCTGCTCCCTATGATAGGAATGGACGCGGATTCTTAGTGGGATGGGGAGCCCCCGTCATTCGGACGGAAACCTCGATTGGCCGCCGCGCTGGGTGCGTGGATCATGTCATGCAGGCGGGTGAGGGCGACGCTACTCGTGTGATGCGCGGCCGCGTGCTCCACGGCCTGCGCGGGATGGGCCTGAGCGGTGGCGGCGCCTCCAGCGATCGTGGCGACAATGGCCAGGCCGGCGAGGGTGTTGGTGCTCATCTTCATCGTGATTCTCCGGTAGTGGGCGCGAACAATCAGCCGTCCGTGGCGTCAGGATCCTCAATGTGGGCGGAGGGCCAGGCGAAGTGGCCACTTTTCTCGATCATTCCCGGCTACGAGTGCACTCGTACTTGGGAAGTGCTACTACCGTACAATAGGGCGCAACAGGTCAGCACCCCCGTTACGGGCACCTTTTTGCCCCCCATTTGGAGGATCGATCCTGGTACCAGTTCGGGTACTCAAGATTTCCGACTGAGACGGCTTCCCTAGAGGTTGGCGGCCAATCTCCGTTCGGGGAGGAAGAAGCGATCGTCGGGGATTCCCAGTTCGGCGATCAGGCGGCGTGGATAGTCGATGGCGCCAATCGCCTCTGGTCCATGGCCGTCGCTGGCCACCGCGAAGCGGGCGCCGGCGGCCAGCAGTTCCCGGACTAACTCGGGCATGGGCGCCTTATAGCGGGTGCTGATCTCCAGGGCGATCCCGGTCTCCACCGCTACATCGACGATCTCCTTCCGAAACTCCGATGTCCAGAGAGCGTCCTGACCCTCGCGCGGAAGATCGGGGAGGTAGGTGGGATGACCGATCATGGCGGGGATGCCGGAGCGGAGACCGCGGGCGAACTGGGCCACCGCGCACTCCATGTAGCGGCGTAGGGAGGCGGGCGATTGCACGTCCGGCTTTACCCGATCGCCGTTCTCGTCTACCACCATGTGCATGGAGCCGACGCAATAATCGAGCCGGGCCCGGTGCTCCACCGTAATCGGTTGCTCCTGCCCAAGATCCAGTTCCACGGCTCGGTAGACGGGAAACTGCTCCAGGGCATCAAGGTAGCGGCCGAGCGTCTCGTCGCCCTTCATGCCGAAGTGGGTGGAATAGTGGTCGCTGATCGCGATGTCGAAGCCGATCCGTTGAGCGGTGAGGACCATGGTCTTCACGTCGGCGCGGCCATCGGAAAATCTGGAATGCAAGTGTAGGTCGGATCGCAAGTGGCGGGGAATGGCGGTAGTCTCGGTCACGAATCCTCCGGGTGGCGTTGTTCATCGCCGGTACCCGGCGACCCGTTCTTTCCACTCTCTAGGATGCAGGATTTTGACTCGAACCGGCCAGCGGGGGCACTGGTACTAGCCCGGTCCCGCCGGGCGGCAGGTCGAAAGGTTGATACGCCCCGATATGGACGATGCGATAGTGGATCCAGGGCCCGTAGTTTACCTTCCATGGCCCAAGTATAGAGGAGGAATGAATAATGTGGACCATCGTGGTGGTGATAATCCTTCTTGCTATCGTAGGTTTGGCCGTGTTTCTCTGGAGTTCCGTGTTCTAGCGATCAAGGGCCGAGGGCCCTACCACTCGATAGAGACCGCGCGATCCGGGATTGAATCGACCGATTCCCCGTACCCTTAGGTGCCGGATCGGCTCGGTTCCGCTCGTGGTGCGTAGCGCAGCCCGGTGATGCACGCTATCAAGGCCGGCGCGGCGATCGCGATCGCGAATACTCTATGCGCGCTCGGCGCGCCGACCGCCAGCGAGAGTAGACCGACCCCGATTACCGGCAGCGAGTTGGCGGAATAGCAGACCAGCAAATAACTCGACACGACATCGGCCCGCTGTTCCTCGGGCGCGATCCGGTTGATGATCCGCGGGCTTCCACAATATCCTATTGCCATCGCCGCGCCGCTGATGATGGTCGCGCCCACCAGCAGGATCATTGAATGCCGTGCCTCCGCGAGGATCAGCGGGCCGGGGCCGGCGGCAAAGCCGTTCAAGATCCGCGCCGGGAAGAGCCAGATGGTTCCCTTGGCAAGCAGGAAGCACAGCGCGCTGAGGACGGTGATGCCCAGGGCCAGAAGGGTCGTGCGGCGGCGGCCGATCTGATCCGAGAGCCGTCCAAATACGAACAGCACGGTGAGATTGCCGACGACATAGATCGCGTAGATCTCGGTGACGACCAGTTCCGAGAACCCGAATTCACGGCGATAGATCGGATACAGCGGGGTCGGAATCGTGCTGCCGACATAGAGCACCGCAATGCCAAACGCCGCCGCCCACATCCAGGACGCCGAACGAATGGCCAACCAGTCAATATTGACCTAGTGCTGGGCTGGCTAGTCCGACTTGGTCCCGACGGGGACGAGCGAGACGCTCGCGCTCCCAGGCAGAGGTGCGTGCTCTCCTACCCGGTCGGGGCCGCGCGTCGTATAATGACCGCCATGCGCTCCGCCAAAGGCAAAGTGGATGGCCGCCTGATGCAACAGGCGAATCGGGCCCTGGTGTTG
>DATBTL010000240.1:0-4882 GCA_036559345.1 Chloroflexota bacterium | reverse complement strand
CCACGAGCGCGGCACCACTGCCGCGCCGACGGCCTCATCTTCCTGTGACAGTATTGTAGCAGACCTCGCGCCAGACAGGAGGCGGTTGCTTCTATTTGGGAAGGGGGTTATCCACGAATTTATCGGTTTATGCGTCCACCGTTCGCAGCAGCAGCACCGGAGCGCGGGTTTGGGCCAGGACGCGCGCGGTGACGCTGCCAGCCCAGATCGCCTGCAAACCGCTCCGCCCATGCGTGGCGATCACCACCAGGCCGGTGTCAGGCTCACGGGTTTCCTCTACCAGGGACGACGAAACCTCGCCGCGGCGGATCTCCGTGGTGACCGGAAAGCCGAGGCCGCGCGTCGCCTCGGCCAGCCCCTCCAGATAGGCGGCGGCTTCGCGCTCCTCCAGGGCCAACACTGCTTCGGTGGCCCGCGGCATCCAGGGCGCGGTCGCCGCCTTGTCTCCTCGGATCGTCCCCACGGTCGGCACCACCATCACCAGATGGAGACCGGCCCCGAACAAGCCGGCCAGACCGCGGGCGGGACCAAGCGCCGCCTCGGCGCCCTCTGTCCCATCCAGGGGAACCAGAATGCTCCGCGGCGCGAACGAGAGCGGCTCCCGATCCCGTGCGACCCGCGCCAGCAGCACCGGGGTGATGCCGCGGCGCACGACCTGCTGGGCGATCGAACCGAAAAGCAGCTCCCGCACCCTGCCCCGGCCATGGGTACAGAGGATGATCAGATCGGCGCTCTCCTCGCTCGCGTGGTCAACGATGCTCCGCGCCACGTCTCCCTCCGGCGCCTCGTGGGCGTGGGTCCGGATGCGCGCCCCTCGTGCCTCCAGCCGCGCCGCCGTCTCACGCAAGTAGTTCTCCGCCTGATCCAGGGTGGTCAGATGTCGATCCCCGTGTACGGTGGTGGGCGCGGATCGTTCCAAAACGTGCAACAGCACCACGGTGGCATCGCAGGCGGCCGCCAGCCGCTCCACCAGGGGGAGCACCGCCTCGGCCAGCGCCGATCCATCCAGGGGGACGAGCATTCTCTTATACATTCCCGGATCCTTGGACGCTACATACACCCATGAGACGTGGCCACACCCGGCCTCAGCCGGAGGCCGTCCCATCTGCCTTCAGTTGTTCAGTCCCGGAACGCCGGGGACGAACCCGTGGGTGATCGTGTGAGCCGATTGCGCGACCAAGAGTACGTTGAGGACCAGGATCATGATCGCGCAGGCCCCCGCCGCATAGGTTGTATGGCGGGGGTTGACCAATGTGCCCATGATAGCGCGACGGCTGGTAAAGTGCAGCAGCGCCAGCACCGGCAAGGGGAGAATCATGCTGAGCACGACCTGGCTATAGAAGAGGCTCTGGGTTGGATCGACGCCCAGGAACACGATCACCAGGGTAGGGAGCATGGTAATGATTCGTCGGGCCCAGAGAGGAATGCTGAAACCGACGAACCCCTGCATGATCACCTGGCCGGCCATCGTCCCCACCGCCGAGCTGGAGAGCCCTGACGCCAGGAGCGAGATCGCGAACACGGTGCCCGCCGCCTGGCCCAGCAGAGGAGTGAGGGTATGGTAGGCGGTGGGGATGTCGGCGATCTTGGTCAGCCCATGAGCGTAAAAGGTCGAGGCGGCCATATAGAGCATCGCCATGTTGACCAGCCCGGCCAGGCTCAGCGCCGCCACCACCTCGGGGATGCTGAGGCGGAAGATCCGCCGTGCCTCGGCCTCGCTCCGCGGGACGATCCGCCGCTGGGTGAGGGCGGAGTGCAGATAGATCACATGCGGCATCACCGTGGCGCCCATGATCCCCACGATGCTCAGCACGCTGCCGTTTCCCACGTAGGGCACCACGCTGTGATAGGCCACGTCGCCCCAATTGGGACGCGCCAGCACGGTCTCGACCACGTAACTGGCCGCGATTACCCCGATCAGGACGGTAATCAGGGCCTCCAGGCGCCGGACCCCATGGCGCTGCAAGCCGAGCATGGCGTAGGTGGCAATCCCGGTCAGGACCACGGCGATCCGAAGGTCCAGGTGAAAGAGGAGATTGAGGCCGAGGGTGGCGCCCAGGAATTCGGCCAGGTCCGTGGCCATGGCCCCAATCTCCGAGACAACCCACATCGGATAGGAAACGCGAGGCGGGAAGTGGATGCCGCACAATTCGGCCAGATTCCGTCCGGTGGCGATCCCCAGCTTGGCCGACAGCGCCTGCAAGAGCATGGCGGTCAGGTTGGCCAGGACGACGGCCCAGAGCAAGCGGTACCCGAACTGGCTGCCTCCCTGGATATTGGTGGCGAAGTTGCCGGGGTCGATGTAGGCTACGCTGGCCACGAAGGCCGGCCCGGCGAAGGGCAACACCGCGGAGAGCCCGCGGCGGCGGCCTTCAAGGGCCTCCCGCGCGGCTACGGTCAGGCGGCCGTCGATCGGCGTGGGATTCAGAGGCGCGAGACGAGGCGCCGGATCGACAGCCTTCATAGGCTCCCAAGCTCGAAGGGCACTGCCGCGGCCACGTGCGTGGGGCCCGCCGGCCGGACGAGAACACAGGCCGCGATCTCACCGGCGATGGTGTGGACGATCCCAGCGGCAGGCCCCACGCGAATAGTGGTGACCCCACCGAAGGGCGCCACCGCTTCCAGCCGCACCGAGGCCCCCGGCACTAAACCGAGTACCCCCAGGTATTGAAGCAGGCCCGGCTGCTGATCGCGCAGGCGCATCACCGTGCCCTGCTCCCCAAGGGCAAGCTCCGAGAGGCGGCAGAACTCCTGCGGCGGCATGGTCAAATCGCGCGAAGGGATGGGATCGCCGTGCGGATCGCGATCGGGCTGGCCCAGTCGCGCGGCCAGCCGCTCCTCCAGATCCTCGCTGATATGATGCTCCAGCCGATCGGCTTCCGCGTGGACCGTCTCCCACGACATGCCGAGAAACTCGGTCAGATACAACTCCAGCAGCCGATGGTGGCGCACCAACTCCAAGGCAACCGCTTCCCCGCCAGGGGTTAGATCGATGTTCTTGTATGGGGTATGGCGCACCAGACCAAGACCGGCCAGCTTCTTGACCATGTTGGTCACGCTGGGCGCCGTCACCTCCAGGGCGGAACCGAGGGCCAGGACCGTCACCTCGTCGCCGCGCTCGCGGAGCAAGTACGCGGTCTTCAGGTAATCCTCCATCGCCGGCGTCAGTTCGCTTCGGTTCATGCCCGCCTCTCCAGGAATCCCATCAGTCACGTCACTCTAAAGTTAGCCATGACTAATTCTAAAGATAGCGGAGGAGGCGTAAGGATGCAAGGGGGATGAAGGATCTAAGGAACGCGCGGGAGATTGAGGAGATTGTGAAGACGGCGAGCTACCTGGGCCATGGCCCCTGGTGATAATCTTCCGGCGTAGCCGCTCAGCCGCTGGACCGATATCGATCGGATCGCATCACAAAGCACCACGCTCGTCTGTCCCTGTCCAGCATCCGGCGTCCCCAACCGCACATGCCAGCGAACGCCGCGGTCGGTACGGGTCATCGGCGCCACTATCACCAGGTCGGCCGGCCCATGATTCAGTACGTTCGTGGATATGATGACGGCCGGGCGGGTTCCACCCTGTTCATGGCCTTGAATTGGGTCGAGTTGGACGATCCAGATGTCGCCGAAGCTTGGCCGCGCCGGACTACTTGGCTGCATCTAGGCCGTCCAGCAAGGTGGTGTCCCATACCGTCAGCTCTGATTGCCAATCGGCCCAGGCATCCGGATCCTCGCGCAAACGAGCATAGGCGGCGTTCGATTCCTCGGCCATGGTCACTCGATCATAAACATCGAGCGCGCGAGCGATCAGCCGGGAAAGGGGAATATCCGCTTCCCTGGCTAATTCAACCAGACGATCATAGGTGTCGCGGTCAACTCGCACGCTCATGTGCGCGCGGGCGTTGGAGTGCCGACGAAGCGACTCGGTTGCCATAGGTATCTCCTTGGGGAATGCGCCTTTCTTGCCTGCCAGGCGAAGTGTACCAGGATGTAGCCAAAATATGCTATAGATTAAGCTACACGATTATCCCCCATTGTAACCGGAAGCATAACTTGGCATCTTAGCTCGAAGGCACGCCGCGGATCACCGCGCCATCGCATCGCGACCAACCGTCGAAGCCTGGCGCGACTATATAGGTCCGACGAATAGCATGCATCAGCTAATCTCTGATTGCGACTGTCGTCGTGGGCCAGGGGCAGGGCCAAGCGAGATCGGCAATTCGAGGTATGCGCCGATCCCTTGCATAGATGATCCTCGCGGATAGTAAATCCATTGCGCCGCGGCCACGCCCTGTGAGGTGCGTATAGAGGGGAAGGAGCTACGTTCATGCACATGGTCGCGCCCGGCAAATCGCCAATTGCGACGCCTGGCGGTAGAAGCATACCGCTTATGACTGGCACCCCGTCCAGGCGACAAGAGGCCCGCAGCACCCGCTCAGGGCTGGCGCGCCCGGCCGGTAGCAGCGACTCCGCCCTATCGTACCGCCAGGCGCGTCCACCTGAGCCCGTTGGCCGCCGCAAGGCCCTCCGGGCCCACGACCATTATTTGCCCAGCCACTATGGCTGAGTGCTTAGTGCTCGATCCCCAGCCCTGCGAGGAACGCCTCAACCAAGCCCGCTGCCTCCTGCGGCAGCTCAAGCGGGATTTCATGCCCGCAGTTGAGGAGGGCCATACGCGCATGGGGCAGGAGCGCCAGGATACCCTGCCGCACCTGATCGGGACTCCCCAACGGATCATCCGTCGGGCAGATGACCAGCGTCGGCACCCGGAATTGCTTGACCTCCTCGACGATCGAGGTGTCATTGAACATGTGCATCGTGTCCTCCAGTGCCTCGCGGGGCGTCTGGGCCACCATCGCGCAGTACCGGTCTAGCAACTCCGGCTG
>DATBTL010000239.1:0-3820 GCA_036559345.1 Chloroflexota bacterium | reverse complement strand
CGCGCCCGATCGGCTGCCGATGGCCGATTGAAATGCCATACTGCCGCGGACGGGACGAAATCTACTCGCCAACCGCGTTCGCGGAGTCGTTTGCAGAGATCGTTGTCCTCGAAGTACATGAAAATCGCCTCGTCCAACAAGCCCGTGGTCCGCAAGGCAGCGGCGCGCAGCACCAGGCAGGTGCCCGCGACCCAATCCGCGGGCCGACTCACATCGCCATCCCACTCGTGTAGCTCCCGGCCGCGGCGATGGGCAATGGCGCGGCGCAACAGGTACGCCGGCAACGGATCGCTTCCATGGGAGAACGGTTGCGGCGTGCCGTCCGGCCAGACTAACTGTGGCCCGCATGCCCCCACCTGAGGATGAGCCCGCAGATGATCGCGCAGGATCTTGAGCGTATCGGGCCGCACCAGGGCGTCGGGATTCAGCAAACAGATCAGATCCGCGGGTATCGACCACAGGCCAAGGTTATTCCCAGCGGCAAAGCCAATATTCCCGCCCGCCCGCAAAAAGACCGCCTGATCCGGCACGGCGCTCACAAAATCCGCCAGGGCCGCGTCACTCCCATCGGTCGAGGCATTGTCGACCACCGCCAAACCAACCCGCACACCCTCGGAACCCAGGGCCGCCTCGGCGGCATCCCGGGCCAACTCCCCGCCGTTGAAATTGAGGAGAACCACGCACAGGTCAAAATCCGCACCGGTAATCGCCGCTTTCTGAGCCGGTAGCATCATGCCCTCTATGCCGGTGAGGCGGATGGAGCACCGGCCGCCGTGACCGTGGAGGGCTGATCGATAAAGACCTTGAGCCATCGCGCCAGGTTTACGAAGCGCCAGACCAGGCTGGTATCGCTCGTGTCGCCGTTCGCGAAGGCGGTGAAAGCCTCGCGCGCCGCCTCCGGGCGCACGAATCGGCTGAGCGAGGGCGGCGGATCGGCCAGCAGCCGCTCACATGCTGCCTTGGCTGGGCCGCGGAGCCATGCGGCTTCTGGTGTGTTGAAGCCAAGTTTGTCGCGGCGGGTCCATACCTCTTCCGGCACCCACTTGCGAGCCACGCGCCGCAAGGTGCGCTTACTCAGGCCATCCTCTATCCGAAAGGCATTGGGCCGCCGGAACACGTACTCCACCAGCCGGTAATCGAGAAACGGAACACGCGACTCCACGCCGAACGCCATTGAGTTCCGATCCTCGTAGCGGAGAAGGGCAGGCAGGCTGGCTTTCGTAAACAGCCAGTGGGTCACCGAGGGCAGGAATCCGGACACCTCAGGCGAGAACAGGGTGGGAGGGATCCAACTGCTGGAGCGGGCCCAGGCTACGTGATCGGGCGCCATCCACGGCGGCAGGCTGTCCACGGCATGCGACCGCGGATATCGCGGATTGCGAAGCCAGGGGTGGCGGGCTCGCATGGCGCGAGCGGCCAGGCGGGCGCCGGTGCCAAAGTGATCGCCGAAGTTCCGTTGGTAGAGGTCAACTTCGCGCACCAGGTCCGGAAGCCGGCCATGGGTCAGGAGATCGGCGAAGAAAGGGCCAAAGTAGCCGACATACCCACACAGCAGCTCGTCCGCTCCCTGACCATCCAGCAATACCTTCACACCGTGAGCCCTGGCCAGACGCATGACTTCCCACTGGGCGAAGATACTGGAGGACAAAAATGGCTCATCCTGGTGCCAGACAATGTGATCGAGTTGGCGCTCCAGATCCTCTCCCCGAGGATAGGTATAGTGAGCGGCCACGCGGGTATCGCGGACCACGGCTTCCATGAATCGGCGCTCGTCGATGCGATGGTCCTCGAAGCAGGCGGAGAAGGTCATCTGAGGCTCACCACCATGCAGCCACGATTCACGCACCGTCTGGGCTTCCGGTCGGTCCGGAAACAGAAGCCGATTGACCATGCATACGATGGTCGATGAATCGATGCCGCCGCTCAGACAGCTTCCCACCGTCACGTCGCTCCGCAAGCGGAGACGGACACTGTCCAGGAGCAGCGCCTCGAATTCTTCCTCCCAGCGAACTCGCTCGCTCTCGGTTGAGCGCCTGCCGACTGGATCATCGCTCCTCGGCAACTCCCAGTATTGTCGGGTTGTTCGATGGCCGGGTCCAATCGTCAGAGTGTGGCCGGCCGGAAGGACCTGAACATCCTTGAAGAATGTCTCATTGGTATGATCCACCAAGGCCACGGTCAAAAAGTCCATAATCCGCGCCTCGTTGGGCTCGGATCGCACCCATGGCAGGGCCAGCAGGGCCTTGATCTCGGACGCAAAGGCAAAGCGGCCGGCTCGTTCGACAAAGAAGAAGGGCTTCACCCCGCAGCGGTCGCGCGCGCAAAACATGCGGCCCCGATGCGCGTCCCAGATCGCGAAGGCAAACATCCCATTGAAGCGCTCCACGCATCGCTCGCCATACTCTTCATAGGCATGAATAATCACCTCGGTATCGGCCATGGAGCGGAACTGGTGGCCGCGGGCAACCAAATCGGGAATCAACTCACGATAATTGTAGATTTCACCGTTAAAGGTGATCCACATCGTGTGGTCCTCGTTCGGCATCGGCCCATGCCCCGCCGGGGAGAGGTCGAGAATTGACAGGCGGCGATGAGCCAGTCCGGCGGCAGGAGCATGGAAGACACCGCTGTCGTCGGGGCCGCGATGGACTAATTGGGTTCCCAGCAGATCCAGGTGGTCGCGCTCGACCGGTATCCCGTCGAGCGACATGATCCCGGCAATCCCACACATGTGCTGCCTTCCTTTCCGGGCTAGTCCATCCGCGGCGCGGACCGCCTGCCTCTGGTCAGTAATCGCGCGTAGACCGCTCGCAAATTCGCCTGCTCGGTCCGGGCATTGTAGCGGCCACGAGCCGCCGCGAGCGCGCGAGTCCGCATCGTGAGGAGCAGCTCCGGGTCCCCGGCAAGGCGCCGCAGGGCAGCCGCGATGGCCTCCCGATCGCCCGGAGGCACCACAAGTCCACATCCCGTCTCCAGGACGATCTCCCTGAGAACAGGCAGGTCGCTGCAAATCACCGCCAATCCCGCGCTCATGTACTCAAAAAGCTTGTTGGGAGAACACAGTTCATAGCTCATTCCCTTGGGAAGAATCGGGACAAAGCCGACCGCGAATCCGCTGAGCGCCGGCACCATCCGGGCCATCGGCACCGGACCGAACACACGGGCGCGGTCGCCCACTCCGAGCTCCGCGATCCGGGCCTCCAGTTCGGTCCTCAGACTCCCTGGGCCTCGCACGACCAGATTGACCCCTGGAGTGGCCGCGACGGCGTCGATCACCTCGGTTAGCCCCCGGTTTGGGACGAGCGCGCCCTGATAGATGGTGTCCAAAGGCGCTGTAGGTTCAATCCACGGCGGTTCTTGGAGATCGGGCGCCTCGGGGCAATTCATCACCACCACCGGGCGCCCGATCCCATAGCGGTCCGCCAATTCGTCCGCGATGGCCCCGTTTACGGTGAGCACGGCGTCGGATCGGCGAATCAGAAAGTGCTCCAGTCGCCCTTGTAAGCGTCGGTAGAACGGTGACCAGTCCGTATCCTGCTCCACCCATAACTCATGACTATCGTACAGCAACCGAGCCCGCCACGCCCTGGCCAGGAGAAAACCGGCCGGCAGGACATTGAGGTCATTGGCATGGACCACGGAGGCGCCAAGGGGGCGGAATTGGCGGAAAATGGTCAGGTTCCAATACAACAGGCGGGCGATGTCCCCTATGTCGCTTATTTTGCCGCGGAGGCGCCCTGATGCGTGAAGCCGTCCTGCTCCCAGGCGGTCTCCCCTGGCATCCAGATCTTGGCGTGCGCCGGCCGTTCCGCGAATTCGG
>DATBTL010000238.1:0-5514 GCA_036559345.1 Chloroflexota bacterium | reverse complement strand
GCGGGCGTAGCTGATGGCGAGACGCCGGGGGCCGGGCTGATCGCGGCGCGGGTGGACGTGGTGGAACCAATGGGCGACATCGCCTACATTCAGGCATTCCTGGCCGGACAGCTCTTCACCGTGCGCGTCGACCCGCTGGCGCTGCCCCAGGCGGGCCAAACCGTACTGCTGAAGATCTCAGGGGCCGCGCTGCACCTGTTCGACGGCGAAAGCCAGCGGTCGATTCTGGCGGAGCCGCCAGCGGCGCCGGAGCTGGCGGGCTAAGCTAGTGGATTATAGCTCCTCAACCGAGCCTGCCATGGCGGCTCGGAGCAATAGCTCATCAAGCTCGTCTTTACCCGCGTTCGTGATGCGCTCGTCAAGGTGGCTTGGTACGCTATCGAACCGCACCGCGAGAACCTGGCGAATCGCCTGTCGCTTCCCCTCCTCGCGTCCCTCCTCGCGTCCTTGCTCTAGCCCCTGCTCTAGACCCTCAGCCCTGCTCATCCGTTCCCAGCTCGTGACATATGGCATCTTCCGCCCCTCAGGGCATCTCTCCTTCGTCTGGACGGGTAACCGCGCCAGTACACTCCCGCATGCGTACCACGTCGCTGTTCAAGCGCCTCGCGCGAATACGATGTCCTGCGCCCCTTCCCAGAGCACCAGCTTGCCCAGATCCCGGAGTTGCTCGCGTCCCTCGATAATGGTCAGGAAGTGGTTCCCGGCCAGTTGGCCCAGCTTGCTGGCGAACATGGCGGCCCCGTAGGGGAAGAGAATCTCGGTTTCGCTGAAACCGCCGGGGTAGAGGAGGATCTCACCGGGCGCGGGATGGCTGGTGGCGTTCTCGAACCCAACCCCCACCTTGAAGTCCCCGAGGGGGATCCAGGCCGACTCACCGCTCCACCGCGCCTGGATGATCTTGTTCCGGAAAGGGAGCAGGCCCTCGAAGGCGGCGCAGGTCAGGGGTGCCGCCTCCTCTTCCAGTCTGGCCGTAAACTCATAGGGGCCCGCGGTGATTTTCAGCGTCCGCATCGGTTGCTTTCCTCTCGGTGATTATCGGGATCAGGATGTGGGTACCATCAAGGAACTATACCGCATCCCTATGCCCGCTCCCGCTTCTGGTAGCATAGCGGCGGGAACTATACCGCCCTCAAGCAGCGGGGATCTCAAGAAAGCGCGGAGGAGAGATGGAGGAGAGATGATGAGCGAGCGATCCCTTCTGGTACGCGGGAATCGGGCTGGGCATGGGCTGGCGCTCTCGGTCACTCCGGAGCAGGCCGGCTGGACTCATATCGGCTTCGATCTGCTCCGTCTCGCGGCCGGCGAAAGCTGGAGCGGAACCACCGGCGACCGCGAGGCGGCGCTGGTGAGCATTGGCGGGGTGGCCCGCGTCACGGCGGGCGCCGCCAATTGGGCGGTAGGCGGGCGGCCCACCCCTTTCGAGGGGTTACCGCACTGCCTCTATCTGCCCCCTGGCATCGACTACCGGGTGGATGCCGCCACCGGGCTGGAACTGGCGATCTGCGGCGCCCCCGCCATGGGCACGGCACATGCGCCCCGTCTCTATCAGCCGGAGGATGCGCGGGTGCATACCCGCGGGGAGGGACAATGCCGGCGGGAGATCCACGACATCCTGATGGAGGACCGGCCGGCCGGCAGCCTGCTGCTGACCGAGGTTTACAGTCCGGCCGGCAATTGGTCTAGCTACCCTCCACACAAGCACGATCAAGATCGCCTGCCGGATGAATCGCAATTGGAGGAAACCTACTACTTCCGGATCAATCCGCCTCAAGGATTTGCCCTGGAGCGGGTGTACACCGGCGACGGCAGCCTGGACCAATCGGTGGCGCCCGGCGATGGCGACCTGGTGCTGGTGCCCCGCGGCTATCATGTGGTGGGGGCGCCGCACGGCTACGAGGTGTATTACCTGAACGTCCTGGCCGGCCCGAAGCGCGCCCTGCGGGTGTCTTTCGACCCGGACCATGTATGGGTGAAGGATACCTGGGAACATGGGTGGTAACGACGCTCGATTCCGTGCTCCGCGGTTTGCTACTTAAACCGTGGAGTGGTACAAAAGAAGTGTAGTGGTGCCAGGCTGATGGGTTTCCTTCATCCGGACCCGCGAACGTCGTGGATACTGTGATCCGCAGCCCTTATAAGAGGGGCGCGGCGCCACGAGGCTGATGAGCGGCACGAGTGAGAAGCCGCTCACCTCGAACCGACGCCCCTCTCGCACTGGCCACCTGGGCTGCGTGGAGTAACTGGTGAACCCGACTACGACGTAAGCAATGGGCGCCGGTTGCCATGGCTGGCCGCGTGAGTGGTGATGCCGCACGGAGGCGCGCCCGTGCCGTACATTACCCAGTTGCTGTTGGCCAGCGGCGACCCGGCGCCAAGTGCTCGGGCCACCAGAGGCGCCACGATGATCGCTGTTGTGGTCTAGCGCACAAGGAGTCGAGTAATGAGCAGCAGCATGATGCACAGTCAAACCCGAGTACGGCAGAGCGCGGCCCATCCAATGGTGATGACCGATGTGGTGATCCTTGCCTCCGTGGTGGGGTTCATCCTGACCTTCTTCCACTGGTATGGCGTGTCCTCCGCCGCTGGTAGCATCACCATGAATGGGTGGCATGGATGGGGCGTCGTCACCGGCATTCTGTTCGCGGTCGGAGGTCTCCTCGCCATTGCCCGGACGATGGGAATGGCTCTCGGCACTACCAGGGGTCACGCTGGTCTGCTGACCCTGATCGGAATTGCCGCGATCGTCTGCACGATCATCTTCATGGTGACCGAGGGTCACGGCTATGGCGCTGGTTATGACAAGGGGCCGCTGTATGGCGCCTGGATCGGGCTGATCTGCGCTATCGTGATGACCCTGGCCGCGATGGGGATCTCCCGCGAAAACGCATAACCATCCATCACCTTGAGGTGAGTACACCTCACCTTAAGCGGAACCCAAACAGGCTGGGATACGACTTTCGTCGTATCCCAGCCTGTTTGGGTTCCAGGGAACGATTTACAGAGCGAAGCGCGCCAGCAGCGGGCGATGATCGGAGGCGGCGATCACCGCCGGCAGTTCCACCACCTCGCAGGAGAGCAGGCGGGGCCGCATGATCGGCGGGGAGAAAATATAGTCCAGGCGGATCGCGGGGTCGGGGGCGGGAAACGTGTAGCCGGGCTCCTCGGGATGCAGTTCCCGATAGCAATCCAGATATCCAGCCTCCAGGACGCGGCGCACGAGATCGCGGGGAAGAAGGCTTTCCGACGGCTGCCAACCGCCTTGCAGCCCCCGGTCAAGCCAGGCGCCGAAGGCGCGAGCGCGACGGTGTGAGCGTGGCAGTCCGCTACGCCGGGGGCGGGAGATGCGACGGGCGTAATGGGTGGTGAGCCCCTCCGCCACCAATCCGTCCCCAGGCGCCACCGCGTTGTAGTCCCCCAGGAAAAGGTGAGGAACGGCGGCGCGATCGCCGATGCTCCCCAAGATGGCCTCCATCTCACGGAGGCGGCGCCGCTCGCCCAACGCGGTGGCGGCGGCGGACAGATGGGTGACAAAGAGAATGAGCGGCTCCCCGGTGGGCAATTGGACATGGGCCTCCAGCAGCGTTTTGCGCATTACGCCCGGGTGAGGATGGTTGGTGCTTTCCAGGAGCGGGAAACGGCTGAGGAAGGCTACGTGGTGGGTGCGGTTGGCCAGCCCATGGACATAGCTCATTCCGGCGTCCTGGGCCAGCTTGGCGATCGCCGCCTCGTCGTCGGCCTCCTCGATCCCGAGAAGATCCGGATTCGCCTCACGCACGATCTCGGCAATGGCCTCCATGCGGCCAAGCCCACCGTGGAAAATGTTGTAGGACATCAGGCTGAAAAAAGCAGGCATGCTCACCGAATAGGGCGCTCCTTACGACGGGAGCGCCCTCGGGCGGGAAGGCGGTGGGCAGGGGCGATAGGACTCGAACCTACAACCGACGGTTTTGGAGACCGTTGCACTGCCAATTGTGCTACACCCCTGAGCGGTGGAGCTGAGGGGACTCGAACCCCTGACCCCTGCGATGCGAACGCAATGCTCTCCCAACTGAGCTACAGCCCCGCGCCACAGTAGTATACCGCATCAGGGGTTGGCGTCAATCAAGGTGCCGCCGGCACGGTATCTTCAATAACAGGGATCGCGGACGCGGCAACCTGCGATACTAGAGGAGCTATTTCTCTCACGGAGAGGTGATACCGAGGTGTTTACCCCCTTTCAGGACGATGGACGACTCGCCGCGACCCCCTTACCGCCCATGATTCGCGTACGCCGCCGGTTCGACGCCCCGCGGGTGACGGACATTCCGGCGGCGGTCCGGGCCGCGTGCCGGCAGGCCGGGCTGCCCGAGCGGATCCAGCCCGGCATGACCATTGCCCTGGGAATCGGCAGCCGGGGCATCCGGCGCCTGGACGAACTGGCAATCGCCACCGTGCGCGCGCTCCAGGAGCTTGGGGCCGAGGTCTTCGTGGTTCCGGCCATGGGCAGCCACGGGGCGGCCACCGCCGAGGGCCAGAAGGACGTGCTGGCCCGACTCGGGGCCTCCGAGACGGCGCTCGGAGTTCCGGTGCGCGCCACCATGGAGGTTGATCTCCTGGGCACGGTGGATCCCGATATCCCGGTGTACATGGACCGGAACGCCCATGGCGCGGATGGGGTGGTCGTCCTGGGGCGGACCAAACCACACACCGACTTTCATGGGCCAATCGAGAGCGGGGCGGCCAAGATGGTCGCGGTGGGGCTCGGCAAGCGCGAGGGCGCCGAGGCGATGCACAGCCTGGGGTCGGAGGCTATGCGGGATCTGATCCCACGGGCCGCCAAGTTGGCGATCCAGGCCGGCAAGGTATTGGGGGCGATCGAGGTGGTGGAAAACGCCGAGGATGAACCGGCGATGATCGTCGGACTGGCGGCGACGGAGATTGGCGGCCCGGCGGAGGAACGCTTACTGGCGCGGGCCAAGGAGCTTCTGGGCCGGCTGCCGTTCAAGGCGCTGGACGTGTTGGTGGTGGACTATCTGGGGAAGAACATCAGCGGCTCCGGGATGGATACCAACGTCCTGGGGCGGATGATGATCCAGCATGTCGCCGAACCCGCCGAGCCGCGGATCACGGTCGTCACCGTGCTCAACCTGACCGAGGAGGCGCATGGTAACGCCTTTGGGATCGGTCTGGCCGACCTCACGACCTGGAAGACCTGGCAAAAGATCGACTTGCAAACTTTCTATGTCAACACGATGACCGCCGGGCTGACCGGCGTGCAGCGGGCCAAACTGCCGATGGCCATGCCCGACGATCGGACGGCGGTGGCCGCCGCGCTGCGAATATGCGGACGTACCGACCCAGCGGAGGCGCGGGTGGCGCGGATCCGCGATACCCTGCACATGACGGAGTTTTTCGCCTCCGAGAGCGCGTTGGCGGAGGCCGATCCCGAGGCCCGCCTGGAACGTATCTCGGAGCCCGAGCCCTGGGGATTCGACGCCAATGGGTCGCTGGCGTGGTGAGCATGACGTGGGCCGC
>DATBTL010000237.1:0-1801 GCA_036559345.1 Chloroflexota bacterium | reverse complement strand
CGCCGGGCGGTGGCCAGGGAGCACGCGAACTGCTCGGCGATGTCCTGTACGCGCATAAAGCCCAATCGATTGAGCTCGGCCACGATCTGGTCGCGCCGCCTGCGAGTCTCCATCCATCCCTCCGGAGGGCCGTAGCCTGCCATGGCACCGATCCGCCGGGGCCGCGAACCGGGAAACGCGTGGCCACGCCCATCCTCGGCTCCGGAGACCTGGTTAGCGAACCTTCTCGCACCCACATAGCGTAGCGTATCTGGTGAGCGATTTCAAGAAGTATCGCGCATAACTTGAGCGAAATCGCTTGACATCGGCGTGAGGCTCATGCTACAAATGAGGGCACAACCAGAATCGTTTGGAGGATGCGACATGACCATGAAGATTGGCGTCATCGGTGCCGGAAGCACCTATACGCCGGAGTTGATCGAAGGTATCCTGACTCGGCTCGACCGCATTCCGGTAAGCGAGTTGGTCCTGATGGATATCGACGAGGAGAAACTGACTATCGTGGGCGGCCTGGCCCAGCGGATGGTGGCGCGGGCCGGTTCGCCGCTCGCCGTGCGGCTTACTACCGACCGCCTGGAGGCGATCCGCGGCGCCGCTTACGTGCTGACCCAGCTCCGGGTTGGCCGGCTGGCCGCCCGCCGCCTGGACGAGTTGATTCCCCGCGGCCTGGGCTACGTGGGCCAGGAAACCACCGGGGCCGGCGGTTTCTTCAAGGCGCTCCGGACCATTCCGGTAATTCTGGATATCGCCCGCGAAATGCGGGAGCACGCGCCGGGAGCGGTGTTGGTCAACTTCACCAATCCAGCGGGGATCATCACCGAGGCCGTGCTCTCCCACGGAAAGGTGCCGGTGGTGGGCCTGTGCAACGGGCCGATTGGGACGATCAAGGCGATCGCCCGCGCCCTGGACTCGCAGGGCCAGGATGTGGCCATGCGGTACTTCGGACTCAATCACCTCAGCTTCGCCGCCGATATCTCCCGCCGGGGGCGCGATGTCTCCGCCGAGGTGGTGGAGGCGCTGGCCGCCGAGGCGGGCGATGGCGACGGCCCCATTCTCCGCGGGCTGAACATGGCCCCTTCGAACTACCTGCAATACTTCTATCGCCGCCCGGATATGGTGGCCCAGCAACAGGCGGAAACCAAAAGCCGGGCCGAACGGGTGATGGAGATCGAGGAGGAATTGCTGCGTCTCTACCAGGATCCGAACCTGAACGAGAAACCGAAGATTCTGGAGCAGCGGGGCGGCGCCTGGTATAGCACGGTGGCGACCATGGTGATAGCCGCCATGGTGGGGAATACAGGCGAGGTGCATATCGTGAACACGCGGAACAACGGCGCTATTCCCGACTTACCAGCGGACTGCGCGGTCGAGGTGCAGGCCACGATAGACGCGCGTGGGGCCACCGCCGTGACCCAGGGTCCGCTCCCGCTCCGGGTGCGCGGCCTGGTGCAGCAGGTGAAGGCGTATGAGCAACTGACCGTGGAGGCCGCGGTCACCGGTGACCGCGAGACGGCCATCTGGGCCTTGATCAACAACCCGCTGGTCGGCTCCTACGCCGCCGCCGCCGAACTGTTCGACCGGCTGCACGAGGCGCATCGGGAGTATTTGCCGGCCTTTCACTAGGCGGGATGGAGGTCAGGAGAGATCGTCGCGTGGGGCCGTGTGGGATGCCGGCGGTGCCGTTCAGGGCGGCTCCCTCGGTAGTAAGGGGCACCTTGGCCGCCGTTTGACCAACGAGGAAATTGAAGCGGCGCGGCATGAATGGCACAGCGAGGACTAATGCTCGACAGCGGAGCGGTAC
>DATBTL010000236.1:0-4407 GCA_036559345.1 Chloroflexota bacterium | reverse complement strand
CCTCGGTCGACACCGGCATGGGCTTCGAGCGCATGTGCACGGTCTTGCAAGGGGTGCGGTCCTCATACGAGACCGATCTCTTCCTCCCGATCATCGAGCGTACCATGGCCCTGACCGGCGGCGATGAGGAGCACTATCGCGCCCATCAGGTGGCCTACAAGGCAGTCGCGGACCACACGCGCGCCTGCGCCTTCTTGATTGCCGACGGCATTCTGCCCGGCAACGGGAATCGCTCCTACGTGCTCCGCCGGATCCTTCGCCGCGCCGCCTATCAGGGCCGGACGATCGGACTGACCAAGCCGTTCCTGGCCCAGACAGCGGCGGTGGTGATCGAGACCATGGGAGATGCCTATCCCGAGCTTCGCCGGCGGCGTGACTTCATTCTCCAATCGCTCACCGATGAGGAGGAGCGTTTCGGACGGACGATCAGCAGCGGCCTGACCCTGCTGGATCAGGAGTTGGCAGGGGTCGCTCCCGCCGCGCCGCTGCCGGGAAAGGCGGCCTTTACCCTCTACGACACCTTCGGCTTCCCGCGCGACCTTACCGAGCGGATCGCCGCCGAGCGCGGCCATCCGGTGGATATGGCCGGCTATGATACCGAGATGGAGGCCCAGCGGGCACGGGGACGGGCGGGCGCCCAGTTCAAGCGGGGCAGCGAGGCCGAATTATGGGCCGGTCAGGATCTCCCCGCCACCGACTTCCAGGGTTATGGTTCGCTTACCGGCCAGGGCAAGGTGCTGGCCCTGATCGTCGAGGGTGACGAGGCGGGCGAGGGACATGCCGGGCAAGCGGTCCAGGTGGTCCTGGACAGCACCCCCTTTTACGCCCAGGGCGGCGGCCAGGTGGGAGATACGGGTACTCTGTCCGGCCCGAATGGGCAAGTCCGGGTCACCGATACCCAGCGCCCGATCCCCGGATTGATCGTCCACCTCGGGATCATCGAGGAAGGGACGATCTCCCTCGGCGACCGCCTTGAGGCGGCGGTGGACGCGGAACGGCGGCAGGACATCCAGCGCAATCACACCGCTACCCATCTGCTCCACCGGGTGGCTCGTGAAGTGCTGGGCGATCACGCGGCTCAGGCGGGCTCGCTGGTGGCTCCGGATCGGCTCCGTTTCGACTTTACCCACGGGCGGGCCATCGCGCCCGAGCAACTGCGTGAGATTGAACACCGGGTCAACGAGTGGATCCGCGCCGATACCCCGGTGGGCTGGATAGTCACCGACTATCAGGATGCCATTGGTCGGGGGGCAATGGCCCTGTTCGGGGAGAAATACGGGGACCAGGTGCGAATGGTCACCGCCGGCTGCGAGCAAGGCGACTTTTGCTCTCGCGAGCTCTGCGGCGGCACTCATGTGGCGCGGACCGGGGAGATCGGCTTCTTCCGCGTGCTGCAGGAGAGCAGCAGCGCCGGCGGGATCCGCCGTATCGAGGCGGTAACCGGGCGAGGGGCGGAGGAGTGGGCACTTAGTCAGGCCGGGATGGTCCGCGAGGCCGCGGCCCGTCTGGGCGCTCCACCCGTCCAGATTCTCGAACGGATCGATGGGCTACTGGACGAGCTTCGCCAACAGCGCCGGCAGATTGAGCATTTGCGGTTGGCCTCGGGGCAGGGCGCCCGCGAGGCGCTGCTGGAACAGGTACAATCCCTGGGAGACGCGCGGTATCTGGCGGCTAAGGTCGAGGCGGCGGATAGCAAGGGGCTGGATGAGTTGGGCGACTGGTTGCGGGACAAGCTTGGCTCGGCGGTGATCGTCCTCGGCGCCGTTCTGGGCGAGAAACCGCAGGTACTCGCCCTGGTCACTCCGGATCTGGCCGCTCGCGGCTATCACGCGGGTAACCTGGTGAAACGCCTGGCCCCGATAATCGGCGGTGGGGGCGGCGGCCGATCCGACCGGGCCTCGGCCGGCGGCCGCGACAGCACCAAGCTGGATGAGGCGCTGGCCCAGGTACCGGTATTCCTGAGTGAGGTGGGGGTGAGCCGTTAATGGGCTCGATGGCATCGGCGGTGGACCAAAGGGTGGTGATTGCCTGTCTCCAGGAATTGGTGCGCATCAACTCGGTCAACCCCTTCCTGGTCCCCGGCGCGCCTGGCGAGGCGGAAATGGCGGCCGCGATCGGCCGGCGCATGGAAGCAATCGGTCTGGCCACGCGCACGGTTGAAGTGGCGCCGGGGCGCCCGAACCTTCTGGCCCGGATGCCCGGCAGCGGGGGCGGCAAATCCTTGATCCTCAATGCCCACATGGACACCGTGGGAGTGGCGGGGATGACCATTCCCCCCTTCGAGCCGGAGATCCGCGACGGCAGCCTGTTTGGCCGCGGATCCGCCGACACCAAGGCCGGCCTGGCGGCGCAGATCGTTGCCCTGGAAACCGTGCGGCGGGCCGGCATTCCCTTGCGAGGGGACGTGATCCTCGCGGCGGTGGCGGACGAGGAATACAGTTCGCTGGGCTCCGCGCACCTGGCCCACACCGAACGTGCCGATGGCTGCATCATCGCGGAGGATACGGCGCTCCGGCTGATGGTGGCCCACCAGGGCTTTGCCTGGTACGAGATAGAGGTGATTGGCCGCGCCGCTCACGGGATGTTCCCAGACCAGGGGATCGACGCGATCGCCGGGATGGGCAAAGTGCTGGGGGCGTTGGACCAATTGGACCGCGAGATTCTGAGCAAGAACGTGCATCCGCTGGCCGGGCGCTGCGTGTTTCACAATGGGACGATCCACGGGGGGGCCGAACCGGGAATCTATCCCGCCCGCTGCGCGCTCCAGATCGAAATCGGCTGCAACCCTGGCGAGACCATTGGCCGGCGGCGGACCGAGATCGAGGCCATCCTGGCCCGCCTGGCGGCCGAGGATTCACGCTTTAAGGCCAACCTGATCACGCACATTGAGCGGGCGCCGTTCGAGGGCGATCCCGAGTCCGCCGTGGTCCTTACTCTGGGAGAGTGTGTTCAGGCCGAAACTGGCGGCCCTCCCGAGTTGATCGGAGAGAATGCCTGGATGGACGCGGCGCTGATCCAGGAGGCCGGGATCCCGACGGTGGTCTTTGGGCCTCGCGGGGGCGGCTTTCACGCGGACGTGGAGTGGGTGGAGATCGATCAGGTGGTATCCGCCGCCCGCATCCTGGCCGAGACCATTGTCCGGTTTTGCGCCTGATAGCAGAGAGAGTAGTTGGTGACCAAGTATCGGCGGACCATGGACCTCATTCTGCGTCTGATCGACGAGGACGGACTTCAGCCGGGCGATCGCCTGCCGCCGGAGCCGGTGCTGGCCCAGATTACCGGGGTCAGCATGATCACGCTGCGGCGGGCCATGGGGGAACTGGTGGCCCAGGGGGTGCTCCAGAGGGTGCAGGGGAAGGGCACTTTCGTAGCCCGTGGACGGCTCCTCAGCCGGGTAGCGCAGCCGGGACCACTCCGAGCCGGCTTCGTCGATGGCGAGGTTGCGGTCACGAGCCAGGTCGTGCGGTTTGGCCGGATCGCCTGCCCCGCTCGGGCGGCCCGTTTCCTTGGCCTGCAATCGGCCGATCAATGCTGGGAAGTGCTCCGTACCCGATCCGCCGGTACGATTCCCTCGCTGCTCGATCTGGCGATCGTCCCCACCACGCTGGCCCCTCTCTTGAGCCGGACCGATCTCGAAGGCCAGGCATCGCTCTATTCGCTTCTCGATGTACGGTATGGGTTGCAGGATTCCCGCGATGAGCAGGTGCTCTCCGTGGTGGTGCCATTGAATGAGGAGCGCACGCTGCTTGGCCTCGCCGATGGGGGGCGGCTGGTGGCCGTGGAAGGGGTATCCTTCACTCCCTCCAACCTTCCCTTTGCCTATTTCCGCCTCCTGTTCGACGCCGATCGCTTCGCCTTCCGGGTAGATGGGATCCAGGCATCGATCGTTCCCGTGCCTCGCGACAGTGAGATCCGCCCCATGCGCCCGATGCCATAAGGGCCACCGGGATGAAGGTCGTCATTGGTCTCGATCTGGGTACCTCGGCGCTCAAGGCGGTGGCCGTCGATGCCGCCGGTGTCCTGGTGACCCAGGCCGGCGCCGCCTACCCTACCAGCGCGCCGCAAGCGGGCTGGGCCGAGCAGGAGCCCGGCGACTGGCGGGCCGCCGCGCTCAGCGCCTTAAAGACTCTTCATGACGCGCTGCCCGCCGATGTCCAGCCACTGGGACTGGCCCTGAGCGCGCAGTTGCCCACCCTTGCCCTCCTGGACGAACGCGGAACGGCATTGCGTCCGGCCATTGTCTGGTACGATGGGCGGGCCAGCGCGGAGGCGGAGCGATTTCTCCAGCGGATCGGCGCGGCGGAGTGGTACGGGCGGACCGGGATCGTGCTCGATGCTCACTATCTGGCCCCCATGCATGCCTGGGTCGCGCGCCATCAGCCGAAGCTGCTCGAACGTGATCCTCAG
>DATBTL010000235.1:0-1727 GCA_036559345.1 Chloroflexota bacterium | reverse complement strand
CGCGGGATTATCTCGCCATCACTCAATGGGAGACGCAAGCCGCCTTCGGCGCCTGGAGCAAAAGTGAGTCCTTCCGCCAGGCCCATCAGGGCCCGGGCGGGCCCGATTCGCCCACTGTCCGCCTGGAAACCTATGAGTCGGTGGATTGAATCCCCGTTAAGAACTCCACCAACAGCACGTTAAACCGATCCGGGGCCTCCAGGCTCGGCAGATGGGCGGTATCCGGCAACTCCACCTTTCGGGCTCCTTTGATCCCGTTCGCCAAAAGATCCGCCGTTTCCAATATTCCCGGTTGTTCGTGCCGCCCCACGACTATCAGAGTTGGGACGGTGATCTCCCCCAGCCGGCCAATGGCGGGCGGTTCAATCTCTTTCGTCTCAAGCTCCGGCTCGTTCCGCTGAATCAGGGCGAGGTCCATGTCCCGGACCCGTTCGCGCACCGAAGGCGGCACATCGGCCGGCGTCCGTCCCACGCCATCCACCCACATCCTCACTTCTAGCTCGACCGCTTCCGCCTGATCGCCGCGGGCCAGGGCGGCATCAATGGCCTCCCACTGGGCCAGGGTGCTGTGGTCGGTATGCCGGTACCCACTGACCCCACCGCCCACGGTTATCAGAGCCGCCACGTCCTCGTGGTATTCCAGGGCGAAGTCGAGGGCCACGCTGCCGCCCATCGAGCAGCCCACCACGAAAGGCCGGTCGATCCCGATGTAGGCCAGCAGGCTGGCCAGGTCATCGGTCAGCGAGCATGGCACCCCTGGCTGCTCGGAACGGCCAAAGCCCCGCATGTCGAAGCGGACCAAGGTAAAGCGGTTGGCAAGCGTCTCCCATTGCGGATCCCACATCCGGCAATCGGCGATTCCGGCATGGATGAAAAGGAGAGGATGCCCCTGGCCCCTGATCTCGTAGTAGAGGCGGGTGCCATTGACCGGGGCATACCCGCTCTCCGTCCTCGTGGTCATAGGCTTCTCACCGATCGGCGAACAATACGCCGCCCTTTGCCTTATCCGTCTTGGGATTATCGTGGATGATCACCGTCACCTGATCGGGCTGCACGTCGCAGGTTTCCACCACCGCGCGGGTAATCTCGCGGACCAGCCGCCGTTTCTGGTCAAGGGTTCTCCCCTCGGCCAACTCGATGATCACTTCCGGCATTGTCTTTCACGCCCTTTCCCGATTCCCGCGATCCGCCGCGACCGCTGCCGTAACCAAGAGGGATCATACCCGGTGGCGGGTGGCGCTGTCTTGGCTTGGCAATTCACGACACCCTCAAGCCAAGCAGGCGCGCTGCTTCCCGCATACCGGGATCGCGGGCGCCAATTGCATCCACGCGCGTTACCTGATGGTGCAGGCGATCATCGAACACCGCCCAGCATTCCCAGGCGCGGTCCAGTCGCGAGGTGTAGCGGATGCCCGCATAGCGGGGAAGTCCAGTACGATCATGCTGCTCGTGGATAAAGCGCGAGGCCTCTTGAGTGAGTAGGCGTGCAGGGCCGATGACCGCGCCAAGATCGATGTCAGGCACATCAAGCTCAACGGCGATTGGGGCGAGGGCAGGGCGTAGTACACGTAAGGTGCGCGCGTCGCCGATATCGACGAAGAGCATCCGTGGCGAGAGGATGCTGGCGCCCAATCGACGCACCACACGCCAGCCTCCGGGTACTGTGCCGGGAGCCGGACCCGCCGAGCCGATGGCGGCCAGTACGGTAAGGTCCGGGCGAAAACGAG
>DATBTL010000234.1:0-53301 GCA_036559345.1 Chloroflexota bacterium | reverse complement strand
GCGCTGGAGGCATCGGTCCGCTACCTTGCCGCCGACCTTGGCGCCCAAGGGGTGCGGGTGAACGCCGTCTCGGCTGGGGCGGTGCAGACTCTGTCCGCGCGGGGAATCGCCGGCTTCACCGATTTCATGCGGGCCGCGGCTGAACATGCGCCGCTCAAACGGAACATCGAGGTGTCGGAGGTCGCGAACGCCGGCCTCTTTCTCCTCAGTCCGGCCGCCGGAGGGATCACCGGCCATATACTCTACGTGGATGGCGGCTACAACATCATGGGAGCTTGACCCGTTTTGGCGAACAAACGTGAACTGGTGCGAGGGGTGCTTGCAATCCTGACCAACGTCTTCTAAGGTAGCTATTGTGAAAGCATCGTCCCTCGGCGCCAGATTGCGCCAACTCGATCTCTACGCTCTTCTCGAAGTGGCGGCGGACGCCACCACGGAGGAGATTAAGCGCGCCTACCGGAAGGCCGCGCTCCGCTGCCATCCCGACCACCATCCCGACGATCAGCAAGCGGCGGAGCGTTTCGTGCTCCTCACCCAGGCCCGCGACATCCTGGTCAGCGACCGAGGCCGGCTTGCCTATGATCAGATGCGCGAGAGTAATAACCGCCGCTCCGACGACCTTGGCGACGAGCCTCAGACGCACCGGCCGCGCCGGCGCGGGGTCCGGGCGGTGTGGGCAAAGGATCCGCTCAGTGAACACCAGTTAGCCGATCGGGCGCGGAAATCGCGGTCGGTAGCCGAACTGAACGCTCTCTGGCGAATCGGCACCGTGGTGGTGCGAGCGGCGATCATGCGGAACCTCCATTGCCCCGACACGGTATTCGACGATCCTCAGGTGGATCAGCACTGGATGCTCAGTTTGGAGGCGGCCCGGCGCGCCCAGTGCCCGGCCGGCCTCTTGACCCGCCTGGGCCAGAGTTTCGAGCGGGTGGTGGCCCTGGCGGTAGCCCAGCACCCCCGGACGCCGGCCGAGGGGCTCCAGGCCATCGCCGCCCATCACCGGGATATGGAAATCCTTCAGGCGGTGGCCAGTCATCCCAACGCGGGGCCCGAAGTGCTTCGTGACCTTGGCCGGGCGGTCCGCGGCCCCCGTTCGCTCTCCCTCGGCATCGCCCTGCTCGCACACCCTGCCTGTCCCAATGACGTAGCTCAGCGGGTGCGGACCAGGCTGGGCGATATGGTGGCGTGAACGAGCGGGTCGGTTCCGGCATCCCTGACTGACGGCGAAACTTCCACCCAGGCGTACAAGCGATAGTGAAGCAAGTGGCAGAATTCTAGCGGAACAGAGCGGCCACCGGATAGCTGAAGCCAGGGATCACGTCCTCCCCATCAAGGGTATCCCCGATCTCAAGGGTGGCTGATGGTTTGCTATCACCGGGACGGAAAACGTCCACCAGCCGCTGCTTTGGCAGGACGATCCAGACCAAGCGGGTGCCAAAGGAGAGAAACAGGTTAGCCTTCGTTGCCAGGGCTTTCCGGCTTTGCGAGGGCGACACCACTTCAACCGCGAGATCGGGGGCCAGCCGGAGAGCCTTCTGGTAGTCCGGCGAGCCGCGCGGGGGAATGCGGTCGGCGCGGATGAAAGCCACATCGGGAGCAAGCTCGGTATCTTTCGGGTGCGCGGGATCCGGGCGATACCCACCGTCCGCGCCGGTCACCGCGCCGAGTTCGTGATCCTCGACATACACGGCCAAGCGCGCGAGCAGCCGCGCGGCGATATTTGATGCTTCATAGCCGCTAAAAGGCATGCGAACCAGCACCCCCCCAACCAGCTCGTACTGCCAACCGTCGTCGGGCCATGCTTCAAGTTCATCCACGGTCATCGGCCCAACCCCAGGGACGATCTCCGCCCATGGGGCCGGCGTACTCAAGGGGGGACTGTAGGCCAGGTTATGCATCGGATCGGGTCTCCATTTCCGGCGCTGATCCCATCCTTCCTATTCTCCGCTTTTTGCCACCCCTGGTCAATGTTCATTATGGCTAAACCGGTCCCAAATGCCGCACCGCGTCGCACACTTCCTGAACAGTCGCGCCCCATCAAACGCCCTTTCAGGGCCGGGGCGGAACGATCGCCGGCGTGCTATCGAACTGGCCGTAGTCATCATATTCAAAGGCGCCCGGACGCAGCAGGGACTGTTCGAGGATCCGCCCGTTCCGCGGATTGACGCAGAGATTGAAGGTGGCGTTTGGGACGCTCTGCCAGAAGCTGACCACTTCACAGTCCTGGCCGCCTACCCGCGCCATATCCACGATTTCCGCGTCCCATGCTTGTCCGGCGTATGTCGAGTCCGGCCATCGATATGTCTCGGTTGGTCCGAGAAGGCTGCTTTGCCAATGACCGCCCACATGGCGATCCCAGCGTCGCGCCCCCACTCTAAAGGTCTCGATGTCCCCCTGGGCCAGGTAGTGCAGGCGATCGGGAGCCTGGAACTGCCAGGTGGTATGGACCACCTGTTCTCCGGCGGAGACGTTCTGGCGCTCGCTCAGCGAGCGGAGCTGGTTCGTGGCGTGATCGGCCCGCCGGACCAGGGCTATGCCTGGCCTCAGAGGCAGACGCAGATGGAAAGGGAGCGCCGTTGGCGGTTCGCCTACTGTACGCGCGTTTACCGTAATTGACCAACGTCCGGAAGTACTCAGGTCCAACACCCCCCCAAACTGGCCACCTCCTTGAGGAGCAAGCGCCGCCAGTACGCTGGCGGCGCCGCTCCCCGGCGGAGGCGTGGCCAGTACGCTCACGGTCCCGTTCGCGGGCGTGCCATCCACTCCGCTGAGCGAGACCGCCACTGGGGAGAGCCCGCCCCTGACCGGCGCGATGGCCAGAGTCACCAGCACCGGGCCTACGTGCGCGGCGAAGACGGCATGCGGGCCGCCAGCCGTAACGCTCTGAACGGTGGTCGGGGCCTGATCCGCGGCATACGGGGGCGGCACTCCGGATTGGCGGGCCGGCGCCTGCGCCGCCAATACCCCAGCTCCGAGCAGGGCTCCGACCAGCAGGGAGGCTTCAATCCGGACCATGGGGCGGAACAGGGGCCAGAGGTCGCTAATCCGAGGGGATTGGCCCGCCGCCACTTGCCGAAGTGCTGGGCCCAGTACCAGGAGATGAACCGAGGCGAGGGCCAGGGCCAGGGTCATCAGGCCCATCTTGACGAGGAGCGCCCGCCCGTAGTCGGTGGTCAGCAGTTGGTCAAGTGTGCCGATATTCCGCACGGCGCTGTACAGGCCACTGATCGCCAGGGCAGCCACGCAGCTGATGGCCAGGCGTGAAAACGCCGGGATTATCGACGCCAGGACGAGCCAGGATGGATTGGGACCGCGCGGCGTGGCGGCTGGATCGGGAGGCGAGACCAGGGTGGGGAGCGTCCGGACCAGGGCGGCCAGCCCGCCCAACCAGACCGCCATGGCCAGCAAATGGATCCAGTCCAGAGCAATTGATAGGGCGACCGGGCTGGTAGTCGCCGCGTGCGCCACCAGGGTGCTGCTCAAGAGGATGAGCAGTCCCGAGGCGGCCACGGTTTTCGCGAGAGCCGGCAACGGGCGCCCCGAGGACGGCGCCGGCAGGTAGAGCAACACCCCGCAGAGCCCCCAGGCCACGACGGCCACGAAGATTCGCGTACTCAGCACGTAGCCCAGTTGACCAATAAACACTTCACCCAGGGCGGAGAGGGAGAGGGTCTGGCCCCAGGTGTCGGACAAACTGGCCATCTGGGCCACGACGGCGATGATCACTCCGGCCGCCACCAGCAGGCTGCCCGACGCCGCCAGCCCAACTACCCGATCCCATGCCTTCCGCCGCTGCTCGGCCCGCGCGGTGGCGGCGGCCAACCCCAGGATAGTCCACCAGGTCACGAATGGGCCGATCATCAGGGCCGCGCCCAGGAAGCCGAGCCACCGCCCCAGGGCCTGCAGAGCGATGGCGAGGCGGGCAAAACTCTCCGACCCGGTGGCGGGAGGCGGTGCGGCGGACGGTGCCCCAATGCTGAACCGGAAGGTTCCCCAAACCGGATGGGAATCAGCCGAGATGACTTTCCAGGAGACGACATAGCTTCCGGTTGCCGCCCCATGGAAGGCCGCGACCATCTCGCCGCTGTTGGTGGCTGCGATCGCCACCGGCCCGAAAGAAGCGGCCCGCCCATCCGGCCGCTCAATCTCCAGGGCGTGGACCGGGAGATCGATTGATTCGGAGAAATAAAGCTGAACGATGGTAGGCGGCGCCGCCAGCACGGCGCCATCTCCTGGCGAGGTGTGGAGAAGCCAGGCGTGCGCCATGGCCACGCGCGGGTGTGTCACGAACAGGCTCAGGCCGATGGCCACGACAGCGAACAGCCGGGGCATCCGGCCAATCGGCGACATCCAGCCAGCGGCCATTAGGTTCGCTCAGCCCACCATAGGAGCGCCGTGCGGGCGCAACAGCTCGACAATTTCCTGGTGACCGCCTGCTTGGGCACAGGCGATCGGGGTAGCGCCATCATGGTTCTCCGGATCCACGAACGGGCGGTAGGTGAGAACCAACTGAACCAGATCAAGGCGTCCGCTGGCGGCGGCCTGGTGCAGGGGGGTCCAGCCGCGCGCGTCGGCGGCGTTCACGTCAGCGCCTTCCCGCAAGAGAAGGGAAGCGGTGTCGGCGCTCTGGCCCGCGAGGGCGGCGTGAAGCGGTGTATTCCCATTCTCATTCCGAGAACGCGCCTGGAGGTCGGCTCCGAGGTCCAGGAGTGCCTGCGTTGCCTCTACCTGGTTGAAGTGGGCGGAGAGCGCCAGGGCGGTCCAGCCGTCTGGGCTGAATGAAGCGATCAGATCCGGTTGGGCAGCTGTCATGGCGCGCAAGCGGTCGGCATCGCCAAGGGCGGCGGCGGCGAAGAGATCCACCTCAGCTCCGTGATCCACTAACAGCCGCGCAAGGTTGGGTTGGCGCATATACACGGCCCACAGCAGGGCCGAAACGCCGGCGGAGTTGGTCGCCCGTACCAGCTCCGGATCCTCGGCGATCAAGCGTTCCAGGCTGACCGTGTCTCCACGCTGGATAACGGAAAATACCGCCGCCGCCTTATTCATCGCCATCCTCCTCCGGGATCGCTCCCCTACGCCTTCCATGATAGGGCATCCGGTGGGGTGCGCAGTCATCTGATCGGGCGCACCGGAGTTTTGTGGCGGGCTCCCAGGCGATGTTGCCAACAGGATTGCGCGCTCCGGCTATGTTGCGCGCGGGCTGCCCTCGCTGCCATACTGGAGAGTGAAAAGAGCACTTGGGAAGGAAGGACCATCTCATGCCTGGAAGGAAGCCGCGCTTCCGCGATCAATCGTTCTTGGGAATCCTGCGCGGCTTCGGACGATCCGCGGGCCGAGCGCCGGCGAGCCGGGGTCCGGCTCCCAGCGGCCAGCCTCCATTCTGGTCGCCGCCGATGATTGTAGCCAGCGCGGCTTTAGTCGTGGTGATCGTGGTGTCAATCCTCGTCCTGGCTCACGTCTATTCCTCCGGCACCGCCGCCCCTTCCCCCCTGGCTGCCGGTACCGTCGCGCCCCAGGCCCTCCCAACTGCCGCCATGCCGAAGCTAGCGGTGTCGGCGGGGATGCCGATTACGCCCACCACCATGCTGGGCGGCGGCAATCCGGCCTCCACGCTCCTGGCGCCGCAAGAGGCGCTTCTTGGATCGGATGGGCTCTACTACGTCGCGGATACAGGAAACCACCGAGTCGCGGTATTGAATAGTCATGGCTCTCTGGTCCGGCAATTCCTCAATGGGCCGGCGGGGCCGCTCCAGTCACCCGCCAGCCTTGCCTTTACGCATGATGGTCATTTGCTGGTGTTGGATAGCGATTCCGGCCTGGTGATTGAATACACGAAGGCCGGGAAGGTGGTCACCACCAGTTCCAAGGCGGTGCCGTTCATCCATGCCCGCGGGATCGCGATTGATACACAGGGCCAGGTGTACGTGGCCGACCCAGCCACCGATGGGATCTTTACCCTGGATGCCGGTCTCAATTTGATTCACCAGCAAACCGCCTCTCCAGACGAGGGAAAAACCTTCCTGTTCCAACAGCCCACGGCGGTCGCCCCGGCGGCTGGGGGTTTGCTGTATGTGGTTGACGGCCAGAACCAGCGCCTCGATCTGTTCAATGCTAGCTGGCAGCTCCAGGAGGGTTGGCCGCTGGCGATCAGCGATACGCTCCACTCTCCTCGCGTGCTGCCGTTAGCCAATGGCCAGGCATTGGTGAGCGACGCGGTGGACAACAAAATATTGCTCTATTCGCCGGCCCAATTGCAGCCCACCGTGTATTCACTTGCCACGGTGGCCGGTCCCCCGGCGGGGCCGCTTGGCATCGCGGCCGCCGGCCACCACCGGCTCCTGGTCACCGCGAGCGGCGCCAATCAGATCTGGCTGGTTCCGGTTCCCAGCCTGCCGTGAAACTCTCGATCCACCAATCACGATAACCGTATAGCGCGCCTCTCGTCCTTGGGCTATCATGGGCTGGGCCGCTGGGCGGGTGTGCCCGCGAGCATGAGAGGACACGGGAATGGCCATCGTAACCGAGCCGGCAGTGTATGTGGTTGGCCGCCAACAGGTGGATGACACCGAGGTTCAGCGATTCCTCGACTATCACGGTGCGTCCTGGGAGACGGATAGCGAAGTGGGCGGCGAACTCCTCAGCGAGATGGGGGGCAGGGTCTGCTATATGGCATTCGGCGCCAAACAGGGCCGGCGGACCAACGGCGAGTATCTGGGCAACATCATGCGTCAGCGCCACGGGAGCGTCCTGGAACACGCGGTGTGGACCTTCCTGATCACGGGGGTCTCGCGCTCCCTTACCCATGAACTGGTGCGCCATAGGGCTGGTTGGGCCTACAGCCAGCTGAGCCAGCGCTACGTGGACGAGACGGAAACCGACTTCGTGGAACCGGCGGTCATCGCGGCGGAGCCTCATCTCCATGGCATTTGGCTGGAATCGATCGAGGCCGCCCGCGCGGCGTATGTCGCGCTCTCCGATGCGCTGGTGGAGAAGTTGAAAATTGAGCAGCCGGAGCTGAAGGCAACCGCGCGCCGGAAAGCGGCACGGCAGGCGGCGCGGAGCGTACTGCCGAACGCCACGGAGACCAAGATTTTCGTGACCGTCAATGGCAGGGCGCTCCGCCATTTCATCGAGCTACGCGGGAGTGAGGACGCGGAGCCGGAGATTCGCACCCTTGCCGTGGCTCTGCTGCGTCTGATGTCGCGAGAAGCACCCAACATGTTTGGTGACTTCACCTTGCGAACCCTGGCGGATGGCAGTCAGGCGACGGAGGTTCTGCACAGCAAGGTGTGAGCGCGGCCGCTATCCCGGCTGGGAGTCGAGGACTTCTTCGGCTTCCAATCGGCTTCGCATGCGGCCGCAATAGGCCCGATCCTCTTCCAGTTGGGCGGCCAGGAGGAAGTTATTCCCCTGGAGAGCACCGTCGATCAGGGCGGCGAACTCGTGATCTTGCGGCCAGTCCTCCACCGAGGTAAAGCACAGTGGATCGTCCATGCTATCCGTATGCCACATACCTCGATGCGGTGGGGAGGGCAATACGGTCCCCGGGCGGATCACCACCAGATGTGAGCGATTGCCTGAGGCGCGCGTCTGCCCGGATCGGGGAGCACCGGCATCCTTCTGTCCGGGTATTGAGGTAAAGCGGCGCGGCATGAAGGGTGGCCCTTTCGTGGTCTCTGCTACCACTGCCCCACCATTTTACACCGCCCGCGCGCAGAATGCACCCCCCAACAGGATAAGTTAGGCTACTTTCGAACATTTGGTCGGCGGAGTGGTCGGACCGGGCGGGATTCCAGGGGAAGAGAAAAGGTTACGGCCCACCCGCGGAAATGTGCTGCTGGGTGCGCAAACGGGCCCGCGTCTCCTGAGCAATGCCATTCGCGTCCAGTCGCAGTGCGAGCCGTTGCTGATTTTGCGTCGCGTGATCGATGAAGCGATCCGGGATGCCCAGGCGATGAACGGCGATACCGGGATGGCCCAAGCGTTCGAGCGCCTCGCTCACCGCGCTGCCAAAGCCGCCCGCCGTCACATTCTCCTCCACCGTAAGCAGTTGGTTGAATCGGCGGGCCAGGCCGTCCAGAATCACCTCGTCGATCGGCTTGACGAACCTGGCGTTCACCACCGTCACCTGGATTCCCTCACCGGCCAGGATCTCCGCCGCTTCAAGGCAGGCGTTGACGATAGTGCCGATCGCCACGATGGCCCCATCGTTTCCCTCGCGGACGATCTCGGCCTTTCCAAGTGGGATGGCATGCAAGGGTTCGTCTAGCGGCACTCCCTGGCCCGCCCCGCGGGGGTAGCGGACGGCTACTGGGCCATCGTGATTGATCGCGGTAAACAGCATGTGCCGCAACTCGTTCTCGTCCTTGGGGGCCATCAGGACCATGTGGGGAATCGAGCGGAGATAGCTCAGGTCGAAGACCCCCTGGTGGGTACGGCCGTCATTGCCGACCAATCCGGCCCGATCCAGGGCAAAAATGACATGAAGGTTTTGCGCGCAAACATCGTGAATGATCTGGTCGTAGGCGCGTTGCAAAAAGGTGGAGTAGATAGCGGCCACCGGCTTGATCCCCTGGGTGGCGAGCCCAGCGGCGAAGGTGACCGCGTGGGCTTCGGCGATCCCCACGTCAAAGAAGCGGTCGGGGAAGCGCTCGGCGAACCCAGTCAGTCCGGTCCCACCGCACATTCCCGCCGTGATTGCCACCACCGACGAGTCGAGTTCGGCAATTGACATAAGTGTCCGGCCAAACACGGTCTCATAATTAGGAGCGTCCGGTTTGGCGCTTCCCGGTGGGGAGACGCTGTGGAACTTGTAGTTGTCGGCCTCGGCTGGGTCGTAACCCTTTCCCTTGGTCGTATAGATATGGACCAGGACGGGGCCCCGGACCCCGCGGGCGCGGCGGAACACCTGTTGCAGACGGCCAATGTCGTGACCATCCACTGGGCCCAGATAGATAAAGCCCAGTTCCTCCCAGAAGACATTAAAGAGCATGAAGTCCTTCACGCTCCGCTTGAACCGCTTTGCCGCCCCCAGAGCGGTGTTTCCCATCGGCATTCGGGTGAGCAGGTGCTCGACCTCGCCCTTGGCGGCGCTATACCGGGGGTCGGTGCGTACCCGCTCCAGAATATGCGCGACGGCGCCGACATTGGGCGAGATCGACATGGCGTTATCGTTCAGGACCACGATAAACGGAGATTGCAGTTGCCCCGCGTTATTGATTCCCTCGTAGGCCAGGCCGCCGGTCAGGGCGCCATCCCCGAGGATCGCCACCACCGCGTTGTCCTCATGGCGCAGATCCCGGGCAACCGCCATCCCGACCGCCGCCGAAATGGCGGTGCTGGCGTGACCGGCGCCAAACTGATCGTGCTCGCTCTCCATCCGCATGAGAAAGCCGGAGATCCCATCCTGCTGGCGAATAGAGTCCAGCCGCTTAAGCCGGCCGGTTAGGATTTTGTGCGGATAGGCCTGGTGCCCGGTGTCCCAGACGATTTTGTCTCTCGGGCTGTCGAAAATGCTATGGAGAGCGATCGCCAACTCGATCGTCCCTAAATTTGACGAGAGGTGCCCGCCCGTGCGGGACACGCTGGAAACCAACTCATCGCGCGTCTCTCGCGCGACCTGATTGAGCTGGGACAGGTCAAGCCCGTGTAGATCGGAGGGCTGGTGAATCGTATCGAGCAAGCGAGGCATGAGGGACCTCAAAGAACTGCGGCTCCTCGGGGACGCCGCCAAAGGGGGAGGCGGGCGTCGAGGGGCGAACGTACCAAGAACGCGCGAGAGATCGCGAAGTCACCACCCGTCACCAAGGTTCCGTTTGGCCACCAAATGGTACTTGCGGTGGAATTGCCTGTCAAATGCCGACCAGCGAAAAAGTGAGGCGCGTCGGCCCTTGCGCGAAGGCGCGCGGTCGCGTACATTTGGTGTACACGCGCCCGTGGCTCAATGGATAGAGCATTAGATTCCGGATCTAAGGGTTGGGGGTTCGAGTCCCTCCGGGCGTACCAGAATGAAAGGGTCTGGGTCAGGCCCCTTCGTTGCCCTCTCCGTAGCCGGCGGCTTGCAGGGAATCTAGCTCAAGCCGCAGTAGTTCGTGCTGTAGGCCGTCGAATACCCATTCGGCGTACTCCTGCCCATCGGCGCGCCTAGCGGCTCGCTTGTATGCCGAGTTGAGACAGGCCCGAGCTTGCCTCCGTACGTTCTCCAATGCACGAATGTAGGCGAGCAGGCCGGGGATCGCGCTGGCGGCCGCGACAAGGAAAGCCCTTGCTTGCTCACTGTCGGCAGTGCCTACTAGGCAGCCGCCGAGCGGTGGGGAATCAGAGCCGTCGAGCATCATCGAGGGCACCAGGTCGTTCCCTAATTGGAGCCCGGCAAGCCGCTCCAACTCCGCGAGGCTCGCCGGGGTGATGATGCTGGAATGCTCCATTATCTACTGTCTCCTGTGTGTCTCCGCGCGGCTTGCTGGACATGTTGGGCTGGCGCGGATATCGTTTTTGTTAGTGGTGAATTACAAAAGGTCCCCAAAGTGACGGTTCCGCGAGCTCTGATCGCGTTCGGTGTGGGGTTGTTCGCCTTGGCAAGCCCCATCATAGTCGGGCGCCCATTGCCCCCCACGGGGTCGTACGCCAGTGTGCGGCCCGCGGCGATGCCGTCTCATCAGGCGCCACGAGCCGATGGCGCCGCGGCCGCGCCGCGCAGCGGCGACGGCATCCAACTCCACGTACGGAATCTCAATACCCAGCCTGCCGCGTTGGTGGCAGGCGGGAAGGTCACGTTCACCGCGGCGATCACCTCAAACACCACCCTCTCGAATCTCATCGTGTCGCTAGAGATCTATAACGCCTCCTGGTCCAATGTATACACGTTTCGCACCACCTATAACGTAGCAGCGGGGATTCCGCGACAGTTTGCCGCGTCTTGGGCCGTCCCAGCCAATAAGTCGGCCGGCATGTACCACGTCCTTGTCAACGTGTTTGGCCAGGATTGGACGCCGCAGTACGCGGAGACCTGTTGTAATTCCTTGATGGTCGTGAATCCAGCGAATACCATCGCCCTGGGTGCCTGGGTGCCGGGCGCTAATTGGAACCCACATGTGGTGGACTCGTATGCACATCTCGTTGGCGCCTATCCCCGCATCATTAACTATTATCAGTCATGGCTGCCGCCTAATTCCACCAGCCTCAATGTGGGTCTACTCAATACCTATCGGCGCCATGGGGCGACTACGATGATCTCATGGGAGCCCGATGTACCAGACAGCAAGGTCCTAGATGGATCGTACGATGCGTTTATCCATCAATACGCGCGGGCGGCGGCCGTCTATGGGAAGCCATTCTATCTACGGTATGCGTGGGAGAAGAATGGAAATTGGTCCGCCTGGAGTCCCGGCCTGAACGGCAATACCTCGGCGACCTACGTGGCGGCTTGGCGTCATGTCCATGATATCTTTGTCGCCGAGCATGCCACCAATGTGCGGTGGGTTTGGGCGCCCAACGTCGCCTTTCATGGCAGCACGCCCTTCGCGGATGTGTACCCTGGGGACAACTATGTTGATTGGGTCGCTCTCGACGGCTACAACTGGGGAGCGATCGGAGCCTGGCATTCCTGGACTACCGCCGATCAGACATTCGCACCTTCCCTCCTCAGCTTGATGGCGCTGACCAATAAGCCGATCATGATTTCGGAGATCGCCTCCACCGAGCAGGGTGGGAATAAGGCGGCATGGATTGCGAACTGGTTCCTGCACGATCTGCCTTTGTACTTTCCGCGGGTGCGCGCCGTGGTGTGGTTCGATGAAAAGAAAGAAACGGATTGGCGGGTGAACTCCTCCCCTAGTTCGCTCGCCGCCTTCCGACAAGTCGTCGCGAGCCCCCTTTACCGGGGCAAGTTGCCGTAACCCGAGATCCTCGTGGCACGGGAGCGGCGTGAGCCGCCACTCCCACATGGGACACTCCGGCCTGACGAGGACGGCACTCGCCACCCAGCCAGGCGCGTTACAAGGGATCGCTGGTCGGATTGCGATCTGCTCCGCGCGTACTCGTCACCAGTGAGGGTACGCAAAGACATGCTATTGGAGGCGGCCCTGATACACCGGCGAGGCCGCCACCTGCTGGAAGGCGGCGAGCGCCTGTGGCGATGAGTTGGCCCGCCAGTCCCATTCTTTCGCCTCGTTGAACCACACCACGGCATGGATGCGAGGGAAGTGCGCCGGAAGGTCATTCAGCAGCCCCTGGGTGATCCACGCTCCTTTGTTCCCACCCTGTTCGGTGGAGGAAATCTCGCCAATCATCATCGGCTTGGTGGACATCGCCGTCAGTTGCGCGTAGGAGGCACTGAAGATATCGTACAGCGATGTCCAGGAATGCCATTGGTCGCTCGGTCCCCAGTTATAACCGTCAAGGGCTATCCAATCGACGTAGGCATCGCCAGGATAGAGTGACGCAAACGGCGTGCTGCCGCCAAAGGCGATGTTTGGACACCAGACCCATCGCACATTGGTGGCGCCGTCCCGCACGAAGAGGTCATGCACATGCTGCCACATCGCGACGTAGTCAGCAGCCGTGTTGCCGTTGATGCCGGCCGCGAACGGCTGGGCGAATCCGTTCATTTCCGTGGCGAATCGCAGGTAGAAGGGTTTGCCCCAAGCGGCGGCGGATCGCGCCCATTGATCAAGGAAGGGGTCGTACTTACCATTGGCGACGGCACGGTCGAATTGTGGGGGCGATCCGGCATCGTTCGGTAGCCAGGTTATAAGCGGCATCTCGCCTCGCGCGGTGTAGGTGTTCATGATCGCTGTATGGAAGCCGGAATCAGTCACCCAGTCCTGATACCACATGACAATCCTTGGCGCCGTTCCAACCATGGCGGTATAGGTGTCAACGACCGATGGATCCCACTCGTCTCCGGGAAGCCAGGCGCCGAGCGCGATGGATCCCGCGACCGGGGCAGGCGGAGGCGATGAATTGGCCGGCACGACGGTGAAGGCGCTCCCAGGGTCAGACCAGGCATAGCGATCGCTCCACCAGGCATCAAAGAGCCCTACCCGTACCTGATACGCTCCCGGTGCTTGGCTGGCTGGGACAGGCCAGGCGGCGGTAAAGGTTTGGGGGACATTGGCGGTCAGCGTGACCCCGCTCTGGTAGCTCTGGTAGATCCGGTTGTTCCCCGCGTCGAAGATCTCGAAGTCGACAATGGCATTGGTGAGGTTACTGGCCGCGTCCACCGTGGCCGTGAAGCTCTCGCTATTCCAGGGAGCAACGCTGCCGGAGGAGACCGTCACACCGATACCATTGGATGCCGGCGCGATCGTGAACGGGGTGCCGGTATCCGTCCAAGCGTAGCGAGTATTCCACCAGGCATCGAAGAGACCCACCCGTACCTGATACGTCCCCAGCGCCTGGCTCGCTGGGATGGGCCAGGCGGCGGTAAAGGTCCGAGGGACGTTGGCGGTCAGCGTCACTCCACTCTGGTACGTCTGATAGATCCGGTTGTTCGCGGTGTCAAAGACCTCGAAATCCACGATGCCGTTGGAGAGGTTGCTGGGCACGTCCACCGCGACCGAGAAGTTCTCGCCGCGACCGAGAGTTCCCGTTCCGGCGACAGCAGTCAACGCGCCAAGGGTCGAGATTGAGGCGACGGTGAAGGCAGCCCCTGCATCCGTCCAGGCATAGCGAGCGTTCCACCAGGCATCAAAGAGGCCCACACGCACCTGGTACGCTCCGGCCGCTTGATTCGCGGGAACAGTCCAAGCGGCGGTAAGTGTCCGTGGGGTGTTGGCGGTGAGCGTGACCCCACTCTGATAGGTCTGGTAGATCCGGTTGTTCCCCGCGTCAAAGACCTCAAAGTCGACAATAGTGTTGGAGAGAGAGGCCGCCGCGCTCACCGTTGCGGTAAAGGTCGCCGTGCTCAGCCGCGTGAGAGTGGCGGGACTCTCAGACGTGTTAGAGATGCTGACATTGATGGACGACGCCATGGCCGCGCCAGAAGTCATGCCGGAAGAATGGAATCCCGGCACCGCCATTTGGACCAGACAGAGCATCAGAAACAAGGTGAGAGCACCACGTTTCTTAAAGTTCACTAGGTTGAACATGTTTCTCCCACGGAGTTATCGGCGGCCAGAATCGTACGGTGCTGGGAGGCGACAGGCGGCGGTTCCCGTACTGCCACTCAGCCATACAACCGCATCACCATAGTAACGAGGCGCCGTCCAGCCAGCCATCCCGGAAACGTAGGAAATTGGTCCTGTTTATCACGGCAATAAGTACTACTGATCGTCGTGAAATGGATGGGGCGACGCGTGCCGTGGGCACTGGATCGCGTTCATACTACGTCGGCGAAGGTTTTTTCCATTCTTCGAAAGTAGTAGAGCCCGCTGAGCAGCAGTCCAATCACCATGAGAAGTGAGATGGCTAGAGCGGCGATACTAGCGCCTGCTTTTCCGAGCAACGCCCAACGGAAGCCCTCCACCACTCCAGCCATTGGATTGACACCCAGGATTGCCCGCCATGGCCCGTGTACCAGGCTGCTTGGATAGGCGACCGGGGTGGCGAAGAGCCAGAGTTGCGCGACGAAGGGCACGACGTATTGGACGTCGCGATAGTGGACGTTCAATGCCGAGAGCCATAGCCCAACTCCCAGGGCCGTCGCCGTGGCGAGCAGAACGAAGAGCGGCACTGTCCAGATGGCCGCCGTGGGCGAGATGCCGTAGTAGAACATCAGCCCGATCAGAACGACGAAGGCAATCATGAAGTCCAGCAGACCCGCCAATATGGCGGCCAGGGGGATGATGAGCCGAGGGAAGAATACCTTGGTGATCATCCGTTCCTGTTCTACCAGGCTGGAACTAGCATGGGTCAGCGCGTTGGCGAAATACATCCAGGGAACCAGAGCGGTGTAGGCGAAGACAGGGTAGGGCACGCCTTCGGACGGTATCTTGGCGAGCCTGCCGAACACAATACTGAAAATAATCATGGTGAGGAAGGGTTGCAAGATGGCCCAGGCAGCGCCGAGATACGTCTGCTTATAGCGCACCTTGATATCTCGCCAGGTGAGGAAATAGAGTAACTCGCGGTACTCCCAAAGCTCGCGGAGCTTGAGTGGAGCCCAGCCCTTTGACGGGCGGATGATGGTCACTGGCAAAGCCGGGATACTGGGCTCGCCGCCCGAGGAGTGCTTCAGCACCCTCTGTATTGTCTGCTCTCGAGTTGGCATCGAACAGCTTTCTCAGTCCTGGTATCCGGGGGATTGGCTGCTACCTGGCTCATCGTCCGTCTCGAACCGAGGAAACTGCCGCGCATCTCCCCACAGTATCCCATCCTTCGGGTAGTGGGCCAAGCCGGGCTGGGCGAGGCAGGCGCTCCTTGGCACTTACAGGCCGTGCCGTAGCTCCTCCTCCCATAGGCCGATAAATAGGCTACGGCGTAGGGTTGCCGGAGTCGGTCTTCCCCCAGCGTCGGCCACGAACCGACTATACTCCGAACGGGCATGGAGCAACCAGACGATCAGGCGCAGGGGATACAGTGCGTCCGGTTGCAAGCCGACCAGCTCGGCATAGTGGGCGAGACACTCGGAGCGTACCCGCCCGGTCAAGGTCGTGGGATCCAGACTGGCGTGGTAGGATTGCTGAAACCGTCCCGATCCTATGGCGCCGTCAAGAAAGAACGCGAGATAGGTCAGGAAATAGATGAGATCCAAGGCGGGCAGGCCCTGGATCTCCGCCGACTCCCAATCCAAAACAGCCAAGGCGCCGCTTTCCGTGATCAGCACATTCCATGGCGAAAAGTCACGCTGCTCGCAGACGAGAGGGAGTCCATCGATTGACGCGAGGATGGCCCGCGTCTCATCCAGCTTCCCGCGGTCAAGCACCGCGCCGAAGCACTCGTGAATCTCGGTCAGCACTGGCTCAACCAGGCGGCCCCACCACGCGGCGCGCGGACTGGGGACCGGCCGCCCACCCAGCGCGGCTTGCCAGGCTGTCGCCCGCAGGGCGAGTGACCGGTAGGTTGTCCGTCGGACCCGCGTAAAGAGCGCCGCCCCGGTTACCGCCGTCTCGCCGAGAGTCATCACACCACCGTGCTCGCGCCAGAACAATAGTCGCGGGGCGCCCACGATTCCGCCCGGCCGGAGCGAGTGGAGGGTCCGAAGGATGCTCGCCTCGTTGGCCAGGGCCGGACTGGATTCTGGCACGCGTGGAAGCTTGATCACCAATTGGGGTCGGGGGTTTGGTTCGGCAAACAGCAGGGCCACGATCTTGTTGCTGCTACGAAAACCGCCCGTCAGGAGAAACCAGCTCAACTGGCTGGGGGTGGGTCCCATACCCCACGAGGTCCACTCCGTCTGAACGGTGGCGACCAGATCCGAATTCATGACGGCATTGAGCCGCGGGCGGCGTCTGACCGATCCCGTTGATTCGCAAGGTGAGTTTGGATCGTGTTCGGGGTCGGTTCGCTTGCGGGCAATGACACAGATTGGGAGGGCCAGTCCTGCCCACGCGGCAAGAAGCCACACCTGTCGGCGGATCGCGCGGCCTGCTCGGCGGATGGCGCCCTGGGCCGCCGGCCCCCTGGTCAGGAAGTGGTGGAGGGCGCCCGGCGCTTCCAGGGGGAGCCACAGATGCGCGCAAGCAAGGCTAGGCCAGGGCCAAGACCAGTAGCAGGTCACGTGGTCGAAGCCTGCCGCTTCCATGCGCCGGCGGATGCCGTCCGCGCCCCCCGCGAATGGCGTGTACCACTCCACATAACAGCAGCCGTTCGGCTGAAGGGCTTCGCGGGCCGCCAGGAGCGTGGAATGGCTGGGATTGATGGATACGGCTAGGTCGCATTCTTCGTGAACACCATGGCGGGGGTCGGCCATGCGCTGGCAGATCTGCCGGACGGCTGTCGCTAGCGATCCTCCGGCAAAGCAGATGCCAACAGTGGGTGTGGGACAGGGCAGGAGAAAACGCCAGTCCACGCGGCGCAGCAGCTGGTTACGTTGCTTTTCCTCATTCATGCCGAGATGTATCGCTCCTTACAGCCGCCAAACTCTGGAGGGTAGGTTTGGCATGGGGGCATTGTAAGAGCAAGAGGCGGCACACCGACCTGAGGCTGGCTCACAGAGCCGGCAGACACGTACTATGTTTGAGCATACGGTATTCTCCGCGCGTCGAGGAGCTCGTCGTAGATTCGGGTGACGTGCTGGATCATGGCGGGCGCGGCGAACTCCTGGTGGGCGCGGATCTTGCCGGCTGTCGCCAGGCGCGAGGCCAGTTCCCGATCGGCAAGGAGCGCGCGGATCGCGGCAGCCAGGGCGACCGGATCGGCGGGCGGAACCAGGAGACCGCTCTCCCCGTGCTTGATAGCCTCATTCGTTCCACCGATTCTGGTCGCGATCACGGGTTTGCCGGCTGCCATGGCCTCCAGGACCGAGAGAGGAAGCCCCTCGCGGAGAGAGGGAAGGACGAACAGATCGCAACCCGCCAGCAAATCGGGGACATCGTCGCGCTGCCCGAGGAAGATGATCCGATCACCCACTCCGAGTGCCGCTGCCTCGGCTACGAGTTTACTCCGCAGTGGTCCGCTCCCGGCGAGCACAAAGATAGCCTCCGGGACAAGGACGGCGGCCCGCAACAGATAGCTGTGCCCCTTTTGCTGATCCAGACGGGCGGTAGTCAGGACGATCGATCCCGCGGCTTCACCGCTCAAGAAGTCGCGCGGCCCGGTGTTAGGCGGCCGGCAAAAACGGTCCAAGGCGATCCCGTTGCGCACCACGGGAACCTTTTGGACCGGTAGCTGGAAGGTATGGCGTAGCCGCCGTGCCATATCGTCCGACACGGCAATATAGCGGTCGACGCCAGCGCCGAGCAGTCGCTGGACGTACACTGACCGGGGTCGAGGCGCTTCGGAGAAGAGATGCACCGTGGCGACCACGGCCGGTGTACGGGCAATAGCGGCGGCAAGCAGTCCATGCCGACAGGCGAGCGGCCAATTGAGATGGGCATGAAAGACGGCTGGCGTTTTGAGTCGCAGTGCTTTGGCGAACCGGACCATCCGTGTCATCGCATACCTGCCGTCCATGCGCGGCACCACCCATGTCTCGACCCCCAACGTACGGGCCAGTCGCGGCAGCGGCTCCAGCCCAGGTTCAAGATGATGCGCCAGCAGAGGGCGCCAGCGCTCGCGATCCAGGCCCGCCATGAGGATGAGCATGGCCTGCTCGGCCCCGCCGTAGGCCGCGCTGTCGGTGAAGTAGATGACGGTACGGATGATACTGCTCATGGCTTAGTAGGATAACATGATTCTCCTCGCCGTCAAGCCATGCTGATAGGAGTCGGGCACTCCGCGGTATTAATGCTCGCGCTTCCAGGAAGAGGCAGCCCACCACGAAGTGCCGGGGCGTCCGTAGAGTTACCCGGCCGTGGCTGCTTATGATCGGTATGGTATGCTGTGTGGATGGATTGAAGGAGGCTGGAGATGCTAATCGGGCAATGCCAAATCCGTGGGCATGGGAGGTGCGATGAGGATTGGTCTGGATGCGCGCTACATTCAGAATCGATACCATGGCATTGGCCGCTACGCTTTTGAGTTGCTGCGCGGCCTCTCGCGAGTCGGGCCGCAACATACCTACGTCGTCTTCTGGAACCCCAATCTTCCCAATAGCCGCTTTGATTTGCGCCCTCAGTTGGAGCACCCACGGATTGAGGCGGTAGCCTATGGGGTGCCCCTCTACCATCCTCAAGATCAATTCCTTTTGCCGATTCTGGCCCGGCGCCATCGGCTCGATCTCTTCCACGTGCCGTACTTCGCCGCTCCTTTGCTCGTCCCGTGCCCGTTGGTGCTTACGATCCACGATCTCATCCTTGATCGCTATCCGGCGTACATGCCGTCCGGCTGGGCCCGCCGCTATTACCGGACCATGATGCAACTGGGAGTGCGCCGGGCCAGTGGGGTGGTTGTTGTTTCCGAGGCAACACGGAGAGATCTCGTGGCCCACTATCACACGCAGGAGTCGAAGGTCGTCGTGGCGCCGTTGGCGGCCGATGCCGGCTTTCGCCCCGTGGGAGAGGCGGAGATCGCGGCCGTACGGCAACGCTACCGGGTGCCTGATTTTTTCATCCTCCATGTGGGAGCACGGCGGCCTCACAAGAATATAGAAGCTCTGGTTCGCGCCCTGGCCCGCATTCGGGACCAGGTTCCGCACGCGCTTGTCCTGGTGGGTGAATGGGATCGTCGAGTTCCGGACCCCGTGCCCGCGCTAGTCAGACAACTGGGGCTGGAGGAACGAATTATCGAGATCAAGGCAGTCCAGGAGGCGGATCTGCCCGCGCTCTATGGCGCCTCCACCGCCTGTGTTGTTCCCTCTTTGATCGAGGGCTTTGGGCTTCCCGTGCTGGAGGCATTCTCCTGCGGAGTTCCCGTCGTGACGAGTAACTGCTCGTCAATGCCCGAGGTGGCTGGGGACGCGGCCCTGCTGGTTGACCCTAACAGTGACGAGTCACTTGCCGCTTCGTTGCTGAAGGTTCTGACCATGCCAGGGTTACGCGAGAGCCTCCGCGAGCGGGGACTGGCCCAGGCGGCGCGCTTTACGTGGGAACGGACCGCCTCTCAGACTCTGGCTCTCTATCAAGCGATTGGTCAACATAAGATAGGCAGGCAGTCAGCCGCCCCGGCCGGGCCTGCCTAGACTCGATTGATCATTGGCGGCGGTTGCTTGTTTTCAGTGGAAATGTCGAATGTCACGGATTGCTGTCGCGGTCGTTAATTTTAATACGCGGGAATGTTTGCGTGACTGCCTGCGGGCAGTGATGCAAGCGGGGCTAAGCGAGCTCGTGGTCGTCGACAATGCCTCCACGGACGGCAGCCGCGAGATGGTGCGGACGGAATTCCCCCAGGTTCTGCTGCATGTGAACGAGCGGAATACGGGGTATGGAGCAGGGGCGAACCAGGCCGTGAAGCACTGTGCCGCTCCCTATGTTCTCCTCCTCAACGCGGATACCATGCCGCAACCTCAGGCGTTGTCTGTCCTTGAGAGTTATCTCGATCGACATCCCAGAGTCGGCGTTTGCGGGCCACTGCTTCTGGACCCAGATGGAGGCACGCAGTTGTCGTGCTTCCCGTTTCCGACCCCCTTGAACGTGTTCCTCGAATTGACCGATATCAGCAGGCTTCCGCGTCGCCTTCCGCTCATCGGCAAGTCGTCCCGGCATGTCGGGAGGGCACATGCTGTCCCTTGGATCAAGGGCGCGGCTCTGGCGCTTCGGCGCACGGCCTTCGATGCGGTGGGTGGCTTCGACGAGTCATTCTTCATGTACAGCGAAGAGATCGACCTGTGCTATCGCCTTCGCCTTCATGGGTGGCAGACGCACTTCGTGCCGGATGCTAGGATCGTGCATGCGGGCGCGGCCAGCACCCTCCAGTGCCGGGTGCCGATGGCTGTTCGGGCGCTCACCAGCACAATCGACTTCTACGGCCGCCACTATTCCCACCGGCAACTCGTGGAGCTTAAGCTTATCCTGGCCACCACCATGATCGCGAAGATCCTGCGTGATGGGCTCCGGTTCGGCGGCACGCGTGATCAGGCCAAACGGAGGCGCCTGGCGGAGGATTTGCGAATCTGGGTCCGGGTCATTGGTGCAAGCGCCGGCCGACCTCAGGCTGAATCGATCAACATCCAGCCGGATCACCCCGAGCAGCGATTCTCCGGCAGTCTGGTGGAAACCCCATGAAAATCTTGATGGTCACTCCCATGGTGCCGCACCCAAAGGCGGCTAGCGGCGGCGCTCTCGTCATGTATGGTCAACTCACTGCCCTGGCTGCCCAGCACGAGGTAACGCTGGTCACGTTTGCCGGGCCAGACCAAGGCGATAGAGACGCCTTGCGGTATTTACATGTGTCCGGTATTGAGGTCCATGCCATCTGGCGGTCGCCGTCGACCGGTATTGCCCGATGGAGGCGACGCTGGCGGCTAGGAATGCAATGGCTCCGTGGGAAGCAGCCGTGGCGCGCCCTCGAGTTCTGGGAATCAGATATGCAGGGGCTCCTGGATCGCCTTACCCCGCGGTTCGACCTGATCCAGGTTGAGGACAGCGCGATGGCGAACTACCGCTATCCACCGTGGACGCCCGCCGTTCTTACCGATCACGAGGTGAGGGTGGCCGCACGAACGGGCCCTCGGCATATCCGCGGTCTTGGTTGGCGGATGCGCCTGGCATGGACTGAACTTGATTCGCGGCGATGGCATCGCTATCAACCCGCGGTATGGGCTCGGTTCGATTGCATTCAGGTGTTTACACCGCGTGACGCGGCGGCGCTTCGCACCATGGCGATGGCGCTCGCCGACCGCGTCACGGTGAACCCCTTCGGAATCGACCTACCGCCCCGGAATGATCAGATCGAGGAAGACGACGACCACATCGTTTTCATTGGAGGATTCGCGCATGCGCCGAACGTCGATGCCGCGCTCTGGCTGTGTCGCGAGATCATGCCACGAATCCGTGCGCTCCGGCCTACTGTCCGCTTGACGATCGTGGGCAGCCAGCCGCCACACATGGTACGGGCTCTGGCCGGGCGCGATGTCACCGTGACCGGAACCATACCCAGTATCGACCTATACCTGCGACGGGCCACGGTCGTCCTCGCGCCGCTGCGCATTGGCCGCGGCATGCGGCTGAAGGTGCTCCAGGCCATGGCCTACGGGAAAGCTGTCATCACCACGCCGCTCGGAGCGGAAGGCCTCATGGGGCCTTGCCAGCCGCCGGTAGCGATTGGCCGCGACAGCGAGGAACTTGCCCGGGCTACCGCCGCATTGCTCTCAGCCCCCGATGCGCGCCGCGCTCTCGGGCGCCAGGCGCGCGCCTTCGTGGCCCAGCACTATACCTGGCAATCATATCGGCAGCGGCTTGATGAACTCCACGCCGATCCGCAATTACGGAGTTTTAACTACATGACTACAAAACCTTGGGAATCCATGGCTCCTACCAACGTCCGGGAACGTCGGCGTTTCGAGCCTGGTCGATGGGGCATCAGGGCCTAGCCGTGCTACGGCAGACGATCTCCGCGCCGCGCTTCGTCCTCCTGATGTCTTTCGCCGGTACGAGCGTGATCAACTATGCTTTCAGCCTTGCGACTGGCCGACTTCTCCTTCCAGGCGACTTCGGGCTCCTCTCATTTGTGCAAAGCATCCTCCTGATCACGGCGTTGCTCCTGGGATCCGGCATCACGGTTTCCCTTACCGCCGCGATCTTAGGCCAGACAGGGTCACGGCGGGCGGCGCTCATTCGCGGGGCATATGCCGCAAACTGTCTGATTGCCCTCGCAATCAGCGCGGCCTTCATTATGCTCTTTGCCCTCGGACCATTGCGCCGCGGCTTCGAGACCTCGGATATGACCATCGTGGTCGCGCTCACCCTGCCGTTTTCGTCGTTCATCGCCACATCCCGCGCCGCGGCGCAGGGCGCGGAGCGATTCGACGTGGTGGCGGCGATTCAGGTAGTCGAGATAGTGTGCAAGGCTGCCGCCGGTACGCTGCTCGTGCTGCTGGGATTCGGCGTGACCGGAGCCGCGGCTGGGTTCCTCATCGGAGCCATTTTGGGAAGCATACTCGGATTCTTCCACATGGTCCACACCCTTGGCGTGCGCCCGTGGGGTGCCCTTTCTCTGCCGCCGCTGCCCGCGGCAGGCGCGATGTTCGCGGCCTTGCTTGGCTTGGCGCTGCTCTTGAACATGGACCTTGCATCGGTCAAGCTCCTCCCCGGCGGCGATCGCTCGATGGCCGGGTACTATCAGGCCGCGACAATTCTGGCGAATACTCCGTATTACCTAGTGACCTCCGTCCTCTTTACCGTGCTGTTTACCCAATTTGCCCGACTGGATGAATTGACGGCCACGCGGGAGGAACTGGCCAAGGCGTTGCGATTGGTGGCGGCACTCGTGCTCCCAATTGAAGTCGTGCTGATGTGCATTCCCCGTACGGCCCTCGTTCTGCTTTTTCCCCAGAGGCTGGCGCCAGGAGCCTCGGTGTTGCGCTTGCTGGCCTTTGGCAACAGCGCCCTCATGCTGCTTGTTCTGGTAGCCACCGCGTTTCTGGCAACCGGCAGAGCCCGGATTCCCGCGTGTATCCTCCTATGCAATGCCGCGATCGAGCCGATCGCGCTTTGGGTCGCGGTCCCCAGATGGCATGCCCAGGGGGCCGCCGCAATCTTCGTTGCCGCCTCGGCCCTGACCCTCCTCACGCTGACCGCCTTGTACCTACGCGCCATAGGGCGCCAATGGGCGTGGCGCAGCGCATGGTGGATACTCCGGTATCTCGCGGCCGTGGCGGCCGGGGTCCTTGTAGGGGGTATTTTGTTCTCCATCAATGAAATCCTTGCCGTGGCCATCGGGAGCGTGTGCTATCTCGCTGTCCTGTTCCCGTTGCGCTTGATTAAAGGGCCTAAATCGTTTACGAGTGTATGGCACTGGTCGGAATGGGCGACAAGCTCGGAGCGGAAGTAGCCGGCCATGCCGGTTGCCTCTCAAGCTCGAGGGAGATGGCACGGAAGCGTTCGGTGCCCCGGCGGGCGCCGCGTGCCGTAACATAGCGATCGCACGGAGGTTGACTCGTGGCCGATATCGCCGTTCGCGTGGAAGGCTTGGGCAAGCACTACACGATTGGCAGACACGCGCGGTACAAGACGTTGCGCGATACCTTTGCCTCCGCGTCGCGCGCGCCGTTCCGCCGTCTTACGTCGTCCGCTGACCATGCCGCGAAGCATGAAAAGGCAGGGGGGAACCAAGGAAAGCGCTTCTGGGCGTTGAAGGACATCTCGTTCGAAATCGCGCCCGGAGAGATCATGGGCGTCATCGGCCGCAATGGCGCCGGCAAGAGTACACTCCTGAAGATCCTCTCGCGCATTACCGAGCCCGCCGAGGGCTACGCCGAAATCCATGGCCGAGTAGGCGCTCTCCTGGAAGTAGGTACTGGCTTTCATCAAGAACTGAGTGGGCGCGAAAATGTCTACCTGAATGGTGCCATCCTGGGCATGAAGACAGTCGAGATCCGGCGCAAGTTCGACGAGATCGTCGCCTTCGCCGAGATTGGAGAGTTCATCGATACGCCGGTCAAGCATTATTCGAGCGGCATGAGAGTGCGGCTGGCCTTCGCGGTGGCTGCTCACTTGCAAGCGGAGATCTTGATCGTGGACGAGGTGCTGGCCGTCGGTGACGCCCAATTTCAGGCCAAGTGTCTGGATACGATGAAGGACGTGGTCCGAAGTGGCCGCACAGTATTCTTTGTCAGCCATAATATCGCGGCGATTCAGAGCCTGTGCACGCGGGCGTTACTGCTCCAGGAGGGTAGGCTGCTGTGTGATAAGAGCGTCGAGATTTGCTTGCGGCAGTACGCCGCGACCGGCCAATACACTAAGGATCGATGGCAACGCGAGGATGAAGACCAGCCGCGTGAGTTGTCGATTCATAGCGTGGCACTCGCTCTCCAGGGGCAGCAACCGCGTCACGCCCTACAGGTGGACCTGCGGCTTACCAGTCACCAACCGCATCGGCCGGCGTACGTGTCAATTGACATCCTTGACGCGGTCGGCGCGGTGGTGATGCAAGCCCTTCCCACGGTCGAGGGGTTTATCGCGGATACACAGTCGCGGCACGCCCTCCGCTTAAACATACAACTCCCACCGCTCATTCCTGGTCGTTATACGGTGACGGTATGGGTTGGGAGCCATCAGACTAAGACCTATGATGAAGTACGTGAATGCGTTGCCTTCGAGATTCATCAGTCTCCAACGAAGAACCGCACCTACCCCCACACGCTCAAACATGGGTACATTGTTCCAGTTACCACCATTGACTACCACCAGGATCCGGCTATTGGAGGCGAGGAATGAACGCGCGGTGAGGACCGGCGCCTGGGCACGGAACATATGCATATCACTGTTTGTATGGTTACCCTTAATCGGAGCAACCATATCGTTACCGCGCTTAAGAGTATGGCCTCGCTGGCGCATCCCGACTGGGACGTGGTCATTGTTGATCAGAGCCAGGATGATGACACCTACCTAGCAGTGTCACGGGTGGTAGGGGACGACCACCGATTTCGGTATGTTCGATCCAACACGAACGGCTCCTCGGTGGCCCGCAATATCGCGGTCGCCGGAGCCCGTGGTCCGCTGGTCGCGTTCACGGACGACGACTGCGAAGTGCCCCCAGGGTGGCTTGATCGCCTTGAGCGGTACTTTCAGGACAGTGACAACGCGGGATTGGTCTACGGGTCCGTTGTTTCCGGACCCCACGACAAGGGGCGCGGCTTCATTCCCGATTGTCCCATCAATCATTTCAAGCGCGTTGATACGCCGTGGCAAAAGTGGCGGATACGCGGGATCGGCGCCAATATGGCCTGCCGCTTGATGACCGTGCGCCTGCTCGGAGGCTTCGACGAGGTTCTGGGTTCAGGCGGTCCCCTCCAAGCGAACCTCGACGGAGACTTTGCGTACCGCATGCTGAAGGCCGGCTACGCGGTCCTCAACGTACCCGATGCAATCGTGGTCCATCATGGCTTCCGTTCTTGGGAGGCTGGACGGCCGATGCTCCGCGGAATCGGAATCGGGGTGGGCGCGACGTATATGAAGCACATACGCCTCGGCGATTGGGCGGCACTCCCAATCTTCTTGATCGAATGGCGGCGCTGTATCTTCCTGAGGCGGCTTCTCCTGTTTCAGCGTCCTGTAGGTTTTGGACGGTGTATCGGCTTCGGGCTAGGAGCGCTATTGAGCTTTCAGTATCGCATTGATCGCCAACGGCGGGTCTACTTCTGGGCGACGCGGAGGGAACGGGATAACGCATTGCGGGAAACACCGCGCCCACCTTCAACTACGGCTCCGCCACATGCCCGCGCACGCCCCGATACGTGGTCGCTTCCCGACGTGGTCTTGCGTCGTACCAGCCATATACATAGCCACACAGCACGGCATAGGTGGAGAGCGTTTTCAGCGGTCGGAAGCTCAACACTATTTTCTGCTTGGGGTCTAAATACAGATGAACGAAAAACGCCGCCGGGAATGCCAGTGCCGAGAGAAGAAGCGCTGCCTTGCCGTACCACCGATTGAGCGCCAGCAGGCGTATGCCGCGCTCCGGCGTCTTGCGGGTTGACTGTGCGTGGCCCACGCCATACCAGAAGCTCTTGCGTAAGAGGTCGCGCATGCTGGGCGGCGGATCGTGATAGACCCAACAGTTTCCCGCGACCACAAGGTCGTACCCACTACGATGCACCTGGGCGAAGAAGATCACATCCTCCGGACCGGTGATCATCTCCTCGTCGAACATGCCGATTTCCTCGAAGATCTTGCGTGGCATCGCGCAGCATGTGCCCGTAATCGCGGTAAAGCCGTAGCGGTCCAGCGGTGGGTTGCTCACCTGATTCCGTCGAACCGTAGGGTAGACCATGCGAGGGACCTGCCGGCTGATTGCCCGCTGCAGGGCGTTCGCCGACGGGGGTACGAGCTTGGAGCTTCCAACGGCGCCAATCCGCGGATCGCTCTCCAGCGATGCCACCAAGATCTGCAAGCAGCGTTCGTGACCGAAATAAGCGTCGTCGTCAATGAACACCACGATCTCGCTTGACGTACGGCGGATGCCGAGATTGCGGGCGCGAGCTACCGGACTTACACCGGTAACCACCTCTATCGTGTAGTCCCGAAACGTTTGCTGCTCGATACTCCGCACAAGGCGGCTGACCTCACCTGTCCATGACGGGATGATGATCGCTACCTTCGCCGTGGATCCCGCGCTGCTCATGTTCTCACCTCTCAATTGGTAGCCCCCTTCATCACCACGCTTCCTGGCCGCCACGGTCGCGTATGCTTCACCAGCACGTCGCCCGCGCGCCGTGCGAGCGTGTTCAACCAATGCATGTCGCCGTCCTCGAAGCGGCGACTATCAACGAAGCTCGACAGGTTGACCACGCCCAGCGTACGTTGCCTGACCGTAATGGGTACGGAAATCGAGGATCGGATATGCGCTCGCCGGGCAAAGTGGGTCAGTTCCCGGTTTGAGGCATTCGCGAAAGCTTCGGGGAGGAGCAGCGCGGTATTATTCGAGGCCACGAATCCGGCGATCCCCTGGCCAGGAGGCTGAACCGAATCAGTCCACATGCCGCGAGAGAGACCATGGCTGGCTTGCACGCGCAAACCCTGTCCCTGGGGTTCCCAGAGCATAACGGAGCCGGCGGAGGCGCCAAGAGTGGTGACCGCGTCATGTAGGAGGCCCTTGAGCGACCCGGCGACATCCTGATCGGTTTGCAGCGCCATGGAGAATCGGCGAACCGCCATCAGTTGCTGGTAGACCGCGTGGTGCAAGTTGAACGTGCGCTGCCAGGAAAAGGAACGCGCCCGCTCGCGCGCCCGGCTACTGTAGAGGCCGCACAGCGGCCGATCATCGCGCAACCGAGTCAAGAGAGTAGCCAGAGCAGCTTTGTCACCAATCGGGAAACTGACACCGGCGTCACCGACAAGATCGGTCACTCCAGGAAGCTGCGAGACGAGCGGGACACAGCCCGCGACCATCCCCTCAAGTAGAACCAGGCCAAAGGCTTCGGCGCGCGTAGTTGACGGTAACACAAGCACATGAGCCCGCGCATAACTGTCGAATAGTTCGCGGTCGCTGACCCGCCCGCGGAAGGTAACGTGCTTCAGTCCGCGCCCGGCGGCCAGATCGCGGTAGTAGCCTTCCTCATGTCCGCCTCCTATGATCTCCACGTCGATGTTGTCAACGGACTCCACGGCACCAAGCAGCGTCTCTACCCCCTTGTAAGGGCGAAGCTGGCCTACGAAGAGCACGGTAAAGCGATCCGCCTTTGGAACACTGCCATCGTACCAGGTCCCATCCACACCCCAGGGCACGACTGAGATGCGCTCCGACGGCAAGTAGCGCGCGAGCGCGTCGGCATAGCTTGGGGTGGAGACAAGTACGTGGTTCGTGAGCCTCGCCAGATTCTTATGCATCCGGTTGTAGATCTCGCAGAAGAACCCATAGCCACGAAGATCTATTTCCGAAAAATGTGTGTAGACAATGGAAGGGCGAGCAGACCCGAAGCGAAGCGCACTGACTAGAATCGCTATGTCGCTAAACGTGGGAACCGGGCCATGGATGTGAACAATATCGTAGGAATCCAGGCGCGGAAGCAATACCTGGTGGGCCTTCCACAACATGCTTGAGATGCGCAACTCGCCGCTGACGAAGCGCGGGACATCCGCGAGCGAGAGTACGTCTACCGCATAACCAAGGGATTCCAAGCCCTGCGTAAGCTGGAAGGCGATGCGCGAGACGCCACTCACGATCGGTGGCGCCTCGGATATGAGGAGCAAGACCCTTATCCGGGGTGTAGTCTTGTCATTCCGCGTCGGCTGTGGTTCCCATGTCTCCGTTAGCTCCGCTATCTGCCGCATGCTCATGAGATCGGCCTCCTGCCCTGCGCTCGTCCTGAATCAGTCGCTAACCTTACGGATCCTTTACGTCTAGTCGTGAGCCTTTGGGATGGATCTCGGCGGTTGGCGCTTCCACGGTTGAGTCTGTTCGGCATTCGTATCCTTCGCTAGTAATGTGGGCTGAATGCACCTCGTGGCACATCGACGTTTCAGGAAACGCGGACGACGCTTGAGGTGGGTTTGCCACGACAGATCGCGCGTCCAAGAGCACGATCCTTGGTAACGTGGCGCCGGCATCTACGCTGACACCGGGTGATCGGAGAGCGGTCACGCCGCGCTCGCTAGAATACCGTGAGGAGTGTATTCCAGGCCGCGGCCAAAACCTTCGGATACCAGAGGCAACCCCAAGCAAAGTTCACTGAGAATCTTTCTCGGTGAGCGATTCCGCCGGGAGTGTACTCAGCACTCTGGCATGATGCCAGCCCTTCCGTGTGTCTACCATTCCAGTCAGAAAAGTTTCTATACACTGGTTGCATCCCGTTTAGCTTAGACGCTGGAACATAAGTAGTCAATATGGCTTGACCCACTACGATGGCCGTGCTACCGTAGCCGTGGGTAGAGCAGGCGCGAGTCGGCTCGCCTTTTTTATCGGGCGGAGTCTACATGCGGCCGCACAATTCGAACACACCGCCTGGCGTCCTGGGAAGTATTCTGGTGGGCGCCCTATTGAGCGCCTTGCTGATCGCGGCCGCTTTCGTCGTGGTGGTCACAATCCTCAGCGGCACAAGCTGGGCGCTGAGTCGGGGCGGTTCGACAGGCGGACATCTGCGGTTCAATAGTCCATCATTTCCCGCGACCGATTCGCATGGTAATCTTTTTGTGGCGGATCACGGAAATCTACGGGTCGTCAAGCTCTCCCCTGATGGTCACCCACTCGCCGCATGGCACGCATTCGCCGGTTTCGCGGGGGCTGACAACGGCCCAGGGCCTATCGCGACCGACGCGCGGAACCACGTATACGTGGCCAGTGTCGGCACTGTCCAGGAGTTCCTCCCTACCGGTAAGCGCATTGCCAAATGGGCACTTGGCTTCGATCCGCAAGGTATGGCCGTCGACGCGCGGAACCGTGTATATCTGGCGGATTCGGCCACCAACCGCATCGTGGTTTTATCCCCCTCTGGTACGCAGCTGGCGGTTTGGCGGACCAGGGGAGCGGGTCCGCATGGGATCGCGATTGATGCGCATGGCACGGTGTACGTTGCCGACACGCGCGGCGATCGGATCGAGAAGTTTACCCCCTCGGGAAAGTCAGTCGCGCTGTGGGGCAAGCTGGGGCGACGACTTGGCCAATTCGACCAGCCGGAGGGTATTTCAGTTGACAGGGTTGGAAACGTCTACATCGGGGACGCCGGCAATCACCGTATCCAGATCCTCTCACCGCGGGGCAAGGTGCTCGCCTGGTGGGGCTCGTGGGGACGCGGTCCCGGCCAGTTCGAGAAGGTCACCAGCCTATTCGTTGCGGTTTACAAACGCCAGGGCACGGTGTTTGTGACAGACTCGACTGGCGATACGGTGCATGTATTCACTTCAGGCGGTAAGGAGCTTGCCCAGTGGCGTTGAAGGGTGTCCGTCCCTGTGCGGCCACGCGCGCGGCCGGCGTATGCGACGCTTTCTTTCGCCAAATCCAATAGTTGCTCGCGCCAAAAGCCGTGTCGTATGGTATCTTCGCGACCAGTTCGTACTGAGTGCCGTCACGCAGGCCACCGTCGATCGCGTTGTCAGTCTGGAGAGTTGGACCGTACCGCAAGACGACTAGGTCGAAGTACCCGCTGGCGATGGCGGCCTTGTACGCCGGAATACCCTGTAAAAAGTGACCGGCGGCATCGGTATACTCGAAATTATAGGTTTGACTCCAATGCAAGCGGCCGAGGTCGCTCTCATACCGCGCGAGGTAATATTCCACCACCTCGTGTTCCTCGGCGAGAATCCGATCACCGGGATGGACTTGCGTTCGCAGCACCGCGATCATACTACTGCTGTTCGGCCACCAGTCGGCAATCCGCGCGTCCGCTTGGTATCCGGTGACGAAGATCAGCAGACAGATAATCAGGCCGATCAGGTTACGTCTCCCGCCGAGGCGTGCCACGGCATAACCAGCCAGGGGCGCAACGAAAAAGGATCCAAAAGCCACGTGCTTCTGCAGAGAGGCAAACTCTCCTTCGTAGATATGGTACGCGGGTGCCAGCAGAGCCGAGATCAGGAGGATCAGCCCAAGGAGGAAGTACGCCCGCCGGCTCAGCAGTAGCCCAAGAAGACCCAGACCGAGAATGATTCCGGCCAGATAGACAACCAACTGCACCAGCACTGAAGTCGTGGCTGGAACGGCGGCAACGCGATGGAGAGCACTCTGGTTAAAAGCACTGATGCTCGCTGGGTAGCGGAGCACGCCCAGCACGCCGGTGATCAGCAGGACCGCGAGAGCGATGCCAAGACGCCCCATCGCTTGCCACGCCCCTTTGGCTTGGTAGCTCTTCCACAAAAGTATCGCCAAAACGGTTGGAGTATAGAGAACCACGACATACTTGGTGGCAACCGCGAGCATCAGCACGACCGGGACAAGCGCGCAGAGCCACGGCGTGCGAGCCGTGGCGGCGCGGATTGCCAGCACGGCCGCCAGCGAAAGCAGTCCCAGCGCCATGGCATCGTAGGTAGCGAAGTGACCGAGGAAGAGCGTCGAGCCCTCGATCGCGAACAAGGCGGCGGCCAATAGCGCGCTGACGCGATCGTAGAGGCTCTTTGCCACGACATAGGCTGCTATCGTCGCGCCGAGCATACAAAGAAGACTGAAGAGGCGCGCGGCCTCCAGTCCACCGATGAGGTCCAGCGCTCCTCCAACCATGGGATAGATGGTCGTCCCGGATAGGAAGTCCCCGACATGCTCTGTCGGCGCCGGGCCACCGAGCAGATGATGGACCATTTGCCGTCCGGCATAGAGATACAGCGCTTCATCCTGGAACGCGGTAGTACGTTGGCTCTCCGAAGCAACGGTTTGCACGGCGAGAATAGCCCACACCGGCACAGGTAGCAGTGTCGCCACCCGCTGAACGGCGTGTAGGCACATGGTCAATAACGCTGTAACCCGGCCCCTCGCGGTGACTTTGGCATCAAGGCGGATCGGCGCGTGCCGCGTCTTCGCGGCGGCCCCGGTCCCGTTATACGCCCGCTCGTGCCCGTTGCCCCGCCCGTCAGGCCCAAGCCTAGTATCACCATTTTGGCCAGCGAGGCGTAGCCTGACCAGACAGTGACGTTGGCTATCGACCACGATCGGCGCCGCGTCCATGGGCTCCGCTTCAAGCAGTTCGGCATGCCCAGGTAGTTGTACCCATACCGTTGAGTGCCCGTTGGCGTCAGCCCATGCCTCCGACTCAACGAGCACTGCTAACCCGGTCGTGCTGGCATTGATCGCACGGGCAAGGATGGGCTGTCCGCTTTTCAGGGCGCCTGTATCCGCTTTACGGATCTCGACCGTAAAATCCGCTGAACGCCGGGCTGACACACGACGCTCCCGCCGCGCGGGCTTGGCGGCGCGCCTCCCGGTGGTTCTCAGGAGCACCGCGACAACAACGACTTCCGCCACGATGAGCGACCCGAAAGCGATCGCGAGCCCAACTCGACTGCCGGGAAAGATGCCGTTCAAGGTGATGATCGAGGGTATGATCAGATAGAGAATGAGAACCGCCGAGGCCCCCGCTGTGTAGACCAAAAGACCGCCCAGGGTCCGGATGCGCTTCACGTGGCCGCTCCACGATTCACCGATGCATCCGCTTCCCTGGTTTTTGGCGTTGGCTGCCAGGAGACCACACGGTTCTGCATGATCCAGTTGATGACCGCCCAGAAAGCGGCCGTACTCTCCAGAACACCCGCGATCGGCGCGACCGTGAGCACATGCGCCGCGTCTATCCAGCGGTGCACCCCAGAAATCGACCTGGATTCGCACAGGTTATACCATGAGCCGATGAGCAGCGAGTTGAGCCAGAGGAAACCAACCACCACCAGCCACACCATATAGGGCGCCGGCAAAGGGAGGAAGCTTCGCCCAGATACCAGGAGCCATGCCTGATAGATCAGGTACAGCAAGGACGTCATCCCGGTGGGAAGGCCGAGCGCGAAGGTCAGTACGCGGTAGCGGGTACCCCAGATAAGCTGATTCCGCGTCTTGCGGGGCAACCCGCGAAACTCCGGCCTTCTTTGCATCATGGCCACGCCTTGCAGCGTACCAATAACCCAACGGTAGCGCTGCCGAAAGGCGCTCTTCAGTGAAAACGGCGGCTGCTCCAGCATCACACTCCCGTGCCAGCCGAAGATCCCCGGCCCTTCCTTCAGGAACGCCAGAACTCCGAAGACAAAGTCCTCCGCGATAAATGGTTCGTTATCCAACAGCCCGATATCCCACCCGAGATCATTCTCCAGTTCCTCGTCGACAACGAGATTCGACCCGTGCAGGTGCAGCGGGGTTCCGGTCTCCATTACCTCCCGGCATTCGAAGCAACCGACAGGCCGGTTTGCCTCCATGGCCTGGCAGATTGGGCTGGCTAATCCATACTCTAGGGGGTAATAGATCGGTCCCTCGGTCATTTTCTTGTCGGTCTTGGCCAGATAGTGAAGGAGCTTACGCAGTTCATCCCGCTCCATGACACTCTCTTCGTCGTAATGGACGATGAAGGTCCGACCTGGTTTGCGGTTAAAGCCTTGACGCCGCAACTCCACCATGTAATGGAGAGCCCGCGCCTTCAACTTCGTGCCCCGCGGTGTGGCGTACTCTTCCGGGAGCACAACCACATCGAACGGCACAGGGAAGGATCCATATTCCTCCTTCAGAATCTTCCGTTGTTCCGGCGATTCGGTGATCACCTCAATGCTCAGCAGCGATCCGTAGAGATCGGGCGCCTCCGCTACCAGGGACAGAACATTTTCGACACCCCTCTCGATCACCTTTGTACTGCCCAGAGTTCCACGGGTGGTGACTTGAATCTTGACAAAGGGAATCTGGGGTAGCGCCCTTAGATCGTCGAGCGTGATTCGCTCCAGGCGGCGATAGCGCGGCCAATGAAAGAAGAAGCTGTCAAAGTAGAAGAGCAGCCGGATTCCGATTATGCTGATCAGGACCAACATAACGTACCCCGCGACCAACGACCATTCAAACGCGATACCGACATTTGGCATGGATAGGACTCCTACATTATCGAGCGCGGTACCGAAAGCTGTATCGCGGCGATTGCTTAAGACCTACACACTACTCAGCAACATGCACCTGGCGTATTGTGCTGCCGCCCAAGTGAGCAAGGAGGATTGCTACTGGCTTCTGAGTCACCTGAAGCCATGGGGAACCAGGGATTCCCTTCAGTACACGGTACGAGATATGTCTCTAGGGGGCAATGACAGTCCTTCACCTTGACACCTAATCAGGCCCGAATTACGGTACGAACTAGAGGTGTGACAAGAGATGCATCAAGAAGGAGGTGACGTCCATGATCCCTACAGCAACGCGGCAGTCGCGCTCCTGGCACGGCATCCGCGCGGCGCTGTTCCCCTATTATGGGGGTGGGGCGGACGCCGCGCACCCGAACCTTGGGCTCTCGCAGTGCCACGGTTGCGCCACCGAGGATACGGTGACGCCGCACGCATCCTTCATTGCCCTGGATGTTATGCCTCAGGAGGCATGTGCCAACATTCAGATGCTTCGCACCCTCTACCCTGGCATTTACGACCCCAATGGCGGCTTCTACGACGCGGTCAATCGTACCACCGGCTCGATTGGCCATCGGAGGCTGGTCCTCGATCAGTCGATGATCATGGCGGCCCTGGATAATGCCTTGAACAATGGCGCCATGCAGCAACACTTCACGAGCGATCCGGTTTCCTGGGCGGCGCGCCTCTACCTATCGGTCGAGCAAATGTCGATCTCAAAGCTCGGATTGCGGGAACGGTCAGGAGGGGAGGGACGGATACTCGCCCCTCCTCCCTGTTATTTCTTGATTGCTCATGGCGCGAGCCGAATCGCAAGGGCTGGTTCCCATGACGCTCGATGTGGCCTTGAGATCCGTCAAGCCGTTTCATCCTCCTGTCACCCACGTCGGCGTACGCTGATCTCGGTGACCCCGGCGCTCCCTCCGAATCGGGTACGCGCTCCAAAGCGATGACCTATCATCACTCTCCTACTCCACGCCATGGTCACCCGGGCGAGCGGACCGCGCGATCGGTTCGCTCGCCTCTCTTTTTAGAGGGCGATCGGAATCAAGGTCGGCGGACCGGACCCGCGATAGCCCGTCGCGATGCTACCGGTGACCGTTATCCACCCTCCCGGCGATGCCGGGGCGCGCAGCGGTATGGCCAGGAACCGCGGCAGCAAGTGGCGGAGGTCCTTATGCCACGCCGATTCAGGTTGTGTCGCCACCAGGACGCTGTCAGGCGGTAGGGTGGCGATGGTCAGTTGCCGGGGCGCTACCGGTCGTCCGGTAAGGACCATCGGCTCGCAGGGCGCCGCCTCGCACCGGAGGAGATAGAGATACCCTCGGACGGCGGCTGTGTGACTGCTCCAATAGTCAGGACGCAGGGCAGTTTCATGGCGAAAATTGATAGTTGAGTAGCTGGGGGCGGCCGCCCCACCTGGCAACAGCAGCCAGAGCACCAAGCCAATCCCAACGAATGGGGCGAAAAGCGCCAGGAGTACCAGACGTTGGCGGCGAACCGAGCCGGCGGCCGGCCTGGAATCGTGTGGAACGCTCATCGCTTTTCAATCAATCGATGAATGGCGCCAAGCATCGGGACCAGGTTCTTTTTGCGCGAAATGATACCCGGCAGGCGTAACGTGTGCTCATCCTCCAATGGGACGGCAAATGCCTCGGCGATGGCCGCCGCGTGTCCCGCCACCAGGAGCGTGGTTCGCTCATGGAGGATGTCGATAATGGCGAACAAGACGCTGGTGTAGCCTCTTTCTCCTAGAAGCGACATTTCGGCCAGCAGTTCGCTTTGCCGAGCCAGCACGTCCGCCGCGTTGGTGGTTTCGATCACCCCGATCCCGAAGAGGCTGCCGTCCACCCGTAGTTCCTTGAAATCTCCGCTCAGTAATTGGGCCGCGCTCCGGTCCTTCACATCAGAGGCAAGCTCCAGTATGTGGGAGCCCAACTCCTGGATGTCCTCGCCCGCCGCCTCGCTCAACCAGGCCGCCACCCTCCGGTCCTCGGGCGTGGTGGTTGGCCCGCGGAACAGGAGCGTATCGGCGAGGATGCCGGACAGGAGAGCACCCGCGACCGGGGGAGGAATCGGCTGGCCGGCCTCCGCGAACAGCTTGGCGACGATGGTGCTGGTGGATCCCACGGGCTCCAGCCGCATGTACGGCGGAGTGCTGGTTTGGAAATCCGCCACCCGGTGGTGGTCGATCACCCCGACGATCTCCGCCTCCTCAATGCCCGCGACCGATTGGCTCCGCTCGTTGTGATCCACTAATACCAGGCGGCGTCGGGAAGGGCGGAGGAGATTCGACCGGCTGATCAGCCCAACGACATGGTCGCTGTCATCAATCACCACCAGCGATCGCGCCTGGCCCCCACGCAACACATCTTGCACCTCGTCAATCAAGTCGTCGGGCCGGCAGGTCGCCGGATCCGGGCGCATAATGTGGCGGACGGCCATACTCAAATGAATCAGCCGCACCGTGGTGTGCGTATGGTGGGGCACGGAGACCAAGGTCACTTGCCGCTGCCGGGCCAACTCGATGATCCTCGCGCTTACCGGGAGGCCGCCAGTGATCAGAAGCGCCCCCACCCCCACCTCGATCGCCGCCTCCTGCGCGTCCTCCCGATCCCCCATCACCAACAATACGCCGGGTTTGATGCGCTGGAGCATCGACTCCACTCGCATGGCGCCCACCATCACCTCGTCGTTCATAGGGCGCTCCGAGGCCACCAGAACGGTGGCTCGGAGGGCACGGACCAGATTTGGAAGGTCAAGCGGCACATGATCCAGGTGATCGGTTTCCAGACCACGGATAAACGCCTTGGCGAAGTCTTCCACCCCCGTGACACCCTTGAGTCGGCCTGCATCATCCACTACGGGCAGCGTACGGACGCCGTGGCGCTGCAAGGTCAGGCCAACCTCATGCAAGCTGACATCGAGCCGCACGCAGGTCGGATTCGCGGTCATCATGTCGGACACTCTAGGGCGCACGTCCGTGACCAGGAGCGGGGCCGGCAGCCCGAACCGGTCAAGAACAAACGCGGTTTCTCGGCGGATTGGACCTTGTCGGGCTGCTCTGGCTTCCCCCTGCCCCTGGGATTGGAGCAACGAGGCATAGCCGATTGCGGCGCATATTGAATCCGTGTCCGGATTTTTATGACCCAGGACGTAAAGCAAGGGAAGCGAGGCTTCAGATTTCCTGATCACCAGTCCCCTTTAGCTTGCGTCGCCGATGATACGCTACCACGGAATAGACGAGGAGCGCGAACAACGCGGCGGTAACCAAGCGCCCCAGCCATCTGAACGCAAAGTTCATTCCTTGCAGAACATGGTAGCCGAGGTTGTCCTGCCAAAGCTGGCTGGCCGGCGCCACTTGCACCATGACGCTGTCGAACAATAGCCACCGCGCGCGCGAGGCGGCATAGGCATAGACCTGGATCAGGTAGTTCCCGGTTCGCGTCCACCGATGGGTAACCGACATGCCACGCACCGTATGCCCATCCCCCAACCGCCAGCGGAATGGGGTGGTGAGCATAGGCGCTGGGAGACTCCGCAGCAAATCGGCCCGGGCCTCCCCGAGGGTGATCGGCGCACCGGTCGCGTAGACTTGGGCAAAGCGAAAAGGGGCCCATGGTTTGCCGGGGCTTGGCTGACTGGTGGACACTATCGCCGGTTCCCCATTGGCGCTTACCGAGGCCACGTTATCCAAGGTGCAGGCCCGAGTGAGGGTTGGAGTGAGCATGAGCGAGAACACCAGGAAGGAGAACAGGATAATGATTATCTTCCGCATGTATGTGTCCCTCGCGACGGGGCGCCGCCGATTAGAAGCCAGGCAGCCACGCCAACCACTGCCGGTGGGAGGTCGGAGCGAGTGCTTGAATGCTTTGGGCAAGCGGGTCCGGGGTAAACGGCACCATATCGGCCACTCGTACGAACTGATCCGGCCCCACCACGTAGAGGGCGGCGGTGTGCAGAATGTCCTTTGGGGTGGGTTTGACCCAGATCCCATAGTCACTCCACACCTTGGCCAGTTGCTGGGGGGTGCCGAACAGCCAGTGCCAATCACCGGTCCAACCCGACTTCATGGCGAACGCCGCCGCGCTGGCCGGTGAGTCCGTATACGGGGCCACGCTGACCACCAACAAGGTCAAGGGAACCGATGGGCCGAGCTTTCGCTGCACGTAGGCCAATTCTTTCCCGATCACCGGGCAATCCTGTGTACAATGAGCATCTAGAAAGGTCATGACCACTACCCGGCCATGAAAGGATTGTGGACCAATGCGGCGCCCCGCCTGATCCTGCAGGAGAAAGCTGGGAGCCACTTTACTCCGATCAGGGATTACGACCTGGCCACTTAAGGGTACGCTGGTCTGAGCAAAGGCATGAAGGGCTAACCCAGCCAGCAGCACGAGGCACACCACGGCGCCGAGCACCAGTTGCAGTTTGAATAGGGAGCGATGTGGCATACGTTCCATCGGTGCGTTCCTCCGCGACTTGAAGGGTACCTCCTATGAGCGTGGCCATGCAACTAGGTATTTCCTTTTCAATCCCCCGGTTTGGCTATTCCTCCGTCACTGGGTTCCGACTACGATGCGGTTGAAGCTGCCGATGCCTCTCCGGTTGGCCAATGGCCCGACGCCGGGGGCGGGGAGCGGACCGCGCGACACCGTCTTAGTAAGAGAGCACGAAGAGAGAAGGCCATGGAACAGCTAGAGAGCGCGGACAGCTATCTCTCGATGGCTCGGGCGGAAGCGATCAGCCGTATACCAGCCGCGGTGCTGACCGCGCACGCGGAGGTTGGGCGGCTGCGAGCGCTGTTTCAGGACGATACCTGGCACACGACGCGTCGTTGGCTGCACCACTATTTGCTGAACGACCTCGGCGATCACCGATCGCTACCCTTGCCGAAGGGCTATGTGTCCCCGGAGGGTGAGCCGCAACGAAAGTTGCGCTTCCATGAGGTGTCGGGGTTCCCCGCGAAGTAACGGGGACGGCCGATCCTCACCGGGCCCGTATCCTCGCGACCAAAGTCGCCTCGTCCCCGCCAGCCGACCGAAGTCGACCGTAGGCGCCCGGCAATGCAACAGTGACTGGGCGCTCACGCCGGCCCCTGTACAACAAAAAAGGGACCGCGGCGCGGCCCCTGTGGTGGGCGATCGGGGACTCGAACCCAGGACCTCACGGATGTGAACCGTGCGCTCTAACCAACTGAGCTAATCGCCCTTCCGGTGCATCGTAGGATAGCATACGACCTTGCGCCGCGCAAGCGTGAAGTACGCTACCCTATGGTCAAGGAAACGTTCACTCCTCGCGCCGATCGTGTCCGCGCGTGGCACACTACGCCAGGAAAAAGGGAAAGGGCAGCACGATGGTAACAGTTGCCGAGCGGGTCCAATCCGCGCCCGCCCATGGGTCCGCGAATCCAGGAATCCCCCTTGACCGAGCGTGGGTAGAGGCCGCGCGGGTGAATCGGAGCGCGGTCGAGCGGCGAGCCGCGACCTTGTCGACTCGGAGGACGGTGAAAAAGGAATGGCAGGCGGCCTGGCTCCTCCGCGCGGTTACTCTGATCGATCTCACCACCCTCGCGGGAGACGACACGCCGGGGAATGTTCTGCGTCTGTGCGCGAAGGCCCGCCGTCCGGTCCAGGCGGAAACGTTGGAGGCCCTGGGCGTGGGCTCGTTACCCCTACGAGTCGGCGCCGTCTGCGTCTACCACAATCTGGTGCGCACGGCCGTGGAGGCGCTCGGGGGGAGCGGGATTCCCGTCGCGGCGGTGTCCACCGGTTTCCCGGCCGGGCAGACTCCCCTGGCCCAAAAACTGGATGAGATCGCGGCTTCGATCCACGATGGGGCGGCGGAAATCGATATCGTGGTCTCCAGGGCGCACATTCTGACTGGGAACTGGCAAGCCCTGTACGATGAGGTGCGCGCGTTCCGGGCTGCTTGCGGCGCCGCCCACATGAAGACGATCCTGGCGACCGGCGATCTGGCGACCCTCCGTCAAGTCTCGCAGGCCAGTCTGGTGTGCATGATGGCGGGCGCTGATTTCATCAAGACATCGACCGGGAAGGAGGCGGTGAATGCCACCCTCCCGGTGGGCCTGGTGATGGTCCGCGCGATCCGGGCCTACGAGCAGGCCACGGGCTATGCGGTGGGCTTCAAACCAGCTGGTGGGATCAGGAGCGCCAAGAACGCGCTGGATTGGTTGATCTTGATGAAGGAGGAGTTGGGCGACAACTGGTTGGCTCCGAACTTGTTCCGGCTTGGCGCGAGCGGCTTACTGACCGACATTGAACGGCAACTCTCGTTCTATGTAACCAATCGCTACGCCGCCGCGTATCGCCTCCCCGCGCCGTGAAGCCGGTCGGACGCCGCCTGGCCCGTGCTTTCGCCACGGGCATTCTGCTGGGCACAGTGGTCGCGCCGGGCTCCTCGGCGGTGGCGGCGGGCCCGGTCTCCGTTAACCTCGCGGCATTGGTGGATCCGCTGTTGGGAACCGGCAGCGGCCAGCCGTCCTACGGGATCGGCAACGAGGGTGGCCATGTCTTTCCCGGCGCCGCCTTTCCCGAGGGTATGGTGCAGTGGAGTCCGGACACCACCAGCGCCGCCGGCGGCTACCGGTACGAGCAGACGGTCATTCACGGCTTTAGCCTGACCCATTTCAGCGGCCGAGGCTGCAGCAGCTACCAGGACATTCCCTTCCTTCCGATCGTTGGTTCAGCGCCCAGAATCCCGTTAAGCGTACTCCAGGGCGGGATGAGCTTTAGCCACGTGAACGAGCAGGCATCGCCTGGTTTCTATGCCGTTCGGCTGGATAATGGGGTCTCGGTGTCGCTTACCGTGACCGCTCGCACGGGCATGGGTATCTTCGCCTTTCCCGGCACGGCGGGAGGGAGCCTGCTGGTGGACGCCGGCGGCAGCGCCAATGGTGACGCTGCCAATGGTACCGGCGTTCAAGTAGTTGGGACGGATCAGATTACCGGCTCGGCGGCCAGTGGCCATTTTTGCGGGAATAACCAGTACCGCGTTTTTTTCGCGGCCCGCTTCAACCAGCCTTTCGCCGCGTTCGGCGTCTGGAACGGCGGTGCCCTGCAAGGAGGAGCGCGGGGAGCGGCCGGCGCTCGAAGCGGGGCCTACCTCCACTTCGCCCAGCCTCCCGGCGGGGTGGTGCTGGCCAAGGTGGGTCTCTCATTCGTCAGCGTGGCCAACGCGCTGCAGAACCTCACCACGGAGAATCCTGGCTGGGCCTTCGCCCAGGTCCGTGCCGCGGCAACCGCCGCCTGGAATGGGTCGCTTGGGCGGATTGCGGTGACTGGCGGCAGCACCGCCGAGCGTTCCATGTTCTATACCGCGCTCTACCACACCGAGTTGCACCCCAATGTCTTCAGCGATGTCAACGGGCAATATCTGGGATTCGATGGGCGCGTCCATCAGGCGGTCGGTTACACCCAATACGAAAACTTTGCCGGATGGGACACCTATCGATCGTTGATCCCCCTACGGGCTCTGGTGGCACCGCGGGCAATGGGCGATATGGTGCAATCCCTTTTAGCGGACGCGGCACAAGGGGGCGGTGGTTTGCCTCGGTGGCAGGTCGCCAATGACAACTCGGGTGGGATGATCGGCGACTCCCAGGACGTGACCATCGCCACCGCCTATGCCTTTGGGGCGCGGGGCTTCGACGCCGCCACGGCCCTCCGCGTGATCGAGCGTGGCGCTTCGGTTCCCGGCGTCCGCTCCAGCCGGAACCTGGTCCGCGAGGGTCTATTCGGCTACCTACAGCATGGCTACGTCGATCAGTCAACGCCGGGCGGCTCGGCGGCCATCACCCTTGAATACGCAACCGATGACTTCGCGATCTCGCGCCTGGCCGCCGCTCTCGGCGACTTGGCGGCCGCTTCGGTCTATCTCCAGCGCTCGAATAACTGGCGGCGGCTCTTCAACTCCCGAATCGGCTACATTGTCCCTCGCGATTCCGCGGGCAACTTTCTCTCCTTCAATCCACGGAGTGATATCGGGTTCCGCGAGGGAGACAGCGCCCAATATACCTGGATGGTGCCATTCGACTTGCATGGTCTGTTCTCGGCCATGGGCGGCGATGCGACGGTCATTCAGCGCCTAGATCGGTACTTTCAGAAGCTGAACGCGGGCCCAAACAGTATCCACGAGTTTATGGGCAACGAGCCGGATCTGGAGGTGCCCTGGGAGTACGATTTCGCGGGTGCGCCCTACCGTACCCAGGCAATAACCCGGCGGATCGCAACCTCTGTTTTCAGGGTCGGGCCGAACGGGCTGCCGGGAAACGACGATAGCGGGGCCCTGTCGGCATGGCTCGTATGGGCGGACCTTGGCCTCTATCCAGAGATCCCTGGAGTAGCCGGATTCGCGGTGGGAAGCCCGCTGTTCCCCCAGGTAGTATTGCACCTGCCGGGCGGCGACATACGGATTGTGGGACGTGGCGCGGGCGCCGGCTCTCACTTCGTCCAAAGCCTGCGCTTGAACGGCGTGCCGGTGAAGTCGCCGTGGCTGGCCTACTCGGCGCTGGAAGGAGGAGGAACCCTCACCTATTCCCTGGGCCCGCGCCCTGATCCCGCCTGGGGCGCCTCGCCCACCGCCGCGCCGCCGTCGTACGGTGCATGAAGGACGCCAATCCTGAGTGGCAGGGCCTCAGCCGGAGGTTCTCGGCGGCGCCTACTTCAGTAACTGATTGAACGCATCCTGGAAGCCCCGCGCGGTCATTTCGCCGATCACGACTTTGCGGATGATCCCCTGGCGGTCGATAAACAGGCTGGTGGGAACGCCGATCACATGGAACTTCCCGAAAACCACGGCGCCGTTGGGGTCGAGGAGAATGGTGGTGTAGGGCTCCCGATGACTCTTCAGGTAGGCTCGTACCATGCCTGGGGTCTCCAGGTACGCATCGACGCCCAGCGCAATGCCGCCCTGATGTAAGAACGGGGCACTGGCTTGCAGCAAGCCAAGACGCTCATGGGCGCAACTGGTGCAGTTCACGGCCCAGAACTGGAGAAAGAGCGGATGGCCGCGGAACTGACCGGGACCGGACTGCCTCCCGTCGAGAGCCGGCAAGCTAAAGCTCGGCACTGCCTGGCCCACCACCGGGCCGGCGGACTGCTGCTCGCTTGGGCTAGCGGGGCGAATGAGCAAGAATATGATCGTGGACACCACGATGAGAAAGCAGAGCGGCCAGATGAAAAGCCGGCGGCGGGCGCGGCGCGCCGCTAAGCGCCGAGGAGACAGACTGGTAGTACTCATTCCTGGCAATTGCATTCAAAGCCGGGGCGGACATAGAGGCGGTGAATCAGAGGCCAGAGGGTGGTGTCGTCCAGCGAACTCCAGACCTCCGCGGGGATGGTTCGAGCAGCTAACTCCAGCCTCAGGACCGGCACCTCGACCGCCCGCCCGGCCCGATCGTGGTTCCCGAAGGTGCCCGTGATCCGCACATCGCTGAGAGGAAGGTGACTGGTATAGAGGCTACGAAGCAGGAGGAAGGTCTCCACCTGGGCGCCAGCGCTGACCGAGCCCATGGTAAGGTCGCCATTCACGGCCCAGGTGAGGGTGAGAACGCGCTTCCCGCGGTGAGCGGGATCGGCGGCCAGGGAGTCGATATGAAAGCGGTTGACCCCGCGATCACTCGGTCCCAGGGCCTGGTTGACCACGGTTGCCACCTGATGGTATGGAGTGCCCGGATTTCCCGGAATGCCGGCGGGCGCCGAGGAACGAACCGGGGAGGAGTTGGCGCCGCCGTGAAAGAACACGACTTGCTCGACGAGGAGACCAAGGCCAAGGACAAGCGGGAGGAGAATCTTGGGGCGGATCCGAGTCCGCCGAGTGAGTAGCGTGGCCATGGTTCCCTTATCGTACATCGGACTTGCCTGGCAATCGTACCAGCTCCGCGGACTTGCGCCCAAGAACGGGGAGGGCCGGCGCGCCGCCGACCCTCCGCGGATACGTCACCCGCGTCTGCCTTATCGGCTACTCGGCTGAATTCTGGGGCGGGCTGGGGTAGCCCTGGGGATCCGGGAAGTACGTATTGCTTTGCGGCACCATATACTTTTGCACCGGCGCGTGAGACGCTTGCTGCTGTTTGACCCAGGTCTGGAAGTCCTTCGGGCTCAAAACGGACATTGGTCCGCGCATATGGCCGTGCCAGATCCCGCACAATTCATCGCAGACAATCCACTCCGAGCCCACTTTCTTGGCGAGCAAATACGCCGTGGTCGTGGTTCCGGGTACGGCGTCTTGCTTCACATCCTCGTTATAGATCCAAAAATCATGGACCACGTCAAGGGAAGTAATGTTGAACTGAACTGGAGTATTCACCGGCACGGCTAGGTCATAGGTCTCGAAGCCGCCGTAGCTGGGATAGCGGTAGGTGAAATGCCATTGCTGGGCGATGACCTGCACCACCAGGGGATGCGGCCCGGCCGCCTCGGTGATCTCGTTCAGGGTAAAGGTGCCCCACGCCGCGAGGAACACGACCGTGCTGAAGGTGATCCCACACCAAATAAGTAGCGCCGCTACATTGGTTTTGGCCGGTTCGGTTCGCGTAACAAGCTCAGGCTCATCGGTCTCCCGGAACGCGAGCACCGCGTAGACCATATAGACGCAGATGAACACGAAAATGGGTGCTCCGGTGAGGAAGAAAAGCTTCATTGTGGTATGCTCGCCACCGCCCGCCTCCGACAAGGTGGGCCCGGGGGTGGGGATCGCGAATACCAGGAGAACCTCGGCGATCACGCTGGCAATCAGCCAGTAGATGAAAATCCGTACGGCGTGCGCGGTATTACTCACTATGGCTATCCTCCCCAAAGGGAGCTCGCGAATGGGAAGGTGAAACTCCGCCCCGTCCGCGCGCTCTCCGCCTCACCCACTCTAAACGACTTGAATGCGTCCGTCCATGTAACCATAGGTCTGCATGGGACCACCGTTGCCATACGCGCCCCACCCGCAGGGATCGAAGCACTGCCAATGATAGATGGCCTTCTTGTCACCGCTATAGAAAGTGAAGCGGATCGTCTGGTAGGAGTTCGGGGCCGCGGAAGCGGGCACGCCCGCCAGGGGAACGTTTATGCCCAGGTCCGGTACGCTGAAAGTGTGCGAGGGAAGGTCGCCGCTGATCGCCTTGAAGGGCTTCCCGTTGAGATAGGCCACGTTGCCCTGCGTGCCCTGGACCAGCCCGAAGAACTCGTTGCGGAGAGTGGTCGAGGAGTCATACTGGTGAACGGTCACGGTGACCCAGGAGGACACCGGGACGACGAACTGGGTGGCGGACTGACTCGCGTTGAGGTCGAAGGTTTGGTACTGCACCCAGTCCGGGTGCGGACCGGCGCCGGCATTGGGTACGACATCAATATTGAGACTCGCGGTATGGGCACCGGTGGATGCCGCGTGTACCGTGCTGGTGGGGACTTGGGCCAGATCGATGATGTAGGCGACCGTCAAGGCCAGGACCACGATCGTAGTGCCAAAGATTGCCAGAATCGGCTTCATACCTGTGCATACCCTCCCTATTTCGCGCCCAACAGCGCGCCGGAATCGGCGGCCGCATCGAGAACCGCGGCGTGGACCTCGGATCGCGGCAACGGACCTGTCCCTCGTGAGATCGGCTTGAGATCGGCGCGCGACGTCACTCCGTTTGGCAGCGTTTGCTCCTTCAGCCACTTGAAGAGGAAAATCGAGAACGCGGTGCCATACAAGAACATGCCGGGCACCCACATAATGCCCCCGGCAATTTGCTGATCAGACAGGGCGGTGATGTTTCCCGGCCGCGAGGTAAGCTGCGCGTACGCGTAGATTGGCGAGGTTGCCAGGGCCAGGACAACTGAAAGGAGATGATTTTCCGCTGCCGACACCACGACGTACACGCAACGCGCCCCGTACCCCATCCGACAGCGGAACTGCGTCTGATCAATGACCTGGGACCACAGCAGGATGCTCACGCCCAGGAACATCGCGTGCTCCAGATCGTGGACCGCCGCGTTCCGCAAGGTAAGGTTATACAGGCTGGGTGAGTGCCAGGCATACAGGGTCACGGCGAACGAGACCGACGCCCGCACCGGCTGGCTGAGCCAGGTGATCGCGGCGGCAATTGCTTGCACGGGCGGCCAATGAGTAACCCGCGCCAGAGCTTTCCGACGAAAGGCCAGCGGAAGGCCGCGGAGCAGGGGGAGCGCCGGATCGCCGAGCAAGGACAGCGGGGCCACCAGCATGATCAGGACCAAATGTTGGATCATGTGGGCCCACATCAAGGAGGCCGACAGATAATCCAGGGGAGACTCAAGCGCGAGCACGACCAGGACCAGCGACGTATAGAACATGGCGCTCTTCCAGCGGCGCGGACCCATGCGGTGGCCAGGGGGCAGGAGCTGCTGGGTGGCCTGATTCCCAATATGGTACAGCACGGCCGCCAGCGTCACGCCGATCACGACCAGGGGATCGAACGACCATCTGGTAATGACATTGCCAAAGGTGAGCGTAATCATGCTTGTTAAACCTTTGTCGGCGCCTGGCTATTCAAGATGAAGGAACGGCAGGATATACAGCAGAACGTAGGAGACTATGCCGATCGCGATCAACCAGCCCCAATATTCGCCGAAGGCGTCGATCACCGCCATGTTCTCGCGGGAATACAGACCCTTGATACTGCGGTAGGTCAGGCCGACCATGAACACGAGTGAGGCCAGCAGCACCGTTCCAAGCACGCGGGTAAGACCGAAGAACACACTGGCATACCCGCCGGCCTCGGTATCGAATGGGGTGTGGATGAGCGATGCCGCAAGGCAGGCCGTGGCCGCCAAACCGAGGAGAAGGGCCAGGGAGCAATAGGCGGTGAATTTATCGGGAGCGCCGCGCCGCATCTCAATCTGCCCCCAAAAGTAGATCAACCCGCTCAGGAGGAGGAAGGCGGCCATTCCAATGCCCAGGATCGCGGCTGGATGCGTGATCCCCGCCGGCAACCATTGGTTATGGCGGTCGTAGAGCTGTAGGAGGGTGAAGGCGAAGAAGTACGAGGCGAAGAACGTGGTCCCGGCCGCCGCCAACATGCGGGCAAGCCAGATCGTGAGGGTGCTGTTCACCCGCTTCTCCGTCGCCGCGACGGTCGCGAGATCCGGTCCAAGGCCCTGCTGACCGGGATTGAGGATCGCCACTGGGGGGGCGTCCTTGATCCCATATTCGTATGGGGCGGAAACGATCAGCGGCACCTCGGCGAAATTGTCCACGGGGATGGGGGTAGGTAACTGCCACTCAAGCCCGCGGGACTCCCAGGGATTTGGCGGAGAAACCTTGCCCCATCCCCAAGAGTACACCAGGTTGAAGAGGAAGACCACGATCGATGCCCCCAGAACAAAGGCGAAGATGGTGGCGATCACGTTCGCGGTATGCAACTCCGGGAGATAGGTCACCACGCGGCGCGGCATCCCCATGAACCCGACAATCATCAAGGTGATGAAGGTTCCGTTGAACCCGATCCAGCTCCACCAGAAGTGGATCTTGCCCAGGCGCTCGTTCATCAGCCGGCCAGTGAACTTGGGGAACCAATAATAGGTGCCGCCAAAGAGCGCGAACACCGTGGCGCCCATCAGGACAAAGTGGAAGTGAGCCTGCACCGCGTAGCTACCGTGCAGCTGTACATCGGTCGGCACGTCCGAGAGGAAGACTCCGCTAAAGCCCCCCATGAGGAAGTTAAAGAAGAACGCGAGAGCAAACAACATGGGAGTGGTGAAGCGAATCCGCCCCTTATACAGGGTACCCACCATGTTGAAGAACACGATACTGGTCGGGAAGGAAATCATCTCGGTCGAGAACATGAAGAACGGACGCAATCCCGGATCGATGCCGCTCATAAAGAGATGGTGCTGCCAGACGAACCAACTCATCAAGCCGATGCCGAACATCCCGATCACGGCGGCGTTGTAGCTGAAGAGCGGCTTTCGCGCGAAGACTGGCAAACACTCCAGGACCACGCCGAAGGCCGGGACGGCGAAGATATAGACCTCAGGATGTCCGAAGGTCCAGAAGAGATTCTCGTACAGATACGCGCTCCCCCCAACCGCCGCGATAAAGAATCCGGTGTTGAAGGTCCGATCAAAGAACACCATGGACTGCGTGGCGACGATCACCGGAGCGGCCAACCAGGCCAGGATGGCGGCAACGATGATCGACCACACCAGAAGCGGGATGCGCGTGGGAACCATGCCGGGGGCTCGGAGAAAGAGGACGGTGGCCAGGATGTTGATGGACGAGACCACCAACCCCGCGCCTACCAGGATGAACGCCACGATATAGCTGTCCTGTCCCTGGTGCGCCTCGTCCGCGAGCGGCGCGTACCCGGTCCATCCGGTGGGGAAGCCGCCGAAGGCCAGGGTACTGACCAAATAGACAAAGGCGAGCAGGAGCAACCACATCGAAAGCGCTTCCAGCCAGGGATAGGCCATGCGCCTGGCCCCGATCATAATTGGGATGAAGTAGTTTCCGAGGGGGCCGATGATCGCGCTGGTGCCCATGAAGACCATGGTCCCTGAGTGCAAGCCGATCAGAGTCAGGTAGGTATCCGGAGCGAAGAAGGTGGCGTCCGGGTTGATGAGTTCCAGACGGATGAGCATCGCGCTCAGGCCGCCAAAGCAGAACATGGCGAGGACCAGGGCCAGATACTGGATCCCAATCACCTTGTGATCCAGGGTAAGGCGGAAGTAGCGGGCAATTCCCTGGTTATCTCCGTAGGTGTAGGCAGCCTGGCGCGCGGATGGGGCAGGCAGACCAAGACCCCAACGGATGGCGGGATTGAAGAAACCCAGACCAAGCAAATAGCCAAAACCGCCAACCGCGTAGGCGATGAAGAGCGGCGCGTTATCGTCCGGGGCGAACCCGGCGGCGATCCCCAAGCGTAAGCCGATAAAGAACCCCAGCACGCAGCCAATCGCCCCCGTAAGGATGTTGAGTCGGAACTGCCGAGGCTGCCGGGCCACCGTGGACGCGGAAAGTGTTGCCATACCTACCCCAACCTCGCACTAACCACTACCGGCGCCAACCTCACCCTGGCGCCTCTTTGCTCTACATCGAAGGGATGTGATCCGAGTGCCGTGCCGATGCCGATCCGGGAACAGGGGTGGGCAAGCGACGGAGAACCAATGGGAGGTTCCACCTACCTGCCGTCGGCAGCAGTATATACCTATCGCTAGCCGGTATGCCAGTCAATTACGGGTCAAATCATCCACGATGGGATATTTTCGCAACCAGGTCAAGGGTTCTCCAAGCTGGCGTGGCGACGATGGGCGTACCGAAGAATCGTGGCGGGCCGCCCCTCCTGGGAGCGCGAGCATCCTTGCTCGCCCCGTTTGCCGCGGATACGGGGCGAGCCGGGTACCCGCTTGCGGGTGTCTCGCGCTCCCAGGCGGTGTCTCCCAGTGCCAGTAGTCTGTATACTCGCCAAGGCATGCTCGAAGTCTAATCTCGTAGCGGAAGAGAGGATCTCCATGTCGGAGGCGCTGGACCGGCTGTTTGACCGGTATTGGCAGATGCGTTTGCGCGAGGATCCTTTGGCGGCCAGCGTCTACTTTGGCGACCACCGCTACGATGGCCTCTTGCCCGAGGTCGGCACGGAGGAGTACGCGCGGCAGCGCGCCACGCGTCTGACCCTGCTCACCGAATTGCGAGCCATCGACAGTAGTTCGGACACCTCAGCGGACACGATCAATCGCGCCCTCCTTACCCGAGTCCTGGCGGATGAAGCAGCGGAGCTTGGCTATCCCGCCGCGATGATGGCGCTGAACCGCACCTTCACCTTCTACGATCTGTTCGTGCAATTACCGTTGTCCCTCGTCTTTAACACGGTGTTGCATTACCAAAACTACATCGACCGCCTCCGCGCCTTCCCGCGGTTTGTCGAGGGACACATTTCCCTGATGCGCGCGGGGATCGGGGACGGATACCGCCCACCGGCGGCCATCCTCACCGGGGTCGGCGACGCCATCGGCACCCATATCGTGGACGACGCGGCGGCAGGCGTGCTCTGGGCTCCGTTCGCCGCCTTCCCACCGAGCCTTCCAGAGGTTGAACGAGAGAGCCTGGCGCGAGAGGGCCGGACTGCGATTCTGTCGTCCGTGGTCCCCGCGTTCAAGACGCTCCTGACCTTCCTGCAAGGTGAATATCTCCCTGCCGCCCGGCAGGACATCGCGACGTCGTCTCTTCCTGACGGCGCGGACTTCTACCGGCATCGCATTCGCTTCCTCACGACCCTGGATCTGACGCCTGACGAGATACACCGAACCGGTATGGAGGAGGTGTCGCGGATTCGCGGCGAGATGGAGGCGGTGATTCGCGAGGTCGCGTTCCAGGGGAGCTTTGCTGATTTTCTGGCTTTTCTGCGGACGGACCGGCGATTCTACGCGCCGACTCCAGAGGCCCTCTTGCGGGAAGTCGCCTATATCCTCAAAAGGGTGGATGGCAGCCTCCCCCGTCTGTTCCGCACCCTCCCGCGCATGCCCTATGGCATCCAGCCGGTGCCGGCGGACCTCGCTCCTTCCACGACCACGGCCTATTACCAGCCGCCCGCGGCCGATGGCACGCGGGCGGGATTCTACTTCGTCAACACGTACGATCTTCAAAGCCGCCCACTTTATGAAGTGGAAGCCCTTTCGCTGCATGAAGCGGTGCCGGGGCATCACTTGCAAGTGGCCCTGCAACTGGAGTCCGGCACTGGGCCGGAGTTTCGCCGCTTCGCGCAATTCACCGCCTACGTCGAGGGCTGGGGGCTGTACGCCGAGCGATTGGGCCTGGAGATGGGCTTTTACGAGGATCCCTACAGTAATTTTGGCCGCCTCACCTATGAGATGTGGCGCGCGTGCCGCCTGGTGGTGGACACGGGTATCCATGCCCTGGGCTGGAGCCGGCAACAGGCGATTGATTTCATGGCCGAGAACACCGCCCTCAGTGTGCTCAACATCACAAACGAGGTGGATCGGTATATCGCCATGCCGGGGCAAGCTCTCGCGTATAAACTCGGTGAGTTGAAGATCCGTGAACTGCGGGCCCGCGCGGAGCGTCTGCTGGGCGGCCGCTTTGATGTTCGCGCCTTTCATGAGGTGGTGTTGGCAAGTGGCGCCGTACCCCTGGATATGCTAGAGGAGCGAGTGGACGCGTGGATCGCGGAATCATGAACTGAGGTCCGCGGTGGTATCCTCACAGCCGGGTAGTGCTCCGGTCGCGGGAATGGAGAGGGGCGGAAGGTGGAGAGGATCGAGCGGACTGTATCCGCCTCGCGGACCACGATGAGCCAGGTGATGCTGCCGGAGGACGCCAACGCCGACGCGAACGTCCATGGCGGCACAATCATGAAGTTCGCCGATACGGCGGCGGCGGTGGCGGCGATCCGCCACTGCCGCAGTCGCGTGGTGACCGCCCGCGTGGACGGGATGGATTTCGTGGCCCCCGTATATGTGGGGGATCTGGTCCACGTGATGGCCTCGGTCAACCTGGCGGGACGATCGAGCCTGGAGGTGGGTGTCCGCATCGAGGCCGAAAAAATCCGCATGGGCGAGGTTCGGCATGTCGCCTCCGCCTACTTCGTCTTTGTCGCCCTGGACGAAGAGGGCCAGCCCACCACGGTGCCGATCCTCATTCCCGAGACGGACGAGGATCGACGGCGCTTGATCGATGCCACCCACAGACAAACGGCGCGCAAGGAGGCTCGGCAGCGCGCCCGTGCTCGCGCGCCGGAGTTAGGCTAATATGCTTAGGACGCATCCAAGGCGGTGCCCCTACGGACAACCGCAATGATCGAAGGAAATGGGAGCCGGAAATGACAACGCAGATGCTCACCGGCGCGGTCCTGGCCGAGGACCGCGCGCACCTTATCCATCCCTTGCAGTATCCCGCCGACCATCAGCATCCTATCGCCTTCGCCCGTGGGGAAGGGGCGCTGCTTGTCGACATGGACGGCAAGGAATACATCGACGGCCTTTCGTGCTTGTGGAACGTGAATATAGGCCATGGCAGGCGCGAACTGGCCGAGGCGGCCGCCGAACAGATGACCAAGTTGGCCTTTGTCACCAATTACGTGGGGGCCACCAATGAACCCGCGGTGCGGCTAGCCGCCAAGTTGGTGGAACTCTGCTACCCCAACATGAGCGCGGTGTACTTTACCACCGGCGGCGCCGAATCCAATGAATCAGCTTTCAAGACCGCCCGCTACTTCTGGAAGCTGCAAGGCCAGCCGGACAAGATCAAGTTCATCTCCCGCGTCCATGGGTACCACGGGGTCACGATGGCGGCGGCCAGCGCCACCGGCATGGCCATGTATCACAAAATGTTCGCGCCCCTGGTGCCCAACTTCATCCAGGTGGCCCCTCCCTATCCCTACCGCTGGGCGGATTACGGTGGGGGCACGGGCGACCCCGGCATCGAAGCCGCCGACGCGATCGAACAGGCAATCCTCCGCGAGGGCCCCGAGACGGTGGCGGCGGTGATCGCGGAGCCTGTCCTCGGCGCGGGCGGGGTCATCGTGCCTCCCGCGACGTACTGGCCGCGCCTCCGGGAGATCTGTGACAAACATCAGGTGTTGCTGATCGCGGACGAGATCATCACCGGCTTCGGGCGCACCGGGAAATGGTTCGCGCTCGACCACTGGAACGTGGTGCCGGATATCGTCTCCTTCGCCAAGGGCGTAACCAGCGCCTACCTGCCCCTGGGCGGGATTATTCTTTCCGACCGCGTCCACGAGGCCCTGAACAATGCCCCCGCCGACATGAAGTTCACCCACGCCGCGACCTACTCAGGCCATCCAACCTGTTGCGCGGTGGGCCTCCGCAACCTGGAACTCATGGAAGGTGAAGGGCTGTGCGAGCGCGCGGCGCGAACGGGCGCTCGCCTTCTCGAAGGTTTGCGCACCCTCTCCGCCCATCAAGCAGTGGGCGACATTCGCGGCCTGGGGATGATGTGCGGCGTGGAGCTGGTGGATGACCGCGCCACCCGTGCCCCGGCGATCGGGCTTGGCAACAAAGTAGCGGGCGAGGCCCGCCAGCGCGGACTCTTCATCCGCAACCGAGGCGGAGCCCGCGGCGAGTTTCCGATTGGCGACACACTCTGCATCGCCCCGCCGCTGATCACCAGCGAGGCCCAGGTGGAACGAATCGTGGCCATTCTCGACGACTCGCTGCGGGCGGCCGCTCGGTAGCGGGTCGGACGGCAGGGACGGCAGAGCCTCCGGTCTCAGCCGGAGGCCCCCGCCTCGGCGGGCGGTTCAGCCGCCTTGATCGCTAGCGATCCGGCCGACGAGCCCGCTTGGGACGCGGAGGATGCCTTCCCAATCCAGCGGGCTACTCCTTGGTACAGGCGTTCGACGTCAAATGGCTTGCCAATCCATTCGTCGGCGATCATTCCTTCCCGGATGCCACGGGCCAGATCAGCGGTTATCCCGATGATCGGGATATGACGCGTTTCTTCATCATCGCGCAATTGGCGGCTGATTCCCACGCCGCCGATCCCCGGCATTCGCACGTCAAGCAGAATGACGTCTGGTTGCTGGGTCCGCGCGACCGCGAGAACATCGTCGCCGTTCGCGATGCTCACCTCATACTGTTCGTCCTCAAGCAGCAACCGAATCAGTTTGAGCAGCGTCCGGTCGTCGTCTACCAAGAGTACGGTTCCCTTAGGCATT
>DATBTL010000233.1:0-7838 GCA_036559345.1 Chloroflexota bacterium | reverse complement strand
GTGGTGGTCCTGGGCAGCAAAAGCGGCGACGCGATCGTCGCCAGCTCCAACTGGAGCAATGGGGTTAGTCCTTACGACTATGGGCTCTCCGCCTCCTCGTATCAGCCTACCCTGCGCCTGGCTCTCTATACGGATCGTCCGATCTACCGTCCGGCCCAGGTGATACACGCCCGTGGGATCGTGCGGGCGGACAACGATGGCACATACAGTCTGGTTTCCGGCTCGATCAACCTGATCCTCAGTGATCCGAATGGGAAGGTGGTAGCGCGCCGCACGGTCACTCTGGATCGCTTCGGCGCCTTCAGCGCCGACTTCACCCTGGCCGCCAACGCATCGCTCGGCAATTACCAGCTTGGGGCGACCAAGGGTGCCTATAGCGCCGGCGCTTCGTTCCAGGTGGCGGAGTACAAGAAGCCCACCTTTAGCGTCACCGTCACCACGCCCCAGTCCACCTACTCACTGGGCCAGGCCGTACACACCGATATCCAGGTGAGCTACTACTTTGGCGGCCCAGTGGCCCATGCCAAGGTCCATTGGTCGATGCTGGGCTATGACTATATCTTCTATAGCCCCCTATTCACGGACTACGCTTTCGGCAATTACGACCCCGCCGCCTCCAATTTTGGCCCCATTGGCCCTATCCCGCCCTATTCCGCCGGCTATACCCTGTTCCAGGGCAACGCAATGACCGATGCCCAGGGCAAGCTGCACCTGAACTTGCCCGCGCGGCTGCCAAAAGGCAAGCTGGTCCAGAACTACACCCTGGAGGCCAACGTCACCGATCTCGACAATTCGCCGGTGGCTGGGAACACCAGTGTCACCGTCTATCACAGCGCCTTCCAGATCGGGCTCAATGCCCCGGCTCAGGTGATCGACCCCGGCAAGCCGCAAACGATCTCGGTGGTGACGGTAGGGAACGATGGGGTAACGCCCGCCGCCCATGAAGCGGTGCGGGTGGCCTTCTACCGCCGAACCTATACCAACCTGGTGAAGGTGAATCCCGATGGCTCGGTAAGCCAGAACTACGTGCCCCACGATACGTTCATTGGCGCTCAGAGCACGATTACCGATGCCCACGGAAAAGGCTCGATCCGTTTCACCGCCTCCAAGGGCGGCGAATACCACCTCTCGGCCACCAGCACCGACCGCTTCGGCAACCATGTGGAAAGCTCGCTCGAACTCTATGCCGGGGGCCAGAAGCCTATCGATTGGGGCTTCCAGCCGCAAGGGCATATCCGCCTGGTTACCGACAAGAAGACCTATCACACCGGCGAGGTGGCCCACGTCCTGGTCACCGCTCCGGATCCGAACATGCTGGCTCTGATCTCCATCGAACGCGGCCATGTGCTGAGCTACCAGGTCCGGCGGCTCGTGGGGACCGGAGCTACCCTTACCCTGCCTATTCCCGCGTCGTACCTGCCCGACACCTACGTCAGCGTGGTGGTGGAGCAGGGGGCGAACGCGAGCGGAGCCCCTCCGGTCTGGAGGATGGGCTACGCGCGCATCCATGTGGACCCCAAGGAACGGGCGATCCGCCTGAGCGTGGCCGCCCCCAGATCGCGGGTGGCCCCTGGCCAGTCGGTCCCGTTGCATATTCACGCGGTCGATGAGCTGGGGAAACCGGTACAGGGCAGCTTCTCGCTCGGGGTGGTGGATCAGGCGGCGCTGGCCCTGGCCGGAGACAGCGGGAGCGGCGCCGATCTCCTCGGCACCTTCTACGGCCTCCGCGAATTGGGGGTCTTCACCTCGGACACCCTCAACATCAGCCCCGAGCAGGTAATCACCAAGCAGCCACTCCCATCGCGACGGCCCCTGGCATTCCGCTCCGTGGCCAGCGGCGGGGCAGTACCGCAAGCCACCGCTCCGCCCGGGCGCTCCTCCGACCACGCGGCGGCGAGCAAGGCGGGCGGGCCCACGATCAGCGTGCGGCAAAACTTCGCCGATACCGCCTACTGGAACCCAGCGGTCATCACCGATCCTCAGGGGAACGCGGTGGTGAAGGTGCCGCTGCCTGATAATCTGACCACCTGGCATATTCTTGGCCAGGGGATCAGCACCGGTACCCTGGTCGGGGTCGCCGTCAGCAACCTGGTCGCCACCAAGGATCTGGTGCTTCGTCCACTCCTTCCCCGCTTCTTCACCCTTGGCGACAGGGCCCTGGTGGGAGCCACGGTGAACAATAACACCGGCCACCCCATGACGATCTCCCTTCAGCTCTTGCTGGCCGATGGCTTGCCCACGGCCGCTCTCGCTCCCGCCGGCGCGCGGACGATCCATCTGGCGGCCGGGGCCGAGCAGGATGTCACCTGGCCGATCAGTCTCACCGCCCTGGGCACGGCCACCGTGCAGGTACGGGCGATCGACACCGCGGATCAGGCCATCAACGACGCGGTGCAGATGGCCCTGCCGGTCCAGGAGAACAGCACCCCCGAAACGGTGGCGACCGCAGGCGACGCCGGCGCCAACACCCAGGAAGCGGTACGGATCCCGACCGGGATCGAGCCCAACGAGGGCGCGCTCATCGTCACCCTGGAGCCAACCCTGGCCGCCGGGCTGCGGGTGGGGGCCGACTTCCTCGCCAACTACCCCTACGACTCCAGCATCGATCTGGCGGCACGGGCCCAGGGCTACGCCGAGCTGGGCCGGCTCCCGGCCCGCGCCTCCGTGCTCTCCGCCAGGGAGCGGGCGGGCCTCGCGGCCCAGATCGCCAAGCAGGTGCAATTGCTCTACCAGATGCAGCACGGGGATGGCGGTTTCGGCTGGTGGATCGACGATCCGCTCAGCGACCCCTACATCACCGCCTACATCGTGCGCGCCCTCACCGTGGTCCGCGACCAGGGCTACCTGGTGGACGCCACGGTGCTGAGCAACGCGGTGGCCTACCTGGAGAGCCAGATGCAAAGCCCGGCGGCCCTCAACGCGGGCGCCAACTACGACGCCAATCTGCAAGCGGAGATCGTCTACGCGATTACCCGCTACGGCCGGGGCGCGGACGTGGCCGGGCTGGCCGGCCAGTTGTTCGCCGCCCGCTATCTGCTGGACCGCTTCGCCCAGGCCGATCTGGCGGTGGCCCTGAGCGCCGTGCATACCAGCGCCGCGAGCGCCGATGCCCATACCCTGCTGGCCGATCTGATCAGCGCCGCCAAGGTCAGCGGCGCCTCGGCGCATTGGGAAGAAGGGAGCTACGATTGGGGCGCCCTGGACTCCGATATCATCACCACAGCCAACGTGCTGGACGCCCTTCTGACCATCGACCCGCATAACCCGCTGATCCCGAACACCGTGCGCTGGATCATGGCTGCCCGGACCGCCAATGCCTGGGAAAGCACCGAGGCCACCTCGCGGAGCCTGGTCGGCCTGGTGGACTACATCATCCACAGCGGCGAGTTGAACGGCAACTACCACTACACCGTGCATCTCAACGGCAGCCTCTGGGGGAGCGGCATGGTCAACGCGGCCAACCTCACCCAGAACCGCACCTTGAGCCGGCCCATCGGGACAGCGGCCCCGGCGGGGAGCACCCAGCGGATCAGCGTTGGCCGCGACAATCTCCCGGGCCATGGGCAACTGCATTACGTCATACGCCTTCAGTACTACCGTCCGGTCAACCACATCACCCCCGTCTCGGCGGGGGTAGGGGTGACCCGGAGCTACCGGACCACCGGCGGGAACAGTGCCGCACTGGGCAGCACGATCCGGGTCCGGCTCACGGTCACGGCACCGCAGGATCTCTTCTATGTCTCCCTGGAGGATCCGTTACCGGCCGGCTGCGAATCGGTGGATACCAGCTTGAAAACCACCAGCCAGTTGGCCCAGATCCAGAGCCGGTCTACCATCCCACCGGGGACCAGCGACCTCACCTGGTACGTGACTCACACGGACCTGCGGGACAACCGGACCGTGCTGTTCCTGAGCTATCTCCCGGCGGGCACCTATCAGTACACCTATCTGATGCACTGCACCGTCAAGGGGACGTTCCACACCCTGCCGACCCACATCCAGCAGTCGTACTTCCCCGAGGTCTTCGGGCACGGGGCCGGGAGCTTCTTCACCGTCCGCTGAGCCCGCCCGCGCATCGTGCCGAACCCGAGCCATGCTCCACATCCTGATGTGGAGCATGGCTCGGGTACGCCCCCACATTCGCGGTCGAGGGCCACCTTGAAATCCGCCTTGGCCGCTGTACTCTTGCCCCCATTGTAGGGGTATTGTGAGGGTGTTGTCTCTCGCGGAGATCCAGGTCGCCGCTCATACTGAGAGGTGTTGAGAGGCATAGCCAGGAGAAAGAGGACACACCATGATGATCACCGCCAACCCACAAGCTGAGTTTCAAGCGCTGTTCGCCGGTCGGGCCGATCTGCTGGCCGATCCCTACTCGCTCTATCACCGTCTGCGGAGCGAGAATCCGGTCTATCCGATCGGCCCCCAATACGTGCTCACTCGCTACAGCGATGTCGCCGCCGTCTTGCGCGATCCCCGCTTTTCCTCCAACGGCAATAAGGGCACTCGTCGCGGCGCCGCGCTCGCCGCCCTCGCCGAGCCCGCGGCCACCCAGTTGCGGGAGATCTTCGAACTCACCGGCCTGTGGATGCTCTTTAGCGACGCGCCCGACCACACACGGCGGCGGGCCCTGGCCAACCGCGCCTTCACCGCGCGCCGGGTAGAGGAGATGCGTCAGAGGATTCAGCGCCTGGTGGATGAACTGCTGGACGCGGTGGCCGAGGCCGGCACGATGGACGTGATCGCGGATCTGGCCTACCCGCTGCCGGTGATCGTGATCGCCGAGCTGCTGGGCGTCCCGGTCGAGGATCGCGAGTTGATCAAGGGCTGGTCGAACGAGATGGCCCTCTTCTTTGGCGCTAACTTCCGCAATGTCGCCGAAATGCACCGAGCCATGACCGAGTTCCGCGTCTATCTCCGCGATCTGGTTGCCCGGCGGCGGATCGCGCCCGGCGATGATCTCCTCACGGCGCTGGTGCGAGCCACGGACGAGGGCGATCAGTTGAGCGAGGAGGAGCTCCTTGGCCTTTGCATGTTGCTCCTGTTTGCCGGCCACGAAACCACCACCAACCTGATCGGCAACGGCCTGCTGGCCCTGCTCCGCCATCCGGATCAGCTTGCCCTCTTGCGCCACGATCCGGCGCTGATCGGTTCCGCCGTGGAGGAGTTGCTCCGGTACGACAGTCCGGTGCAGGGGACGCCACGGATCGCCACCGAGGCGATGACCCTGGGCGGGACGGTAATCCAGCCTGGCCAGACCCTCCTCCTTTTCTATGGGGCGGCGAATCGCGACCCGGAGCGCTTCCCCGAGCCGGATCGCCTGGACATCACGCGGCGGGATAACAAGCACCTGGCCTTCGCCCACGGGGCGCACTTCTGTCTGGGGGGCGTGCTCGCCCGGATGGAAGGGCAAATCGCGCTGGGCACCCTGGCGCGGTTGGCGCCCGACCTCCGCCTGATCGACCAGGAGGTCGAGTGGCGGCCCAACGCCCTGATGCGCGGCCTCAAGGCGCTGCCGGTGCGGTTCAGTCCGAGTCGCCGGCGCGCCCACGCTTGATTACCCACGATTTCCACCAATACCCCTAACCCACTACCTTGAGAGAGGAGGTGCGCGATGGAGGAGTATGGCCCCGTTCTCGCCTATATCGACAGCTATTGGCCGCGGATCGTGCGCCGCACGCCGCGCCAACAGGGGACGCTCATAGCCCTGCCCCGGCCCTATCTGGTGCCCAGTGACGGTGCCATGTTCAGCGAGATGTATTACTGGGACAGCTACTTCATGGCCCTCGGGCTCGTAGGCACCCCGCACGAGGATCTGATCCCCGGCCTGGCGGAGAATCTGGGATCACTTTATCGCCGCTTCGGAGTGATCCCGAATGGCAGCCGGCTTTACTTTCTTTCTCGGAGCCAACCGCCCTTTCTCACTTCCCTGATCTGGCTGGCCTACGAGGTGCTTCAGTCCCACGATCCGGTGGCGGCCCGATCTTTCCTGGCCCGATTGATGCGCCTGGCCCAGCGGGAGCACGAGACCGTCTGGCTGGGGACGGCGCAGCCACACCACCGGTGCGTGCATCAGGGACTCTCACGGTACTTCGATATTAACTATCTGGATACCCTGGCCGCCGCCGAGAGTGGCTGGGACCATTCCACCCGCTGCGACGATCGTTGGCTGGAGCACCTCCCGGTCGATCTGAATGCCATCCTCTATGCCCGCGAGATGGACTTTGCCCGCGCCGCCGAGATTCTGGGCAAGCCGCGCGAGGCGGCGTCGTGGAAGACCCGGGCCGAGGCGCGGGCCGCCACCATGCAGGCCCTGATGTGGGACGAGGACACGGGCTTCTTCCTGGACTACGATTTCGTGCATGAACGGCGCACCCCGCACCCCTCGCTGGCCGGCTTCTACCCCCTGTGGGCGGGCTTGGCCACCCCGGATCAGGCGACACGGATGGTACAGGAGTGGCTGCCGCGGTTCGCGCTCCCCGGCGGTCTGGTGACCACCCTGGAGGAGCGAGCGGGGCGGCAGTGGGCCTACCCCAACGGCTGGGCCCCGTTGCAATGGATCGTGGTCGAGGGCCTGGATCGCTACGGCTTCGACGCCGAGGCAACCAGCATCCGCCGCGCCTGGTGCGACAACTGCGCCGCCGTCTTCGCCGTCACCAGCCTGATGTGGGAGAAGTACAACGTCACTGGGGCGGCTACGAGCCCGGAAGGCGGCCTCTATGGATCGGTGCCGGGGTTCGGGTGGAGCAACGCCGTGTTCTCGCGTTTCGCGCGTGAATTGGCTAAGACTGGAGGATGAAGAACCCGTGCCGGGTTCTTCATCCTCCAAGAGGAAACCATGGGTTTAGGTCAAGCAGCATGTCACGGCGCGCGCGCAATTCGCCCTCGGCGATGCCCTCTTGCAGTTTCTGCTGACTCCAGGTCAGTTCCAGGGTTTCCATGGTCTCTCCTCCTCGGGTCGTTCTCGTGAGATACTCGGAGTTTTCCTGCTGGTTGAGTAAGAGATATCGCTGAATTCCTCTCTCCCACTACCGCAACAATCCTTCGGAGCCGCCCGCCAGCAGCGCCGCTACCTCTTCCCGCGTGGTGCTCACCATGTCCCCGTGCTGGCTGAGCGCCAACGCCGCCAGCACGGCGCCGTAGCGCAGACCCAGGGCTAGATCGCCATCCAGCAGCCCGTGGATAATCCCGGCGGCCAGGGCGTCACCGGCTCCCAGGCGGTCCACGATCCCCACCGCCATGGCGGGCTGGCGGTGGATCTGGATTCCGTCCCAGGCCAGCATCCCCTCCGCTCCCAGGGTCAGCACGATGTGCCGTGCCTGGCTGAGCGCGGCCAGCCCGGTCAGCGCCTCCTCCGGCGTGCCAGTGAGGCCCAGAACACGCGCGGCGTCGCGCCGGCTGCAAAGCAGCAGATCGACGCCCTGGATCATGGGGAGCAGCGCCGCGGCGGCCTCCTCGGGAGTCCAGAGCAATTGGCGGTAGTTGATGTCGAAGCTAACCATCACCCCCGCCGCCCGCGCGCGGGCCACCGCCTCGGCGGTCACGGCGCGGCAACTGGGCGAGAGGGCGGGGGTGATCCCGGAAAGGTGCAGGAGGCGGGTATTCAGGAGGTATGGCCAATCCACCTCATCCGGCGCCAGGTGGGCCGCGCAGGAGCCGGCCCGGTCGTAGATAGCCTGGATGGGCCGGGGCGGGGTGGCGAACTCCAGGTAATAGGAGCCCATCCGCCCGTGTTCGCGCCAGACCACGCCCGCCAGATCGATGCCGACGGCACGGAGGCGATTGGCGGCCAGCCGCCCCAGGGCGTTGGCGGGCAGGCTGCTCACCCAGGCGCAGCGCCG
>DATBTL010000232.1:0-10481 GCA_036559345.1 Chloroflexota bacterium | reverse complement strand
CCCCGCCACCGCGCCCGCGTGTTCGTTCTCGGCCCCGCGCAGGGCCGCGAGATACCGGCCGGTGGTGGCCAGGCTGCCATGGCCCAGCCGGCCCTGAATGTCGCTCACCTTGGCCCCCGCGTCCTCCATGGCCCGCGCGTAGGTGTGCCGGGTGGCATGGACGGTGGAGATGCCCAGGCGGCGGGCGCAGATCGCCGAGAGCGCTTTATGGCGGAGCGGCGTCCCCCCCGACCGGTTCGGGGAGAGGCTGATCCATACCGGCGCCTCGCGCGGCAGAGCAGGCAGGTCGCCGCCATAGGCCAGCCGCAGCCAGGTCACGACCGCGCCCGCCACCGGGGCCGGGAGGAGATCGCGCATCTGCTTGTCTCCCTTGCAGCGGGTGAAGGTGACCAGGAGGGCGCCGCCCGGCCGGGGCAGGAGGTCGGCGACCAGCAGCCCACCCACCTCGCCCGCCCGCCGGCCAGTTTGCAAGAGCACGGCCAGCAGCGCGTAGTCGCGGGCGCCGAGCGGGGTGTTCCGGTCGATGCGGGCCAGCCGTTCGCGCACCTCTTTGTAGTCGAGGGCGCGGGCCCCCGCGTAGGCTTGCACCCGGCGCCGCTCGCACAGGGCGATTGGATTGGCCCCCAGCCCCCCGCGGCGCATGGCGAAGGTGTAGAAGGAACTGAGGATGGCCAGGCGCTGGTTAAAGGTGCTGGGAGAGACCACGCCGTCACGGGCGGGGCGGCCCCGTCCGGAAGGGTGGGTGGCCCCGGCGAATGCCTGGGCGAGGGTGGCGAGTTCCGGCGTCGGGCCGTCGAGATCCAGATCGTGGCGACCCAGGAGGGCGCGGAAGGCGCGCAGGGTCTCGCGGTAGGCCGCCAGCGTCTTGGCGCTGCCCGAGCGCCCGGATTTGGCGTCGAGCCAGGCGGCGATCAGCAGGTCGGGGGCGGGGTTGGGGGCGGAGCGGACCAGGGCCACTGGGCCGCGCGGGATCGGGACCAGGGCAAGCGGCTTCGGCATCTGTTCCTCCTTGGCGGAAGTAGGGCCGCGCATCCGGCGCGGCGAAGGAAAACTAATGGCCCTTAGTTCCCCTTCACACCTTACCATTCCCCTCCCCATTCCCACAGCCGGGCTATCCACCGAATACGTGGCCCGCCGACCGGACGAGGTCCTTAGCCGAGTCGGCGTTGGGTTGGATGGTCATGTTATCAGCATCAATAGCTCCCGGATCAGCGGCCGCGGCACTAATGTCAAGATTTGGAGGAGCGTGGCCTCATCCAGCGCTGATACTGTACAGGGGTTATCCTATGTGATAACCTGGGATAACTGGTAGAGGAGGCGCGGTGCGGATTATCGCCAAACGAGTCCTGTTGCAAAAGGCGGCGGCATACCCTGACTGCGCGGCACCTCTCATGTCCTGGTATCGAACGGCTATCGCGGCGACTTGGAGGAATCTCGCCGAGGTGAAAGCGGTCTATCCCCATGCCGATCTGGTAGGAGACAAGACGGTGTTCAATCTGAAAGGCAACCACTATCGGTTGATCATGTATATCAACTACCAGGCCCGGATTATCTACATTAAAGACCTTTTGACCCATGCTGACTATGATAAAGGCGCCTGGAAGTAGCAAGGAGGGTAGGATGTACGCACATGTTGAACGGATGGACGACTACCTGAAGTTGGTCCACCAGTTTCCCCTCCTGTCCCTCCGCGATGACGCGCACCTCGACGCGGCTATCGCGGAGTTGCATCGCCTGCTGGAGCTCCCTGAACGTTCCCAAGGGGAGGATGCGTACCTCGGCGCTCTTGGTGATCTGATCGAGGCATACGAAACCGCGCATGTCGTCCTGCCCCAAGCCTCCGGGCTGGAGGTACTCGCGCATCTGATGGAAGCCAACGGTCTCAAGCAGAAGGATATGGACTTCGCCTTCGGCAACAAAGCGGTGACCTCGGCGGTGCTGAACGGCGCCCGACCTCTCGGACTAGCACACGCCCGCCGCCTGAGCGAGCGGTTCAAGCTCCCACTCGATGTCTTCCTTACCATGCGCTAAAAGGCAGCGCGTGGCCCAGTGCCGCGCACCGGTGATCACACAGCCAGACACCCAGCCTTACCAGTCGGCTCGTATCGTCCTCGTCACCGCAGCGGATTCTGATCCATCTGTTACAACTATCGTTTGTTACATAGCACGGTAGTAGCTAATGGCCTTGACATTGCCTCACATATTTGTTACCGTGATGGCCTTAGACGGTCCTCCCATGGGTCGCGTCGTGAAGTACTCTTTTGGCGCTCTTGTTCGTCACGCGAATCCAACCGGAGAGAGGTGCGGAACGAAGGCAACCGATCAACGGCGGCTCGCCCTGGCCGAGCGTTCATCGCGGACCAGGGCCTAGCTGTGATCCAACGGCCGAGTCCGGGTGATCGCACCCACAGGCGGCCAGTGAGGGGAGGTGATGCGCGGTACCGTTCACGGCGGCGTACATCGAGAGGGAGTCCTCAATCACATTCTTCACGACTTCCAGGACAACTCACCGACGAGACTTTTAGGCGTCTTCCTCAACGCGAGGAGAAGGAGCCAAGGCGATGGATACGGAGAAGACACCGGAAACGGTAGCGCCCGCGTTCGACCGAAAGATCACCCGCGGCGCGGCCCTCACGGGCGCGGCGGCCGTGGCGGCGGCGGCGGCCCTGGCGCGGATTCAGGTGGGGCCGGATGTCGCCGAGGCGGCGGCCGGCAGCCCCCTTCCCAAGAACGTCACGGCGACAATCAGTATCTTTGGTGATGACTACAATCCGACCGCCTCGATGGTCAAGACCCCCAATAACCCGTTGCCGATCCACAACCTCCAGGTGGTGATTGATGAGTACCAGCGCCTGTATCCCGGCGTGAAGGTGAACGTCGTCACCCCCCACTACGCCAATGACGACCGGCGCACCTGGGAGATCACCCAACTGGTCGGGGATGTCGCGCCCGAGATCCTGCAGACCCCGGCCCAGGCGATCGTCCCCGATATCGGCAAGGGCTGGTGGCTCAACCTGGATCCGTACCTGGCGCAGCCGAATCCCTATATTCCCGCCGGTCACCCTGGGCACGACCATTGGATCGACGAATTCTATCCCCAACTGACTCAGGCGCAGCGCGCCCCCGACGGTCACCTGTATGCCCTGCCCTATGACTTCGGGACGGACCTCGTCTTCTATAATAAGACGATGTTCAAGCAAGTGGGCGCGACCCCTCCTACCACCTACGCCGAGTTGCTCGCGGCCATGGCCAAGCTCCAGAAAGCGGGTCATGTGCCTTTTGGCGCCCGCGTTCCCGCCGATCCGTGGTGGGAGGTGGGGTCCATGGTCATGCGCCGGTACGAGAAGATCATCACCCCCACCGGCGGTGGGAATAGCTACACGGCCAAGGACGTGGCCCTCGCGATCTTGCACGGGAAGTGGGGGGCCAACACGCCGGAGTATGCCAACTTCCTTCAGCTTACCAAGCAGCAGATCCCCTACTGGAAAAAGGATTGGCTGGTCAATATCGGCCCCAATATCAACGACCCCACCGCCGAGAATGAGTTCCAGCAAGGGCGAATCGGCATTCTGCAATCCGGCTTCTATATGATCAGCACCCTGGATGGGGACAGCCAGCTGCCGTTTGAGTGGGGCACCTTCCCCTATCCCACTGTGACCCGCGGCTCCGGCTTTGGCCAGTCGCCCTATGCCGATGGCGGGCCGGCGCCGATTATTGGGGGGGCCGACGTGATGTACGCGGTCACCAAGACGGCAACCGAGCGGAAGAACCTACCGGTGGTGATCGACTTCTTGCGCTTTATCAGCGCCCCCCGCCAGGCAAGCCGGATCGTGAACGAACTGGGCCAGAAGCTGCCGATCGAGCGCGAGGTCACGGTCAATGCGAACTTGCGAAGTATCGCGACGCAGCTCACGCATACCAAGGGCTCGGGTGGGATATTCTTCTGGCAATACAACTTCTCCCCCGATGCGCTTCAATTGGTGTATAACTTGACCACGTCCTACTTTATCGGCAAGGCAAGTCTTAACGCGACGATCGCGGCGATACAGAAGGAGTATGTACGCCAGTCAAAGGCCGCCGCGGCGAAGTACGGCTGGAAGTAGACCTGGGCGCCTGGAGGGTCGGGGCGGACGTCCTCGGCCCGGCCTTCCAGGCACGGGGTACGGTAAGGGAACGCGGAACACCGCGGTCGGGCAGTGGGAAAGGGTCACGGGATGGCACGGTCACCGGGCGTTGAGTTGCGCGCGGCGGCGGGGGAGTCAGTGAAGGACGTCCAGGTCGTGATGCGGCGCGAACCGACCCTCTGGCGCCGGCTGGTGCGGGCTCGCCTCTACTATCTGATGCTCGTTCCCTGTTTCGCCTTGCTCCTCACCTTTTCCTACTATCCGGCCGTGAGCGCGGTCTATGATTCGTTCTTTGTTTTTGACTACGGCTTGCCCTCGCACTTTATCGGGCTGACCAACTTTACCGACCTCTTTGGCGACCCTGTTTTTCTCGGGGCGATCTGGCACGTCTTCGAGCTCACCGTGTTCGGGGTGATCACGGGTGTGACCGTCCCCCTGGCGGTGGCCGAATGGATCTTCCGCCTGCGTTCCCAGCGATCCCAGTATATTTACCGCATTCTGATGATCTGGCCCGCCGTCGTCCCGGAAGTGGTGGGGCTGTTGATCTGGCAATTTATCTATGATCCGGACTCGGGCGCCCTGAACTCATTCCTCCAGGCGATTGGCCACCCCGAATGGACCCAGGCATGGCTCGCCAACCCGGACCTTGCCCTCTACGCGCTGATGTTCTCGGCCTTCCCGTTCGTGGGGGGCGCCGCCGTCCTGATCTATCTCGCCGGCTTGCAAGGGATCTCAAAAGAGGTCTTCGACGCGGCGTCGATCGACGGGGCCAGTGCCCGCCGCCGCTTCTGGTCCATCGATCTGCCCCTGATCAGGGGCCAGATCAAGCTCAATATGGTCCTGGCCATTCTCACCGGCATGCAGGCATTTATCGGTTCGCTCCTGCTCACCAATGGTGGGCCGCTGAACGCCACGAACGTACCGATCCTCTACATGTATCAAGAGGCATTCACCTATGGCAAGTTCGGCTACGCCTCGGCGATCGGGGTACTGGTGTTCCTCGCCGTTTTCTTGCTCACCTTTATCAATCTCAAGGTAATGCGTGAACGATCGTAGGGCGCCAACGCGGGAGGAGGAAAGTCAGGGACCATGGCCATGATCGCGCATCAACCCGGCATGCCGGCCCGCCCCCACCGATCAGCGGGAGCGGTAAAGAAGTTCCTGCGTAGCGGTGACTGGTGGCGCCACCTGCTGCTGATCATTGTCTGCATCTTCCTCTTCATCCCCATGGCGCTTACCGTGGTGATCTCCACCAAGACGATCAGCCAGTTCAACCTGGCGCCGCTGACCGTGACCTTCCCCCTGCACTGGGACAACTATGTCACCGCCGGGCAATTCGTCGTTCATTATGTGTTTAACAGCATTATCATCAGCGGGGTGACCTGCCTGGGCGTGTTGTTTGTCGGCTCGCTGACCGCCTATGTCTTTGCCCGCTTCACCTTTCCCGGAAAAGGGTTCCTCTACCAGGCGATCCTGGTGCTCTTGATGATCCCGCCAATCCTCACTCTGGTGCCGGCCTTCTTGCTGGTGAAGAACCTGCACCTGCTCAATACCTGGGGCGCGCTTATCCTGCCCTATATGGCCTTTGGCATGGCCTTCGCGATCTTTATCCTCCGCACCTTTTATGAGGGCATGCCGGAAGAGCTGTTCGAGGCGGCGCGCATCGATGGGGCCAGCGAGTTCACCGTGTTCATCCGCATCGCGGCGCCGCTCTCCAAGTCCATTCTCGGGGTAGTCGCGGTGCTCAACATTCTTGGCACCTGGAACAACTATGTCTGGCCCCTGGTCACCATTCAGTCGGACAATCTCTTCCCCCTGGCCCTGGGGCTGACCGCCTATCGCCAGGCATACTACACCCTCTGGGGGCCCCTGATGGCCGGCTACGTGATTGGCACCATTCCCCTGATTGTCCTGTTCGCCTTCACCAGCAAACTGTTCGTCGATGGTTTGTCCGGCGGCGCGCTCAAGCTATAGGCCCTAACGTAGCGAGCGCGTGCTTGAGGTGCCCCACCAGAGCGACGCGAGGCACCGCCCGATCCCTATCTTGGGTGCTGACACGCCTCATCGAAGATCAGCTTGGCAGCACCGATGTCCTCAACCGCGATGCCAACTGACTTGAACACCGTCGTCTCGGACATCGGACTCGGCTTCGTTCCCGCGAAGATCTCCCCGGCCTCCGCGTAGATTGGCGCCCTCGATAGAATCACGTCGCCTGATTCCTTCAATACCGCCTCACGGGAATCGACCACGAGCAGGTTCGCCATGGCGGCATCGTCGAGCTCGCGCCACGTTGGCCGCGGCGACCCGACCGCGTTCACATGCGCGAGCGCTTCGAGGTGCGCTCTGGCCTGGACGCCGCTGCCGAGCAAGGCCAGGCGGTTGGTCACCGCCGCGGAGACGGCGGCTGAACTCTTGTTCCGACACTCCTCAATCCGCCTGCCCCACCACTCCCATGTCGCCCAGTGCGGCGGCGCATAGGGCGACATGGGAAAGGTGCCCCTCAGTGGCCCAGCGAGATGGACGGCATGGTCGCGGTCTTGGAGATCGTAAACCGATCCCACATCCCCGTCTGGATGTGGCCCGGCACCAAGCACACCACGTAGTACGATCCCGATGGTAATGCATTGAGGGACATCACCTGTATGACCTTAGGCCCGATGCCGATGTTTGCATTGGGTGTCGCCACCTGCGCGAAGCCGAAGAAGGGCAGATTCACCGGCGGTTTCAGGTTCGAGGCGATCGCCGCGCTGTGGGGGAACCCGGCCATATTCGAGAACAGGAAATCCACGTTCCAGCCCACCGGTACCACGAAGTTGGCTTCTCCTTTGGCATAGCCGTCGAAGTTGAAGCCGCTATTGTGCGCGGTGGCCGCGGCCACCAGCTTGAATATCACGTGGTGCTTCGTGGCATCGACGTAGGTCCAGGGTCCGATTTGGCTCAGGCCCTTCAGGGACGGGAGTTGGGTGTTCATCGGCACCAGGATGCCGCCGGTGTTTACAATCGGCAGCGGCTTTACCGGCGCACCTCCTAACTTGAAGACCGCCAGCGTCCCCCCCAGGTTCGCGCCGTCCAGCGGTGCGGTGACCGATCCCCCAACCGCTACGGCGATATACTCGGTGCCGTTCACTGAGTAGGCAATGGGCGCCGCGCCAAAGGCAAGGCCCAGGTTCGGCTGCCAGAGAATCTTGCCGCTCTGTGCGTCGAAGGCGTAGAAGTGACCGTTGTCCGAGCCGGCGAAGACCACATTCCCGGCGGTGGCCAGAGCGCCACCGACCATTGGCCCCGAGATATGGTCGTGCCATAGCAGCTTCCCTGTGTTGGCATCGATCCCGGACATCGTCCCGTCGTACGGGCCAGGTCCATTGCCGATGCTGCCGCCGACATCGACAGCGGCCTTTGGATGGGTCTGGACTTCCTGGGTCGTCGCAAGCTGGTAGATCTGGCACAGGTTTAATGCCTGTTGGTAGATCGCATGGGTCAGCGGACTATAGGCTGCGGGCGAGAACTCGATGCCACCCGAAGAACCAGGGCAGACGAGCACTCCCTTGGCGGTGGGGAGGGCGCGCGGCAGCGTCTCTTTGCTGAGCGCGGGCGACTTGGCAAGGGTCTGGCCGGTCCTGGCGTCAAAGATCCAGTAGTAGCCCTCTTTGTTGCCCTGCCCCACGGCCCGAATCGTCTTGCCGCCGCGCTGCACGTTGAAGAGCATGGTCGCCTGGTGCGAGTCGTAATCCCAGGCGTCGGGGCAGACCTGCGTGTGGCCCCACAAGAACTTGCCGGTACGCGCGTTGAGCGCTACCACCGCATCAACCCACGGATTGCAGCCAGGGCGTATGGAGGTCATGATGTCCGGGCTGGGATTACCGGTGCCGAAGTACAGGATGCCCGATGTCGTATCGATGGTCGGCGGCATCCACACATCGCCGCCGCCGTGGAACCCGGTGGCCGGCATCCAACCCTGGCCGCGTGCGGGGACTGTCCAGAAGCGCCAGATCTGCTTGCCGGTCTGGGCATCGTAGGCGGCCACGAATCCCCGCAAGCCCGCGTCACCCTCGGCGCTGCCAACAATTAGCATACCGTTCCAGTAGGTCGGTGGAGACGTTTCGGAATAGCCCTCATGGGGATCGGCCACCTGAGTCTTCCACAACACTTCGCCTGTCGAAGACTGCAACGCGGTGAGTTGGTCGTCGAAGGTGAGCAAGTACACTTTGCCGTTCGCCACCGTCACACCGCGATTGGTCGGCACGCCGCCTCCCCCACCGGCAACGGCCAGATAGAAGTTCACCTTGGGCGTATATTTCCAGAGCAGGGTGCCGGTCGCCGCATTCACCGCGATCACCTGGTCGATGTTGGTCGACAGGTACATCACCCCATTGACGACAATCGGATCGGTTTCCCACACCGCCAGCTGCGGACCTTCCTGCATCGTCCAGGCGACACCGAGCTTTTGGACAGTGCCCCTATTGATCTGGGCCAGTGAGGAATATCGGGTGTTGTCGGTGGTGTTGCCGAAGAGGGGCCAATCCACATTGGGGCCGCTAGCAGCGACTTCTTTCAGGGACGCGGCGCCTGTCGCGCTGTTCCCAGGAGCGTAGCCGGAGAATGCAAGCACGAATACGAGACTGATGGCGATACCACGCCGGAGCACGTGACTCATAGGACACCTTCCTCCCCGTTGATGCAAGGCCCAGGCGGGATCACACAAGAATGGTCGCGCTGCCCAACCCGTGGCTGAGCCTAGCCGGCGCGCCGTGGCCGCGAGCCGCGCGGCCAGGCCCAATGGATGAGTCCCACTCACCCAACGCATGTACATGCAGTCTTCCCAGGCCGCTCCTTTCTCCGTTACGTGACCGACTCATCTGCCCAGGACCATCAATCGGCCGCCACGACCGCGTGGGGCCGGTCCTATCGGTCGCTGAACTTCCGCCAGCTGATTGCGTAGCGTCGCGAACCTAAATTGATCTCCCCGACAAGTGCGCCAGATCGCCCGCGAGTGACGAAGAGCCGCCCCAGTAGCGGCCGACCGCCCTGGCCGAGCAGATCGATAATCATCACGTTGCGCGACGAGAGGTGGAAGTTGTACAGGGTAGCCGTCCATGAGCTCTGGGAGCCCTGGCTATCGTAGCCGTAGAACTGGCCCACGCCGTACAAGTAGCCATAGGGGGTGATCTCGATGGCAAGCTCTCCTCCGCTGAGCCGCGCGCCGGTGGCTGCCTTCGTCAGGATGTACTGGCCCCGATAGAGCGGCATCACCTTCTCCGGCACATGGAACGAAGAAAGCGGCAGGTAGTTGGTAGGCCCCGTGGTTGCGGAAGCCGGCCGGACCAGAGCGCAGGCCAGACAAAAGGCCAGGCTCGCAGCCAGTAAGAATCCGCGGCAACCACCGCGCAATGCGGCAACCGGTGTCCTCATCGCAGTCTCCACGGGAAACACCCATCGGCGGTCACGACCTGGGGTCACGCGAAGAGCCGTCGGCGCTGTCCCTGATACACGGTCAATCTCAGGCGTGGGTATAGTATAGACCCGCGGGGGCATATGCCACCAGTCCAGCATCTCCGCCCCCAGGGTCATTTCATTCTCGGGCGCAGCCGAGGAGGGCGAGGGCCTACCAGGGAAGGGCGGCAAGGCGGCGGGTCGCGGCGGCGATAGTGGTAAAGCCTGCCAGGCGAAGGAAACCGATGGCTAGGTTGCGCGGGGCCGCCTTCACCAGCAAGCTGTTCGTCGATGGCTTGTCCGGCGGCGCGCTCAAGCTATAGATACAGTCGGTACAGTAGATAGAGATCGATCAACTGGAACAGGCGCTACATCGCCGGTCGACGGGTGCGAGGAGCTGAACATGAGCACCACGGGTCTCTCGAAGTCGCGGCTCGAGCGCATGCATCACGTGTTGTCCGGATACGTCGAACGGGAAGAGATACCTGGGCTCGTCGCGCTCGTCAGCCGCCATGACGACCTTCATGTGGAAGCGCTCGGCACCCTGACGTTCGGCGATTCGGCGCCTATGCGGCGCGACACGATCTTTCGCATTGCTTCGATCACGAAGCCCATTACCGCCGTCGCGGCACCGCTTGCCTGGGTTCTATTTCCTCAATCGTCAGACGAACAAGCTGGATGTGTTTGACGACGTAGCAAACAGTGCCTGGCGATCCGAGCCGCCCTCCGAATCGGGCGGAGGCGGGCTCGTCTCGACGCTCGATGACTACTTTGCCTTCAGCCGCATGATGCTGAACAAAGGCCGGCACGGGCGACAGCACATTCTTTCTCGCGCCGCGGTGGAGTTGATGACCTCGGATCACCTCACGCCCGCGAATCGCGCGGGCGCCGAAATCTTCTTCGGTACGCATTCCAGTTGGGGTTTAG
>DATBTL010000231.1:0-3965 GCA_036559345.1 Chloroflexota bacterium | reverse complement strand
CGGCGATCCTGCGGGCCCTGGACCAGCCATTTGTCCTGGAAGGCTACAGCATGACGCTCGGGGCCAGCATCGGGATTACCCTGGCGCCGGACCATGGGCAAGACGCCATCACCTTGCTCCGCCGGGCCGATGTGGCAATGTACACCGCCAAGCGCGGTGCCACCGGCTATGCACTCTACACGACCGAGCAGGATCAGTATAGTCCAGATCGGCTGGGCCTCACCGGTGAATTGCGCCAGGCGATCGAACAGGACCGCCTCTGCCTGCACTATCAGCCAAAAGTGGACCTCAAGACTGGCCACCTCGACGGAGTGGAGGCGCTTGTGCGCTGGCCGCACCCGGATCGTGGCCTTCTTCCTCCCGATCAGTTCATTCCGCTGGCCGAGCATACCGGCTTGATCGCCCCGCTCAGCCGCTGGGTGCTTGGCACGGCGCTCCGCCAGTGCCGGGCCTGGCGGGACGAGGGTCTGGAGATCCGGGTCGCGGTGAATCTGTCAGCCCGCCTCCTTCAGGACGAGCACCTGATCGAAACCGTCTCCGACTTGCTCCAGGCCCATGGGGTGCCGCCGAACGACCTGGAACTGGAGATCACCGAGAGCGCCGTGATGGCGGATCCGGCGCGCGCGCTCGGCCTGCTCCACCGTCTCCACATGATGGGGGTGCGACTCTCCATTGACGACTTCGGGACAGGCTATTCCTCGCTCGCCTACCTCAACCGGCTCCCGGTGGACGAGGTCAAGATCGACAAGTCATTCATCCTGGGCCTACGTACCGACGATGCCGCCACGATCACCCGGTCTATCATTGACCTGGGCCACAACCTGGGCCTGGTGGTCGTGGCGGAAGGGGTAGAGGATCAGGTCGCCTATGAGCGACTGGGCGGCATGGGATGCGACCTTGCCCAGGGGTATTATCTGAGCCGCCCCATACCGGCGGCGGATCTGACCGCCTGGGCGCGGTCGCTCCCCTGGCCTGACACACGGGCTTACTTGAATGTGGCTGGCTTCCGGTAAGGTACGAAATCGAAATCCGCGGCATGGGCAGCGACTGGAGCGCATCATAGCAGGTGCTAGATGCGCGCGTGCCGTGCTACCCGCCGAGGTTCGCCCGCAGCCGCTCCACGTCTCGTGCCGGAGAGTGCCCGAAGTGCTTCTTGTAATCGCGGCTGAAGTAGAATGCCGTGCAGCCGCTCGCTCGCCCGGGACACCCGGTTCAGGTGCAGTCCAGGGATGGGCTCCACGATACTGTCCTGACGATTGGCGTGCGCGACGCGCTGAACCAACTCCTCCCGGCCTGCTCTAGACCGTAGTCCTGCTCGCTCGTGCGCCGTTTCCATGACGACCATGTGAATCAACTCCCGCGGCCCAATTGCAACTCTGGAGGATAATACAAGACTTCTGGAGTAACGTCCATCCTATCTACCCGCACGACGCGTAGACTGAAGATATCACCGGCATGGACGGCCGGCGTTGGTACCGTCCCGTTCTGGAGTTTCGTTGTAGATAGGGACGAGCGCTGCCCCTCGTGGAGAGGTCATGGCGGTGCCGCCCGGAAGGGCGGAGTACCTCCGCCTGAGGATACATTGGAGGAACAATGCAAAAGCGCACATTGGGCCAGGGCAAGCTGGAAGTCTCGGAGATCGGCCTGGGTTGCATGGGGATGAGCCATTCCTACCGTCCGTTTCCAGACAGGCAGGAGATGGTCGCGTTCATACGGTTGGCCGTGGCCCGCGGCATCACCTTCTTCGATACCGCTGAAGTCTACGGCCCGTTCACGAATGAAGACCTGGTGGGTGAAGCCCTCGCGCCCTTCAGCGATCAGGTGGTGATCGCCACCAAGTTCGGATTTGGCTTCGGTCCCAACGGGGAGCAGACGGGCCTGAACAGCAGGCCCGAGCACATCAAGGAGGTCGCCGATGCCTCGCTCAAGCGCCTCAAGGTCGAGGTTATCGATCTGTTCTATCAGCACCGTGTGGACCCGAACGTGCCCATCGAAGAGGTGGCCGGAGCGGTAAAGGACCTGATTGCGGCAGGCAAGGTCAAGCACTTCGGCCTGTCGGAAGCCAGCGCGCGGACGATTCGTCGAGCCCACGCGGTCCAGTCGGTGACGGCAGTGCAGAGCGAATACTCGCTGTGGTGGAGGAAGCCGGAAGAGGAGGTCATCCCGACGCTCGAGGAACTTGGCATCGGCTTCGTGCCATACAGCCCGCTGGGGAAGGGCTTCCTCACCGGGAAGATTGACGAGACCACGACGTTCGACCCGTCCGACATCCGCGGCACCATCCCGCGCTTCACGCCGGAGGCGCGGAAAGCCAATCAGGCGTTGGTCGATCTGCTCGGCACGATCGCGGAACGGAAGCAGGCAACACCGGCTCAGATTGCGCTCGCGTGGCTGCTAGCCCAGAAGCCGTGGATTGTTCCCATCCCGGGCACCCGAAAGTTGGAGCGGCTGGACGAGAACATCGGGGCGGCTGCCGTGGAACTGACGGCCGACGATCTGCGTGAGATCGAGCGCGCTGCCTCACAGGTCACGGTGCACGGGGCGCGGTACCCCGAGGCGCTGGAGCGAATGACCGGCCTATGAGACGGCATGCAGCGCCGCGCCGATCACCACCCCGGCCGCGGTGCCGGCCGTGACCACGGCGAGAAATTCGAGCGCGTTGCGCAGTGGGCTTTTGAGGCTGTATCGGGTCTTGAGGGCGCCTAACCCAAGGGCCGTGAGCGCGGTGAGGCCGTAGGCGGCGAGTTGCAGCCACGGGGATGGGAGCGCCAACAGCACCGGAAGGGTTGGGATCAAGCCGCCCAGGACAAACGAAACACCGATCTGCACGCCCTGCCAGAGAGGCGAGTTCTCGGTCTCCTCAACCACGCCTAGCTCGTCGTGGACCAGCGCCCGCAGCCACCGATCGTGCTCGGCCGTTTGGTGCGCCACGACATGCTCCAGGAGCAGGCCGGTCATGCCCTTCCGACGATAGATGGCGCGCAGCTCGGCCCGCTCCTCCTCCGGCTCCTGTTCGATCTCCTGGCGCTCGGTCGCGATGCGGTGCGCGAGGAGATCGCGCTCGGTGCGGGCCGCGAGATAGCCGCCCAGGAGCATCGAGACTCCGCCGGCGGTGACCTCCGAGAGAGCGATCAGGAGGAGGGCGGCATGGGTCTGGGCCACCGCGCTGGCGGCGACAATGAACACGAGGGTCGTAACCAGGCCATCATTGAGCCCGAATACGATCTCGCGCAGCCAGTTACCCCCATGGGGATGTTGTTCCTCGGGCGGGGACTCCGGCGCTGTCGGCGCGACGGCAGGAGGCAACGGTGAGATACGACCGCGGGGTGGGAAATCCACCAGGCTCTGGGCCCCCGCGCTCCGGAGGATCCGGCGCGCTTCGGTCTCGCGACCCCTAGCCTCCACGAGCAGCATCCGGGGTGCGTGAGGATCCCGATCTCCCTCATCGTTGGTAGAGGCCGCGACGCGCGTGAGGCCGGCGGCCGCGAGGGCGCCACGCGCGTGCTCAATGGCCGCCTGGTCGGAAAACAGGCCCGCGATAGTGTGTGTCATAGAGGTAAGCGTAGCGTCATCGCGGGTTCGTGGGCTGTTCGCGCGGTCGATGCCTGTGTCTGGACCCTTGCCGAAGAAACCACGGCGGTATGGTGTAACCTCATTCGTATCTCCCTGGCTACAAGACACGGCGGCACGTCATAGCCGGAAGAAAGGAGCACGGGAGCCGTGCGATGTGGGCTGCTGCTCGTGGTGCTGGCTCTGGCCCTGGCGATGCGCCTCTGGGTGATGGTCAGTCTCCACTTCGACGGGCTGTACGGCCAGGATGCCTTCGCCTACTACTACCACGGGGCCGCCCTCTGGCGCGACCATGCGCTGACCTACTCCTGGCCCTGGCTGCATCAGCCGCTGCCGCTCTTCTTCCCTCTTGGCGAGTCCGCTCTGCTTGCGGCGGTCTTCGCGCTCCGTGGCCA
>DATBTL010000230.1:0-12037 GCA_036559345.1 Chloroflexota bacterium | reverse complement strand
CATTTCCGCCAACGGCACTTTGGCCCGAATGATCCGACCGTTCCCCAACTGGTCCATGGACTCGATTTGCCCGCGGCGCGATGTGAGGTCGCCCATGATATCGCCCATGAAGTCCTCGGGCGTGTTGATTTCCACCAGCATCACCGGTTCCAGGATAGCGGGCTTGGCTCTCCGTACCGCTTCCTTGAAACAGATCGATCCACAGATGTGAAAGGCTTGCTCGGACGAGTCCACGTCGTGATAGGTGCCGTCGAACAGTGTGATCTTTACATCCACCATGGGATACCCGGCGATCACGCCGCCGCGCGCCGCCTCGTACGCTCCTTCGCGTACCGCCGGAATATATTCCCGCGGTACGGCGCCGCCCACGATCTTATCCTCGAACTGATAACCGGCGCCGCGCTCAAGCGGGCTAACCTCCAGCCACACATCGGCGAATTGGCCCTTGCCGCCGGTTTGCTTGGCGTACCGATGATGCTGCCTGACCGTCTCGGTGATTGCCTCGCGGTAGGCCACTTGCGGCCGGCCCGTGTTGGCATTCACGTTGAACTCGCGCCGCATCCGGTCGACCATAATTTCCAGGTGCAACTCGCCCATCCCGGCGATGATCGTCTGGTTGGTCTCCTCATCCGTGCGGATGCGGAAGGTTGGATCTTCCTCGCCCAGGCGCATGAGCGCGGTGCCCATCTTATCTTGATCGGCCTTCGACTTCGGCTCGATGGCCACCGAGATAACCGGATCGGCAAATTTGATCGTCTCCAGGACAATGGGCGCCGTGGGATCGCACAGGGTATCGCCGGTGAACGTGTTCTTGAGTCCTACCATGGCCGCGATGTCCCCGGTGCGAACCTCCGTGATGTCCTCGCGGTGGTCGGCATGCATCTGCAGGAGGCGGCCAACTCGCTCCCGGTTGTCCTTGATCGCGTTCAGGACGTAGGAGCCTGCTTGCAGCTTCCCGGAATAGACCCGGAAGTAGCACAGACGGCCCACGTACGGATCGCTGACGATCTTGAAGGCGAGGGCGGAAAACGGCTCCTCGTCCGACGCGGTGCGGATGGCTGCCTCGTCCGTCCGCGGATCGGTCCCGATCACGGGAGGCAGATCGAGCGGAGACGGAAGATAGGCAATGATCGCGTCCAGCATGGGCTGCACGCCTTTATTCCGTAGGGACGACCCGCAGAGTACCGGATTAATCTTCCCGGATAGCACTCCCTTACGGAGCGCCACCTTGAGTTCCTCTACCTGGAAGCTATCGCCTTCAAGGTAGCGGACCAACAGCTCGTCGTCGCCGCTGGCCTCGACGATCTTCTCGACCGCGATGGCCCGATGAGTCTCGGCCTCGGCCAGCAAATCCGCGGGAATATCCTCGACCGTGAAGTCCGCGCCACGCTCATCGTGATAGATAGTGGCACGCATCTCAATCAGATCGATGATTCCCCGGAACGAGCCTTCGATGCCGATTGGTAGTTGAATGGGAACCGCGTTCGCGGCCAGCCGCTCATGCAGCATGGAGACGCAGCGCCAGAAATCGGCCCCAGTACGATCCATTTTATTCGCGAAGACAAAGCGAGGAACATTGTACTTATCGGCCTGGCGCCACACCTTCTCGGACTGCGGTTCCACCCCAGCCACACCGTCAAGCACCACCACGCCGCCATCGAGCACGCGCAGGGATCGTTCCACCTCGACCGTGAAGTCGACGTGTCCCGGCGTGTCAATAATGTTAATTCTGTGGTCGTTCCAGAAGCAGGTAGTAGCAGCCGAGGTAATGGTAATACCCCGCTCCTTCTCCTGCTCCATCCAATCCATGGTGGCGGCGCCCTCATGGACCTCGCCCACCTTGTGGATCCGGCCGGTGAAGAACAAAATGCGTTCGGTGGTGGTGGTCTTACCGGCATCGATATGGGCGATGATTCCGATGTTACGAGTCCGCTCGAGCGGGACGGTGCGGGCCATTGAATTCTCCCTAGGGAATGAGGCGGCTCCGAACATGGGCCTGGCCAGTCGTGACTCGACCAGCCCGTCCCTTCACGTCGCTACCAGCGATAATGGGCGTACGCCTTATTAGACTCCGCCATCTTGTGTGTATCCTCGCGACGTTTGACCGTGGCGCCGGTGCCGTTGGCCGCGTCGCGCAGTTCAGCCGCCAGCTTCTCGCTCATGGACTTCCCGGAGCGGGCGCGCGCGGCGCGAATCAGCCAACGCATGGCCAGGGCCACCCGCCGGTCGCCACGGATCTCCACCGGTACCTGATAGGTGGAACCGCCGACGCGCCGCGGCTTCACCTCCAGGGTGGGGGTAGCGTTCCTCATTGCCAGATCGAAGGTATCCATGGCGGGGCGACGGGTCTGCTTCTCAATCTGATCCATCGCCCCGTAAAACAGGCCCTCCGAAATAGACTTCTTGCCACCCTTCATCAAACAGTTGATGAACTTCGAGACAGTCTTGCTTCCATATCGCGCATCCGGATCCAATACCCTCCGGCTTACGCGTGCCCGTCGTGGCATCGTGGCCTCCTCGCAACTTCCCTGCTATCTCTGTCGGCCGGCGCCCCACCGGCCCTAATCGATCCTTGACAAACCCGCGTGCACAGCTAGAGGCACTGTCGAAGAGGACCGGGCTATCCCAGCCCCCCCGCAGTGCCTCTGGGCCCGTGGTCGGCACATTGTCCTGGACGGGTAGCCGCGTGGCTACCCGCGGACCATGAGCCTCGTACTAGCGCTTCTTAGCCGCCGACGCGGCCGCCCCGGCTTTGGGACGCTTGGCGCCGTACTTCGAGCGGCCCTGTTTCCGATCCTTAACTCCCGCGGCATCGAGCGTTCCGCGGATAATGTGGTAGCGCACCCCTGGGAGATCCTTCACGCGGCCGCCCCGGATCAGCACTACCGAGTGCTCCTGCAAGTTATGTCCCTCGCCAGGAATATACGCCGTCACCTCATAACCATTGCTCAGGCGAACGCGCGCGATTTTGCGCAGGGCGCTGTTCGGCTTCTTCGGGGTCACCGTCTTCACTTGCGTGCAGACGCCACGCTTCTGCGGCGCCCCCTTGAGGCGGAGTGGCTCTTGCTTGAGCGAGTTATACGCCCAGCGCAAGGCAGGCGCGCTGGTCTTTTTTACCGTACGTGCTCGTCCTTTGCGGACCAACTGCCGGATCGTAGGCACGTGTCACATCCCTCATTGACGGTGGGGGCCCCGCGGATAGCTCGCGGAATGGCCCCCACCAGGCTTAAATTGTCCACAATTTTTGCCGACTCTCGGCCACAATTCGTTAGTATATCAGGAGAGCCATTCCCCGTCAATCGCGAGCGCGGACGTGTCGACGTGAAGACTAGGGCAAATCGTCCTCGGCGGCCTCCAGCTCCGGCTCGTCAAGATCCTCGACCTCGTCAAGATCCTCAAGGTCCTCGGGGAGATCCTCGAAGATATTGCGACCGCCAAGGTCGTCATCCATCCCGTCGCCTTCCCCATCCAGAACGGCCACTCCGCCCACCTCGGGGAGAAGCTGCTCATCCCGGTCGCCCTCGGCGATCGCCAGGCGGCGGCTGAGCAGACCCGATCCGGCGGGGATCAGCTTACCAATGATCACGTTCTCCTTCAGACCCATCAAGCGGTCCTTCTTCCCGGAGATCGCGGCCTCGGTCAGCACCCGTGTCGTCTCCTGGAAGGAGGCGGCGGCGAGGAAGCTATCCGTGTTCAAGCTTGCCTTGGTGACCCCGAGGAGCACCGCCTTGGCAATGGCCGGCTGCCCATCCTGAGCCAGAACCCGCGCGTTGATGTCCTCGAATACGAAACGATCCACTAGCTCACCGGGCAGCAGCTCGGTATCGCCGGCATCCTCGATCTTTACCTTGCGGAGCATCTGGCGGACGATCACCTCGACGTGCTTGTCGTTAATTCCCACCCCTTGCGAGCGATAGACTCGCTGCACTTCGGCCACCAGATACTTCTGGACCGCCTCCGGACCCTGGATCTCCAGGATGTCCTGCGGGCTGACCGAACCGTCGGTCAATTGCTCCCCGGCCAGCACCGGCTGACCGTTCTCCACGCGGAGCCGAGCCAAGGCCGGGACCGCGTATTGGCGGGTGTCGCTGTCGTCATACCGCACCACCAACTGGTGATCGCTGATCGACACCTTGCCCTTGTGGCGGGAGACGATCTGCTCGGACGAGTCGACAAGCGCCGGAGTGGGCGCCTCTCCCGTGCGGATCGGCTGGGCCAGCACCGCGTTCGCGTCCACGTCCGCCTCGTGCGCCACCAGCACCTCGTAGCCTGGCGGCAGATCATATACGTCCTGATAGCCCTTCTTGTTGGCCACGTGTACTTGCTGACCGTGAGCGTCACGAATGATCTCGACCGTCCCGTCGATCTCGGCCACCACGGCCTTATCCTTCGGCTCGCGGGCCTCGAAGAGTTCCTCCACCCGCGGAAGGCCCTGGGTGATGTCCTCACCGGCGATCCCGCCGGTGTGAAAGGTACGCATGGTCAACTGGGTGCCGGGCTCACCGATGGACTCCGCCGCGATTATGCCCACGGCTTCGCCCATGGTGACCAGGTTCCGGCTAGACATGCTCCAACCGTAGCAATGCCGGCACACTCCCCGCTTGGCCAGGCAGGTGAGCACCGAGCGAATATACAGTCCGCGTGGCTGATTGTTCCCGTGACTGCGGAGGGCGTCCACTACCGGTCCGCAAAGCGCCTCGGTCACTTCTTCGTTGGCCCCGATGACAACTTCCCCGGTATCAGGATTCACAACCTCTTGCACGGTCCAGCGGCCGGTGATCCGCTTGGCCAGCGAGTCTCCCGCGTCCTGCTCCGACACCCACATCCCGCGAGTGGCGCCGCAGTCCTCGGTGTAGATGATCACATCCTGACCCACGTCAATCAGACGGCGGGTCAGATACCCCGACTCCGCCGTGCGGAGAGCGGTATCGGCCAGACCCTTCCGAGCCCCGTGAGTGGAGATAAAGTAGTCGAGAACCGACAGGCCCTCGCGGAAATTCGACTTGATCGGCAGGTCGATGATCTGGCCTTGCGGGTCCGCCATCAGCCCGCGCATGCCCGCGAGTTGGGAAATCTGCGTGAACTGTCCCTTGGCCGCGCCGGAGGTGGCCATCATATAGATCGAGCCGAACTTGTCGAGACCCTCGGTGACCGCCTTGCTCACCCGGTCTCGGGCCGCCGTCCACTGGGCAACCCGCTGTGTGTACTGCTCGTCCTTGGTGATCAAGCCGCGGTCGTACTGGCGATCTAGCTGGTCCACATCCTTTTGTACCTGAGCGATGATCTCGTACTTCACCGGGGGAATGGTCACGTCGTCAATGGCGATTGTGGTCCCCGACCGAGTGGCGAAGGCGAAGCCAAGCCGCTTGATATCGTCGGCCACCTGCGCGGTCTTGGCAGGCCCCAACTCACGATATACCTCACCCACCACGTCCTTCAGCTTACCTTTGTCCTGGACGAAGTTCTTGTACGAGATCTGCCGCGGCAGCGCCTCGTTGAAAATGATCCGGCCAACCGTGGTCTGGAGAGCCAGGGCCCGACTATTGGGGAGAGTCGCCAAATCGTGTAAGCTGACCCGGCCCACCTCGGTCGGGATCCAACCGTCTCCGGCCTCGGCCGCCTTGATCGACCGTTGCGGGATCAGGACCTTGATCGGGGCATGAAGGGAGAGCCGGCCCGTGTCGTAGGCCCGCATTGCTTCCCAGAAATCACCGAACTGATCGCCCTCGCCGAGCTTCCCTGGGATCTCCACCGTGAGGTAATAGCACCCCAGCACCATGTCCTTGGTCGGCGAGACCATGGGCTCGCCGTTAGCGGGCGAGAGCAGGTTGCGTGAACTGAGCATCAAGGTCTTGGCTTCCATCTGCGCCGCCCGCGACAGCGGAATATGCACGGCCATCTGATCACCATCGAAGTCGGCGTTGAACGCCTGGCACACCAACGGATGCAGTTGAATCGCGCTGCCCTCGACCAGTACCGCCTGGAACGCCTGGATCCCCAGCCGGTGCAAGGTAGGGGCGCGATTGAGCAGGACGGGATGATCGGCGATCACCTCTTCCAGCACGTCCCACACCTCGGGCTTCACCCGCTCGATCACCCGCTTGGCGCTCCGGATGTTATGGGCGAAGTTCCGCTCAACCAGCTTCCGCATGACAAACGGCTTGAACAGCTCCAGGGCCATCCGCTTGGGCAGCCCGCACTGGTGCAGCTTGAGTTCCGGTCCCACCACGATCACCGAACGGCCGGAATAATCGACTCGCTTCCCGAGCAAGTTCTGGCGGAAGCGGCCCTGCTTGCCCTTGAGCATGTCGGAGAGGCTCTTGAGCTTGTGATTCCCCGAGCCGTTGACCGCCCGGCCGCGCCGGCCATTATCGATCAAGGCGTCGCAAGCTTCCTGTAACATACGCTTCTCGTTGCGGACGATGATCTCGGGCGCCTGTAGTTCCAGCAATCGCTTGAGCCGGTTGTTCCGATTGATCACGCGCCGGTAGAGGTCGTTCAAATCGCTGGTGGCGAAGCGGCCCCCATCAAGCTGCACCATGGGGCGCAACTCGGGCGGGATCACCGGCAAGACGCTCAGGATCATCCATTCAGGCTGCGGCCCGTTCTTGCGGAAGGCCTCGACCACGCGGAGGCGCTTGATTGCCTTCTTCCGCCGCATGCTGGTGGAGGTTGACGTATGAATGTCGTCCCGCAATTCCTTGGCCAGGGCATTGAGATCCAGGTTTTTGATGATATGCAGGAGCGCCTCGGCACCCATCCCGGCCTTGAACACGGAGGGGAAGGCATCCTGCCACTCACGCACCTTGGCTTCGGCGGGCCGATCAAACTTCTTGAGGACGTTCAATTCCTCGCGGCGCACCGCCATCTGCTTGATCAGATCTTCCTTGGCCTTGACCAGATTGGTGGTCAAGCGATCTATTTCCGGCTGCGCGTCGCCAGGATTTTGTGCCCGCCGGTCCTCGGCCTCGGCCTCTACCCGCAGCTTGTGCAGGGCCTCCTCGGCTCGCTTCTCGTCAGCTTCCACCTGGCGCTTCACCGCTGGGGCGATAGCGTCTATGTGGGCCCGGCCCACCGTTTCGCCGGCATCGACAATCGGTTCCGCTACCCCATCCAGGCCGATATCGGCCAGAGCCTCCTGGCCCTGCATGGCATCGAGGCGCTCCTCCAGACGCTTGCCGCGCTCGATGAGCGCCGCCACCGCGTCCTTATGGTCCCGATCCAGCTTCGCCTCGCGCTGGCGACGCTGTTCGAGCACCTGATTCACGTCGATCCCGGCCGGATTCTCAAGCCGCTGCACCTCGGCATGATACTCTTGTTCAAGAGTAGCCAGGCGATTTTGCTCCTCTTTTTCCAGGCGCTCCAGGGCCTTCTTCCGCTCCGGCTCCGACACCTCGGTGACGATATACTGGGCGAAATAGAGGATCTTCTCCAACTCGCGCGGAGAAATGTCGAGCAGCAACGACAGGCGACTGGGCGTGCCCTTGAAATACCAGATGTGGCTGACCGGAGAAGCAAGCTGGATATGCCCCATGCGCTCGCGCCGCACCTTGGACTTCGCTACCTCAACGCCGCACTTATCGCAAATAATGCCCTTATAGCGCACGCGCTTGTATTTGCCGCAGTAGCACTCCCAATCCTTGGAGGGACCGAAAATGCGCTCGCAAAACAGCCCATCCTTCTCGGGCTTCAGCGTACGATAGTTGATCGTTTCGGGCTTGGTAACCTCGCCATACGACCAACTCTTAATCTGCTCGGGCGAGGCAAGGCTAATCCGGATGGCGTTGAAATCGTTGACTTCCAGCATGGTTCCCCCTCTTTGGGCTGAGGGCTAAACATCGACGGCGGCGCCACCGCGCGGGGCGCGCGGTGGCGAGGCGGGACACGGTGATGGCGCGGCGGCGGCGCTCCCTCCCGGCCGATAGACGGGTAGGAGCCCTGCCGCCGCGATGGGGCTTAGGGTTTGCCGGGGCCCAGCAGGTCGGTCTCGGCGGTGAAGGGGCGGCTCAGTTCGCTGAAATCAGCATCGCTGAGGCCAAGGTCGTCCTGGGCATCTTGAGAGAACTCTATCTTCTCCTCATCGTCATTGAGTACCTCGACAGCCAGGCCAAGGCTCTGCAATTCCTTGACCAGCACCTTGAAGGACTCCGGGACTCCCGGCTCCATGATTTGCTCGCCCTTGACAATCGATTCGTAGGTCTTCACCCGGCCAATGACGTCGTCGGACTTTACCGTAAGCAATTCCTGCAAAATGTGCGCGGCGCCATACGCTTCCAGCGCCCACACCTCCATTTCGCCGAAGCGTTGTCCACCAAACTGGGCCTTGCCGCCCAGCGGTTGCTGGGTGACCAGGGAGTACGGACCCGTGGAACGGGCGTGAATCTTGTCCTCCACCAAGTGAGCCAACTTCATCATGTAGATATAGCCTACGGTGATCGGCTGGTCGAACGCCTCGCCGCTCCGCCCATCATACAGAGTCACCTTCCCATCCTCGGGTAACCCCGCGCGCTTGAGCATGTCACGAATCTGCTCCTCGGTCGCTCCCTCGAAAACCGGGGAAGCCACGGTCATCCCTAGAACCTTGGCGGCCCATCCGAGATGGGTTTCCAGAATCTGGCCTATATTCATCCGGCTCGGCACGCCAAGCGGATTGAGGATGATGTCGATCGGCGTCCCATCGGGGAGGAACGGCATATCCTCGATGGGCACGATGCGAGAGATGACGCCCTTATTCCCGTGGCGGCCCGCCATCTTATCACCCTCGGAGATTTTCCGCTTCTGGGCGATACTGACCCGGACCAATTGGTTGACCCCAGGCGGCAATTCGGCGCCGCTATCCCGCTTGAAGACTTTTACCTCGACCACCTTGCCGCGCTCGCCTTGCGGGACGCGCAACGAGGTGTCCTTGACCTCTCGGGCTTTCTCGCCGAAGATAGCCCGGAGCAACCGCTCCTCGGCGGTCAGTTCCGTCTCTCCCTTGGGAGTGATCTTTCCGACCAAAATATCCATCGGGCCCACCTCGGCCCCGACCCGGACAATGCCTCGCTCGTCGAGATCCTTGAGACCCTCCTCGCCCACGTTAGGAATGTCGCGGGTGATCTCCTCCTGGCCCAGCTTGGTATCGCGAGCATCGACCTCGTGCTTCTCCATGTGGATCGAGGTGAAGACGTCCTCGACCACCATGCGGTCACTCATGATGATCGCGTCTTCGTAGTTGCCGCCTTCCCAGGCCATGAAGGCCACTAGCACGTTCTGGCCCAGGGCCAGTTCGCCCCGGTCGGTCGAGGAGCTATCGGCCAGCACATCCCCCTTCCGCACGGTCTGTCCCCGAATGACGCTCGGGCGCTGGTTGATACAGGTACCCTGATTGGAGCGCGCGAACTTGCGCAGATCGTAGACCATGTCCTCGCCGTCATCGCCTCGAACCGCGATCTGCCGTCCGGTGGCGCTCACCACCATGCCCTCGCTCTCCGAAACGACCACCTGGCCGGAATCGCGGGCCGATTGCCATTCCATACCGGTGCCGACAATCGGGGCCTGGGGACGGATCAGGGCAACCGCCTGGCGCTGCATGTTCGAGCCCATCAAGGCTCGGTTCGCGTCGTCATGCTCCAGGAAGGGAATCATGGCCGTGGCCACCGAGACAATCTGTCGGGGCGAAACGTCCATGAAATCGACGTTTCGCGCGATTTCCTCCACGAACTTGTCACCATGCCGGGCCGTGATCCGTTCGGACACGAAGTGGCCGTCAGGGGTGAGCGGCACGTTGGCCTGAGCCACCACGTACTGCTCCTCCTCGTCGGCGGTCAGGTACAGAACATCCTCGCTGACCATCGGCTTGATCCGCACCTGGCGCGCGGGGGCCGCCCGCAGGACGGCGAGGGCCGCCGCGCTGGGCTTCTCACCCTTTTCCACCAGTACCTCGCCGGTAGCGAGATCAACCACCGGCTCGTCCACGATTTCGCGGGCCAAAACCTCGTCGTGCGTGCTGACCAGCTTGATCACTTTCCGATACGGCGTCTCCATGAAGCCGTAGGCATTCGGCATCGAGTAGGTGGCAAGGGAGCCGATCAGCCCGATGTTCGGTCCTTCTGGCGTCTCGATTGGACACACCCGACCATAGTGAGAGGGATGGACGTCGCGGACGTCGAATCCGGCCCGATCGCGGCTCAAGCCGCCGGGGCCCAGGGCGCTCAGCCGGCGCTTATGGGTCAGTTCCGCCAGGGGATTGGTCTGATCCATGAACTGGCTCAACTGGCTGCCGCCGAAGAACTCCTTCACCGCCGCCACGACGGGTCGAATGTTGATCAGGGCGCTGGGAGTTGTATTGGTCGCGTCCTGGATCGTCATCCGCTCCTTGACTACCCGCTCCATGCGCAGGAGGCCGATGCGGAACTGGTTCTGCAGAAGTTCCCCCACCGCGCGCACTCGGCGGTTTCCCAGGTGATCGATGTCATCCGCGCGCACCGGGCCGGTCGGGCTGTCAACCGAGTTGTTCAGCTCGATCAGGCGCCGTACGATCAAGGCGAGATCTTCCTTGGTCAGCGTACGCTGAGTATTCTCCATCGGTTCGCCCAGGCGTTTGTTCAGCTTGTAGCGGCCAACCCGGCCCAGGTCGTACCGGCGCGGATTGAAGAAAAGCTGCTGAATCAGCGAGGCGGCATTGTCCCTGGTGGGGGGATCGCCGGGCCGCAGCTTCTTATACATCTCAATCAGGGCGCCTTCCTCGGTCGTCGTGCTGTCCTTGGAAAGCGTGTCCTTGATATAGTGACGGTCGGGGCTGACGTCCACCTCCTCGAAGAGGGTTTCCAACTCCGCCCCATAGCCAATGGCGCGAAGCAGGGTGGTCACGGGAATCTTCCGCTTCCGATCCACCTTGACGGTCAGCAAATTCTTATTGCTGGTCTCGAACTCCAGCCAGGCCCCTCGATTGGGAATGACCTTCGCCATATAAAGTGGACGGCCCGAGCTGGGATCGATGTCACGGGTAAAGTAGACTCCGGGCGAGCGCACGAGCTGGCTTACCACGACGCGCTCGGAGCCATTAATAATAAAGGTGCCTTGCGGGGTCATGAGAGGGAAGTCGCCCATGAAGATCGTCTTCTCGATGATCTCGCCGGTCTCCCGCACATGAAGGGTCGCCCGCACGTTCAGCGGTGCCGCATAGGTCAGATCGAGATCGCGACACTGAGCGGCGGTATACTTGGGTTTGCCGAACGGCTCGTCCGGCACGGAGAACTGCAGTTCCATCTTCTGGGAGTAATCCTGAATCGGATTAATCTCCTCGAAGAGCTCTCTGAGGCCCTCAGTCTGGAACCAGTGGAAGGAGCGCAGCTGCACCTGAATGAGGTTGGGCATCGGGAGCGTCTCCCGGGTACGCGCAAAGGTGTGCCGGCTGTTCCGTTGGGGCTCGGAGACCGCGAGTGCCATAAGGCTGTCCTCTCCTTCACTCGAGGAACGTGGATGGTTGGTAGCTACCGTGCCAAGGGGCAGGATGAACCCTCCCTTGCAACCCGGCAACACAAAAGTATACCATCCCCACGACCCAGGTGCAAGGGTCTGATAAATTTTCCGTTTTGTGGTCCGATGGTCCGACCACGACATTGGCGATGCGTCCGGCGCGTGATACACTCCGTGCGCGTGGATTAGGGGTAGATACGATACAATGAAGGCTACCGATGATCCGCGAGGCCAGCTTAGAGGCCAAGTTATCCGGGCCATGACCTTCTCCATGGCGGTTGGGCTGGAATTGGCATGTGTTCTGCTGGTGTGCGCGCTAGCCGGGCACTATCTTGACACCAGATTTCACAGTTCTCCCTGGGGGTTGCTGGTGGGCATTCTCTTTGGAGTAGTTGGGGGCGGAGTGACCGCGTACCGGATGGCCCTACGAGTCCTGGGCGACCCGCCGCCCGATCGGAAGGGCTCATGATCAGGAGATGGGCGGTAATCAGCGCCAGGGATGCCGAGGGAAACGCCCCGCCTCCTTTGCGCGATCTTGACGCAGCCTTTACATTTGCATCACATGGGTACCCTATAC
>DATBTL010000229.1:0-13411 GCA_036559345.1 Chloroflexota bacterium | reverse complement strand
CGCACCGGACCCGCTGCTGGACCCGCCGGTGTCGCGGCCGGCGTCCCAGGGATTCGCGGTGGGACCGTAATGAGCGTTATTGGAGCCGGGCGAATAGGCGAATTCCGAAAGGCGTGTCTTCCCCACGATGACCGCACCCCCGGCGCGGAGCCGCTCCACCGCCGCCGAGTCAAGGGTGTTGAAACCCGGCCAGGGCCGGCTCGAACCGGCATAGGTGACGGTCCCCCGCATGGCCAGCAGATCCTTCACCGCCACGGGCACCCCATGATACGGCCCTCGGTAGCGCCCGGCGCCAATCTCTCGATCTGCCTCACGGGCCGCCGCCATTGCCTCCTCGGCGAGCACGACCTGGAAAGCATTCAACACGGGGTCGCGGCGGGCGATCCGCTCCAGTACCATGGTCGTCAACTCGGTAGAGGAGAGCCGCCGCTCGCGAAGCAACACCGCGACTTCGCGCGCCGAGGCGAAGGCCAAGGGATCCTCGGCCCGATAATCGGGTGGAATCGACTGCCGACCCGCCGGCGTCCGGCCGGTCGGTACCGACTCTCCGTACAGCCGGGATGGCTCGCCTGAGCCGGCTCGCGGATAAGAAGTAACATCCACCTGCCGGTCATGCCCTATGGCGGCGATGGCGCGATCGAAGTTCGCCACGGCGGCTGGATACCCCTGTTCCTGGATGTCCCGCAGATCGTCGTCGGTGGCCGGAATGCCTGCTATGGCCAGGTTGGCGCGAAGCCTCGCCATCAGGCGGGCGGCCTCTTCCTCTCGCTCCATCGTCCTGTTAACCCTCCAATTCCGCTATTCTCACCCCATGACCGCGGCTCAAACGTGATGGCATACGCGCGTGAGCGGTTTCCGTTTGGCGCTACTCCGCCGGCACGGCCTCGGGAGGGATCCGCTGGGGCAGGATCTCCAGGGCCAGGACCGCGGACTCCCGGACCTCGGCGGTCTCATCGGCCAGTAAGGCGCGGATCGCCGGCTCGGTGCTTTGCTCGCCCAGGGTTGCCAGGGCTCTGGCGGCCGCCGCTCGTTCATTCGCGGGCTCGGCGCCCAGGGCGGTCAGTAAGGCCGGCACCAGCTCATAGAGGTCAAGCTCGCCAGCCACCCGAAACAGCCGGGCCCGGAGCCCCGGGTTGGACACCGTGGCCAGTCCGGATTCCATGGCCTGTAGAACGGTGGCCGTATCGCGCTCAACCTCAAGCCCTTCCTGGGCCATCAGGTCGGCCACCGGCTGGCGGGAGCCGCCGAGCACGGTCCTCAACCAGGCCGGCAGGTGGTCCGGAATGATCGGGCGCGGCTCCAGAGCCGTATGCAACCGGATTAAAGTGGGATGATGCTCTCGCGCCCATTGGTAGAGTCCAAGCGTCAGTTCGGCATCCCGCCAGGCATAGGCGAGGAGAGGTAGGCTCAACGGGCGATGTAACCAATCGCTCCGCTGTAAGGACTTATCCATCCCAATGCCAAAGGCCCGCCGGGCCAGGGCGGCCAGACTTGCCTCACCCTTCCCGTAGGCCGATCGGGCCAGATCGCTCAGGTCGCATACCTGCCGCAGCGGCAGGTGAGCCCCCTCCAGCATGTCACGATCCAGGCCGATGCCATGGAAGACTTTCACGATCCGTTCAGAGCCCATAATCGGGGCGAGCGCCGAAAGATCGCGAATCCTGAGCGGATCGATAGCGAAGGTCAGACCCTCGATGGCGATTTGGAGGAGAGCAAAGCGGCCATGCCGCTCGCGGGGAGGAACTCCCGCCTCCACGTCCACCCCGATAACGGGAGCGGCGGCTAGCTGAGCGGCGACCACCGGCAGATTGTCCGCCTGATCAATGAGGCTGCGCTTCCCTTGGGGCGGGGCCGGCGGAAAGCGACCGTCCACCGTCATCTGAGCGCCAGGGCCGGGCGGCAGCCCTTCTCCGTACGACTGCCGCTCCTCACCCCTGCCGCGGCCCCTCTCGCTCCGGCATCGGTGCCTCACCCGATCCATGAATGCGGCCGTGGGTCTCTTGCTTGAAACCGCGAATCGATTTCCCGATCGCCGAGCCAAGGGAGGGAATCTTCCCTGGGCCCACCAATAACAACAGCACGACTAACACCAAAATGAGTTCAGGTAGGTGACCAACCAGCATGGACTTGCTCCTTCCACGAGCAGACGATCCATGGCGTGCCCAGATCGGTCCACGGATCTCAGGAGCCATTGTGACGAGTATACACCGCCCGGCTCCAATTCGGCAGGCTACATGATGCTCAATGGCTGATTGGAACCCGCTTGGACAGGAGTAAAATGCACCAGGACTATATTGGGGTTTACTTGGGGTGCGGATTGTGCTAGGCTGTTCCCATGGGAAAAGAACAGGGCGGCGGGCTCGGCGAACGAGTTCGCAAACGACGTAAAGCACTCGGGATGACCGCGAAGTCGGTGGCGAAGGCGGCCGGGGTGAGCACGTCCTACATATCGCAGGTGGAGCGCGGGCACCAAGAAGATCCGTCGCTCCCTACCCTTCGGCGATTAGCGGACGCGCTCTCCATGGACTTTCACACCCTCTTGGGGGGCCAAACTCTTCAGCTTGACGAGACTCCGATACCGGTCTCGTTGCAAGGAGTGGCCGACGAGTTTGATCTGAGCCATGACGTGGTGCATATGCTGTCCGCCATCCAGATCGATGGCCGGCAGCCTTCGCATCGAGAGGATTGGTTGTTTCTCTTGCTGGCGATCCGAAGGGCGTGCAGAGTCATGGAGCCCCTGGAGACCGCGGGAGCCATGTCGGTAAGGGGTGAAAAATATGCGCTGCGAGGATGAAGTGCATGCCCGTCTCTTGGCGGGTGAGCGTGAGTTGAGCCAGCTGGCCGAGGAAATCGCCCATCTGTCTATCCAGGTCAAGATTGGCGACGTGGGTTGGCGCGATGCCCTGGAGCGGCTCGCGGCGCGGAATGAACGCCGCCGGGCGCTCACGGCCCAACTGGATAGCCTCCGGTGGGTTCTCCTGGGCGAGGAACATCGCATCGCCTCCTGACCACGGCCCCCGGGGCAGTACGGTATACTCTTCCCTGGCCTACCGAGATCTCCCGTGTGATCGTCCTGGGGGTGGCTCGGGCATGGCGGCGGGTTTGCTGGCCGTGTGCATAGTGGGAGAGCCTTGTTGGCGACCAGCCAGGAGCAAACGGGAAGCGCCGACCCCCGTACGGTGACCGTAAGCATCGTCATCCCCTGCTATAACTATGGACCGTTCCTGACCGACGCCATTGAAAGCGCCCTGGGGCAAACCTTCCCAGCCCAGGACATCGTGATCGTGGATGATGGCTCGGAGGACAACTCGCGGGAAATTGCCCGCCGCTACGCGAAGATCCCGGGGGTCAGGATTGTCGAGCAGGCGAATCAGGGCGCCATCCCAACCTATAACGCCGGGGTGCGGGCCAGCGCCGGCCAGTTCTTCGCTATTCTCAGCGCCGACGACCGGCTGGACCCGTACTTTCTCGAGCGGACAGTTCCGATCCTCCTGGACCACCCGGAGGTTGCCTATGCCTACACCGCGTACCGCACGTTCGGAGTGCGCCAGCGCGCTCTGCCCGCCCTCCCATACAGCGCCCGGCGGCTCCGCCTCCGTCCGTACATCGCCGCCACCTCGCTGATCCGGCGGACCGCGTTCGACCAGGTAGGGGGCTTTAACGCTTCCATGCGAGGTGGACGCGAGGACTGGGATTTCTATGTAGCGCTCGCCGAGCATGGCTGGAAGGGCGCGGCGGTGCCGGAGGTGCTCTTCCACTACCGGAAGCATGGGAGCGGCAGCCGTAACGCGATCTCCTTCCGCGCCCTTCTGGCCGCGCGAGCCCAGGTCTATCGCAATCACCGCTCCCTCTATCGCGCCCCACTCCCGCTGTGGCTCGCCCTGACCGAAATCGACCACACCTTGCTCAAGGCGAAGGCGGCACCACGCGTGCTCACACGCCGGCTCGGGCCGAATGGCCACCCACCCAGGAACCGGAGAGTCTGTCAGGTCTCTTCCGACTCCATGCCGCCCGTGAATGGCTTGGTCAGGATCAAACAGCTCGCCGGTAACGCCATCGCCGAGCGCGCCGCGATCTATCACGCCGTGGATCTTCCCGCCCTCGTGGCGGCGGCGGTGGCCGCCTCGATCACTCGGGCCTATCTGGTGTACGAGCCGCGGATAACCGAGCAGTCAGGCACGAAGGTTGGCAGGGCATGTGGGAACCTTGTTGAGTGGTTCCTGCTCACGCGGGTCGACGCGGTCCTCGCTCCCAACCTTTCCATGGCCAACGCCCTCCGCCGCCGCACAGGGGCGCAGCCCACCGTGCTCGCCTATCATGGCCGAGTAACAGTGGACGGGCCCGCCACCCCACAAGCGCGCCGCGCGCGGCTCTATCACGATCTGCTGAATGTGACCGGAAGGCCATCGCCCGAGACCTTCGATCAGGGATCGTAAGCTGTGTTGGCTCAGGGGGTGGCATACGGGTTCACCGCTTCGGATAGTTTGATTTCGCGAGAAACGAGTTGAAGTACGCATGTGTGGGATAGCAGGTACGGTCTCCTTCGCCGGGCCGCCCGATCCGGTCGAACCGATGCTGGAGCGGATGATCCACCGTGGACCCGACGATCATGGGGTCTACGCCGATACCCATGCGCGCCTGGGCTTCCGCCGCCTGGCTATCGTGGACCTCTCCCCGGCCGGACACCAGCCAATGACCAACGAGGACCGGACACTCTGGCTGGTGTTCAACGGCGAGATCTATAACTATCGTGCCCTGACGAGCGAGTTGCGTGACCGAGGGCACCAGTTTCACTCGCGCACCGACTCCGAGGTGATCCTCCATGCCTACGAGGAGTGGGGGGTCGAGTGCCCCAAGCGCTTTAACGGGATGTTTGCCTTTGCTCTCTGGGACTCGCGCCAAGAGATTCTGTTTTGCGCCCGCGATCGGTTTGGCGTCAAGCCCTTCTACTACTCGGAGCCAGGGACAGGAGGCGGAGTGGTGTTCGCCTCGGAGATCAAGGCCCTGCTCGGGCATCCCTGGGCGGCCCAACCGGCCCCGAACCTGCCGATCCTCCGGGACTTCCTGGTCTCCGGGTGGCTGGACCATACCGCCGGAACGTGCTTCGAGGGGATTCATCAACTGCCCGCCGCGCATTCCCTGATCGTCCGCCGCGACGGGAAACAAGTGTGCCGCTACTGGGACATGCCCATCGAGCAAGATTCGGGACCGACCGATGCGGCGGGCCGCGAGCGGGCCGCCGAAGAATTCGCGGCCCTCCTGGAGGATTCGGTGCGGCTCCGCCTGCGAGCCGACGTGCCGGTCGGCACCTGCCTGAGCGGCGGTCTCGACTCCTCGTCAATCGTCTGCCTGGCCAACCGCCTCCTGTTCGCCGATTCCGAGGATTTGGCCTGGCACGAGCGCGGAGCCCGGCAGAAGACGTTCTCTGCCTGCTATGATGATCCAAGACACGACGAGCGGGCCTATATCAACCAGGTCATCGCCGCGACCGGCGCGGAGGCCAACTTTACCTTCCCAGGCCACGAGGAGGCCATTGAGGACTTGGTTCCCCGCGTGGTCTGGCATCAGGACGAGCCCTTTGGCTCGACCAGCATCCTGGCCCAGTGGCATGTCATGCAGGCGGCGCATCGACGCGGGATCAAGGTGCTTCTGGATGGACAGGGCGCGGACGAACTCCTCGCGGGGTACCACGGGTACTTCGGTATCGGCCTCGCCGACCAGGTGCTGGCGGGCCGGATCCCCTCATGTGGCCGAGATCTGGCCCTGTATCGCCGCTACCACGCATCCCCGTGGGGCGGACTGGCCCGCGGCATGGCGGCCGGCCTCCTCTCGCGCCAAGCAGCTCCCAGTCCGGCGCTGCGGGCCCTCGCCCAGCGTCGGCGATCGGGATCGCCGCTCCTGGGCGCGAACCTGGCCGGCCTGGGACCGCCGGATGACACCTGGGTTGCCCGGCCCGGCACCAGCCTCCATGCCACGTTGTACAACCACCTCAATTACACGGGGTTGCCCGCCCTCCTGCACTATGAAGATCGAAACTCCATGGCCTTCTCCATCGAGGCCCGGACCCCATTTCTCGATTTCAGGCTGGCCGAGTTCGTCTCGCGGCTCCCCAACGACCTGTTGCTCCGCCATGGGCAGACCAAGGTGCTCATGCGCGATGGCATGAAGGGTATTCTGCCCGATCCGGTGCGCCGCCGCCAGGACAAAAAGGGCTTCAGCACCCCAGAGGACATCTGGTTCCGTACCTCGCTCAGCGGCTGGGTTGAGGATATTCTCTCCTCACCGTCGTTCAAGGAGCGCGGGTTCGTGAATCCCAGCTTCGCGAGTACCCTCCTGGAGGCTCATCGATCCGGGCGGGTCAACCAGAGTACGCTCCTCTGGCGGCTGGTCAGCGTGGAACTGTGGGCCCGCGCTTTTCTGGATGGGGAGCCGGCCCGAGCATGAAGGGCCCGGAATCGAGCAGGGATCTTTCCGCGCCGCCCGCCGGAGCCGCCGTGACCATGCTGCTCCTGGGCGAGCCCGCCTTTGATTATCGCGTGATCAAGGAAGCCGACACCTTGACGGCGGCCGGTTACCGGGTCACTATCGTGTGCCTCCCACCAGGCCCCTTCGAGGGACGACCAGCCCAGCTTGGCGGGGCGACCGTGGTGCGCCACACCGCCCCACGCCCATTGCGCGTGCTCTTCCGCTTGTTGCCGAGGCGAAGAGGCTCACCGCGGAAGGCGACCGCCACTCCCGGCGTGAGCGGCGGAGCCAAGGCGCCAGAGCAGCGTGCAAGATTGAGGGTGCTCCGGGAAGCGCGTGCCCTGGCCGGCACCCTCTGGCTCAATCTAGCCCTGGCCAGAGCGGGGTCCCGCGTCCCCGCCGACATCGTTCATGCCCATGACCTGGATACTCTCTGGGCCGGCACGCTCATCGCGCGGAAGTTGGGCGCGCGCCTGATCTATGACTCTCACGAACTCTATCCCGATATGCTTGCTCATAGCTCGCAACTCTACAATGGGTGCTGGCGCCTGATCGAGCACCAACTCATCGCGCGGGCCGCGGCGGTGATTACCGTAAATCAGGTGTTGGCACACGAACTCCGCCATCGCCATCGGCTCCCCCGCCTCCCCGCCGTGGTGATGAACTGCCCGCCCTTGCAACCGATGCCACCGCGATCCGCTGGCAGCCACGGAACGATCGGAATGGTCTATCTGGGGGCGCTCCTGCCGGAACGCGGGCTGGAGGTGCTGCTCCAGGCCCTCCCCAGCATCGATCCCCGGGTAGTCTTACACATCAGAGGGAGCGGATCTCTGCGGCCCTGGCTTGATGTTCAGGTCGGCGATCCCAGCCTCAAAGGGCGCCTAATTGTCCATGAACCGGTGCCGGCCGAGCAGTTGGGAGCTACCCTGGCCGGGATGGACATTGGGGTGATCCCCTATGTTGCCACTTCCTTGAACAACTATCTCTGCTCGCCGAATAAACTCTTCGACTACTGCATGGGTGGATTGGCGGTTGTAGCCAGTGACCTCCCGGAGATACGGCGGGAGCTTGGCCGGCATGACGCCGGTCTGATCTTTCCCCAAGGGGACCCTATCGCTCTTGCCGCTACAGTAAACGCTCTTGCCGCGGATCCGGCCCTGCTGCATCGCCTCGGGCAAGCCGCGCGGCGGGCGGCGGAGGACGAGTTTCAGTGGGCAAACCAGGCGTGCGTCCTCCTGAGGACCTATCAGGTCGCTTCGGAGTGACGGCTGGCTGGAGCGGATTGACGAGGGTGTAACAGGATTGTACAGTACAAAAGTTCAAGATGGAGAACCAATCCGATGATTTCCGTGGGCACCGCGTCGGTTACCTGGGGCTTCGATCCCCTCTACGACTGGACCTCTCCACCCCCGTTCGACCGGCTGCTCGCCGAAATGGCGGCCGCCGGCTACGAAGGAACCGAGATTAGCTATCACTTCCCCCCCGACTCTGAGGAGTTGAAAACAGCTCTGGGGCGGCATGGTCTTCGGGCGGCGGCAACCTTCCACCAGGTGCGCCTCCTCGACCGGTCCTTGCATGACCAGGAGGTAGCCCGCGCCATGGTTGTGGCGGATCGGTTGCTGGCGCTGGGCAGCGAGGTGCTGATCCTCTCCGATCACACCACCCCGCAACGGGTCGCGGTCGCCGGAAGAGTGGCGTCCGACGGTAGTGACGGCTTGAGCGAGAGCCAGTGGCGGAACCTGGCGGATGGCCTCAATCGGATCGGCGAGCAACTGCGGCTCCGTGGAATGCGAGGGGTGCTGCATCCGCATGTCGGCACCTATGTCGAAACACGGGCCGAGATTGACCGGGTCCTGGCCCTTACCGACCCAAACTTCCTCGGACTTTGTCCCGATACGGGCCACCTTGCCTATGGAGGGAGCGATCCGGAGGCCGTGTTCGTCGATTACGCCAGTCGCATCTGGTATGTCCACCTGAAGGATATCGACGCCGAGAAGCTGGAAGTAGCTCGGTCGCGCCGTCTCAGCCTGCCGGAGGCGGTCAAGCATGGCCTTTTCGTGCCCCTTGGCGACGGCATGGTGGACCTTGCCCGGATGATCGGCGCTCTCCGAGGCGGCGGGTATCAGGGCTGGATCATTCCGGAGCAGGACGCCCCGCGCGATCCGCTCGCCGCCGCCACCCGCAGTAGGGAGTATCTGCGGAAGCAGTTTGATCTTTAGTCAGGGAGGACTTGCGATGCGCATGACCGGTGGGCAAATTATCGCCGACTACCTGATTCGCGAGGAGGTTCCGTATCTCTTCGGGGTCTCGGGCCACGGCATTACCAGTCTTCTTGACGCCTTTGTCGATCGGCGGGGCGAGATTGAGGTGGTGCAGGCAATCCATGAGCAGGGCGCGGCCCATATGGCCGATGCCTTCTACCGGGTCTCCGGCAAAGTCTGCGGAGTCTTCACCTCGATCGGCCCGGGCGCCGCGAATACCGCCATGGGGATCGCAAACGCCTACATCGACTCGGTTCCGATCCTCCTCATGACCGGATCGGTGCATACGCACATGCGGGGCCGCGGGGTCCTCCAGGAATTGGAGCGGACTCAGTGGGCGAACTTCCCTCGCATGCTGGAGCCAGTCGTCAAACGTTGGTGGCAGCCAAGTAAGGTGGATCAACTCCCGAATGTCCTGCACCTCGCCTTCAACCTGATGCTGGAGGGACGGCGCGGACCGGTTCTCCTCGATCTCCCGATGGACCTGCAAGCGGACTTCGCGGAAGTGGAACTCGCCGACCCGGCCTCGCGGCGTCCCCGCGGCCGCCCTCATGGCGATCCCGAGATGGTCAATCGGGCTGCCGAGTCCCTCCTGCGCGCCAAGCGGCCGCTTATCCTGGTCGGAGGCGGCGTGATGGCCTCCGGCGGCGAAGCGGCCTTGCAGCAGGTGGCCGAGTTCCTGGGCGCGCCGGTCACCGTTACCTGGATGGGGAAAGGCACGATCCCCGAGGATCACGATCTCTACGCCTGGCCCTGCGGCGATCTGGGCAGCATATCGGGCAACACGCTGGCCCGCGAGGCGGATGTGATCCTCGCGGTCGGATGCCGCTTCACCGATCGCACGGCGTCGTCCTTCCGCCGCGGAGTCACCTTCAGCATCCCTCCGACCCAGTTGATCCACATTGACATCGACCCCTATGAGATTGGGAAAAACTATCCCACCGAGATTGGCATCGTGGGCGATGCCCACGCCACGCTCGAGGATCTGCTGGTCGCCCTCCGTGATCTCCGGCCGGCGCGGGATTATCGAGCCTCACCGTATTACGCGCACATCCAGAGCCTGAAGAAGCAGTGGGACGAGGCGCTGCGCCCCACCCGCGAAAGCGATGCCTCGCCGATGGCGATCTCGCGGGTGCTGGCGGAGGCCCGGCGGTTCCTGGACCGCGACGCCATCGTGGTCACGGGAGCGGGGAATCCGCAGAGCCAGGTCTTCACGGAGTTCCCCGTCTATGGTCCGCGCCAACATATCACCCCCGGCGGTTTCTCTTCCATGGGCTTCGAGGTGCCGGGCGCCATCGGAGCCAAACTGGCGGCGCCGAACCGGCAGGTGCTGACGATCACGGGGGATGGCGGCTTCCTCCAGACCGTGCAGGAATTGGCGATGGCGGCTCAGAATGACATTCCCGCCGTGTTCCTGGTCTGCAACAACAACGGCTGGGAGTGCATCAAGAACCTGCAAACCAACCAGTTTGGTCCGGATCGGGTGATCGCCACCACGTTCCTCAAGCGGGATGGCAGCCAGTTTTCGGTCAATCTGGCCCAGGTGGCGGAAGGAATGGGCTGTCACGCCGAGCGCGTAACCCATCCCACCGAAGTCGGATCCGCTCTTCAACGCGCCTTTGCCAGCGGACGGCCCGCCGTGGTGGAGGCGATGTGCAGCCAGGAACAGCCGTGGAATGGCCTGACTGCCACGGGATGGTGGGATGTGACCGTCCCGGCCTACCACGAGGAGGCCCGAGCCCGCTACGATTCCGCCCGGCGGGAGGAATCGCTCACCTGAAAGGGGCCCTGCTCGAGAACCGAATCCGGCACCCGCACCGCCCCCAGCCGGCCTGGGGGGCGGGCGGGGCCATGATAGTCGCTTCCCCCGGACCACCAAAGCCCGTGATGCTCGGCCAGCCCACGGAGGACCGAGATCATCGCCGGGTCGTGGTCCGGGTGGTAGATTTCGATCCCGCTGAGTCCAGCGCGCAGCAGCGCCGGGAGCAGTTCCGGCACGTTTGGCGGATGCTTCCCCCGGTAGGGATGGGCCCAGCCTACCCGCCCGCCCGCCCCTTCGATCAGCGCCACCAACCCCTCGACCGGCAACGAGGCCGAGGGAAGATATGCCGGGCAGGAGCTGCCGATGAAGCGCGCGAACGCATCATTCACGTCCCGGGCATAACCGTCCTCGACCAGGACGCGCCCAATGTGCGGCCGGCCCACCGTGCCTCGCGCTTGTCTCCGGACGCGCTCCCAGGTAATGGGCAGTCCCATCCCGCGGAGCGATTCGACCATCTGTCGGGCCCGTTGTTCGCGCCGCGCCGCGAGCGCATGGAGGGTGTCTCGGAGCGTACGATCCGTATGATCGACCCCATAGCCGAGCAGATGCAGTCCGTGCCCCTCGAACCGGACGGTCAATTCCACCCCAGCATAGAGAGTCAGGCCGGATTCCCCAAGCGCGCCCAGGGCCGCTTCGATCCCATCAACCGTGTCGTGGTCGGTGAGCGCCAGGGCGGTGAGTCCCGATTGACGGGCGATATCGATCAGTTCGGCGGGACTGAGGGTGCCATCGGAGGCCGTGGAATGGGTGTGCAAATCAATCATCAGCCACACACGCCGGACACTGACCGGCGCGGAAGCGCCGAGGGGGGTGGCGGCGAGTGGATTTGAACCACTGACCAACGGCTTATGAGTCCGCTGCTCTACCGCTGAGCTACGCCGCCCAATGGGGATGCCGCCCGTGGCGGGCATCTACCGCACGAGGAGTATACCAGGGGAAAGACAATCGGCGCAACCACCAGGGAAACGCGACACACCTATACCCGATGATCGGGGCACGGTAGACTGGACAGTGAGTTCTCGAACGGAACCGATAGTCAGATGGGGAATGAGCGCCATGGGACGATCACGCATAGTGGTGACCGCGGGTCTACTGCTTGCCCTACTTCCAACTTGGGGAGCGGCTCTCCAGCCGGCGCGAGCCGCCGGCGGAATCGGGATCGCGCAGAGTGATTTTGCCGCTCTTACCCCCGCGAACGCGGTAGCCTTTGCCGCCGTGCAGGCAACCGCGGCCGACCAGAATACGAACCTCATGTCGCTTGAGCACGCGGTGCTGGGCAAGGTGAACCTTTCCGCCCTCATGGGGAGCCAGGCCTCCGGCGCCAACGCGCGACTCTCCACCATGCTTTCCCAGCTTATGGCGGCCCTGAACGGGGTCTTTAACGGAGAGACCGCCGTATCGATGCTTCCAGTGACCACCGCGATCACTACCAAGGGCAACGTGGTACCCCAGTTCCATATTCTGGTGGACGCGGGACTGAGGCCGGGGGTCGGCGCCGTGGCCTTACAAGGAGCCTTGATGCTCCAGGGGGTGTCAAGCAATGCGACCGCGACTCACGATGGGGTCACCATTACCAGTGTGAATGTAGCCGGCCTGCTGCGATCCGCAGGCGCGGGTACGGGTCTTTCCGCTCCCGAGATGAGCCGTCTAAACGCCATTACCCTCCAGGTCGCGGTGGTGAAGGATACCGCGATCGTGGCGGGAGATGCCCCGACCATCAATGCGGCCCTTGACGCGGCTACTGGGAGCGCGCCCAGTCTGGCCGCCAATCCTGATTTCCAGACCACCCTCGCCGCCCTACCCGATGGCCGGCTAGCCTCTCTGTTCGTTCACGTTGATCTGGCCGCCGATCAACAGCTCGCCGCGGCCTTGATGCCCCGAATGGCCGCGCGACCGGCGATCAGCGGCACCTTGAGCCAGGCATTCTCGGTCAGCGCGGAACCGCATGGCCTGCTCGTGACCGCCAGTCCCCGGGTTGCCACGGGCGACCTGGCCAAAACCCCGAATCTAATGCCGACCAGCGGCGCCACTCCCGGCATTCTCCCGGCCGGCACCCTCTTCTACGCCGCGATGACCAATCCCGGCGCGATCATCCAATACGCGCTCACCCAGGCGGCAACCCTGAGGCAGGAGGCGGGGAATACTGGGCCGGCCCTGGATCCGATCAAGGTGATCGATCGGCTGCTCGGCCTGGATTTGAACCAGGACGTGCTACCCCTCTTGACCGGAGAAGCGAGCGTTGCCTTGCTCCCGACCGGATCGGCCTCGGCGCAATCCGCGGCGGGTCGCCGGCTGTCCCTGGTATTTACCCTCAAGATCGACAACCAGGCATTGGTGGATGGGAAGCTGCATCAAATCCTGAGTGCTTTCCAGGCCCTGAGCAATAACCCTTCAGCGCTCCAGCTCGTGAGCACGACCGGCGCCGGAGGAGTGGTGCAGCAGGTGCTCAAGGCCACTCCAGATGGAGTGGGCTACGCTTTCTTGAACGGCTATTTGGTGATCGCCACCGCGTTACCGGCCGATGTGGCGGCCCTGCAGGCAGTGGGCTCCGCGGGCACGCTGGCTGCCGACCCGCAATTTCAGGCCGCGATTCAGGCTGCCGGCGGCGCCGGAGCCGGGGCGGTCGCGTACGCCAACCTGACGGCGCTGCGCCAGACTTTCGAGCAACTGGCGAAGGATCGAGGGACGGATCTCACGCGCTACGATGCTAGGATCCAGCCCATTCTGTCCGCGTTTACCAGCCTCGCGGTGGTGACCCACCCAGGCGCGGCTGGTGGTGGGGCCCTGTTTCTTGGGATCGCCAACTAATCCTAGTACAACTTGGCGCAAGTCCGCCATCAGTTGTAGGGGCACCGCCTTGGGA
>DATBTL010000228.1:0-2627 GCA_036559345.1 Chloroflexota bacterium | reverse complement strand
CCGCTCCAAACAACTCGATGCCCAGGCGACGCGGGTCTCCCGCGACCCCTATAGCCAGGTGATCACCGCCGATGGCCGGGTGCTCACCGTGGTGGGACAGGGGAAGACCCTGGCGGAAGCGCGCCAGAATGCCTACCGCGCGGTTGGCCGCATTTCCTTCACCGGCTGTTGGAGCCGGAGCGATATCGGCGAGGAACCGATGGGCGGTGGGCGATGATCCGGCGTGGTCTGCTGATCGCGCTGGCCGCCGGCGCTCTCTTGATCGGGCAGGCGCTTCCCAGTCAGGCCGAGTCGCGCTCGCGGACCAGTTTCGGCGCCCTGGACCATTCGATCGTCTATGATGACGGCCAGCAGGTGGTGCTTATTCCCGCCTCTGGAGGGGGCCCGGTGGGCCTGGCCAACCTGTCCCCCAGTCCCTCGGCCTTCAAGCGGCCCCGCTATGCCGGCTGGGAATTTACCTATTATGACAACGGCTATATGCTGGGGGACATCTACGGGCATCGTCAACCGATTACACCGCCGATCAAGGCGGGCGAGGACGTATACGATGTGTGGCCATCGCCCGATGGCCAATATCTGACCTGGCAGTTCGTCACCTCCGGTACCATCGAAGGGCTCAACATCAACATGGCGGCCAGCCGGATCGTAATCACGGACCAACAAGGACGGAATCCACGGGTCTTGCTGCAAGCCGCGGCGGGCGGCACCTATGGCGACATTCCGATTATTTATGGCTGGCGCGCCGGCAGCCCGCCGACTCTGCTGGTCCAGATGTCCTATGCATCCAGCGCCATGTTTGGCCTGCATCGGGGCCTGGAGGAGTTTGATCCGGCGGTCAATGACATGGTGGGTGATTATTTCCCCCCTCTGGGCGGCAATACCCTCCCCACCGGCGAGGTGCTGGGAGTAAGCCCCAGCGGGCAGTTCGCGGTGTTCGCCACCGCCGACGGCACTATCCCCTCCGGTGAGGGCCAATTCCCCCTGGCGATCAGCGTCATGCACCTTCCGGCGCGGCGTGTTACGGCGATCGATACGGCAGCCTCCTACCACGATAAAGCCACCAAGAAGCTGCCCGCCCCTCGCGCCACCTTTTTTAGCCGCCAGGCATTCGTCTCCCCCGACGACACCCGGATCGCCTACACACGGGACGACGTGCTGTATCCCAAGGGGGCGACCGCGCCCCTAATCCGTCCAATCGCCATGCTGGCCAATCTGAGTGGCGGCGGCAAGGCCGATATCGCACCCGACGCCCAGGTGATGGGCTGGCAAGATGCCCAGACCGTCGTGGTCGACCGCCAAAACACGAGCGCCGACGGCCTCTACACGGTGAATGTAGGTAACAACGCCAGCACCTTGCTGGTCAGAGGAAAGAACCTGCGGGTAGATGGGATCGTGCCGTAGAGGAGCGCTTCTCGGACGGATCGGACCGATCCGACCGATCCGACGAATTACGTGCCATGGGCAGCGCGCGAATTTGTTCACGATCTAAGGCGCCCCCAGAGCTCCACGTTTGGCGCGCAAGCCTCTGGTATGCGAGAATCCAGGTGATTCCCCCCGATTTTCGGGGGGCGGATGGCAAGAGGGAGGACCGCATGGCGATCACAGGGCAAGCGATCGTGGCGCGCAAGGTTGGGGCGCCCGTAGAGGTGGAGGAGATCACCATCGATCCGCCAGGGCCGGGAGAAGTGCTGGTGCGCATCCTGGCCAGCGGAGTCTGTCATACCGACCTGCACATCAGAAATGGGATGGCCGGCGATCTGCCGGTGTTGCTGGGTCACGAAGGGACCGGCATCGTGGAGCAGGTAGGCGAAGGGGTGCGCGTCCCCAAGGTGGGAGACAAGGTGATCCTTGCCTGGCGCGCCCCGTGCGGGATCTGCCGCCACTGCCGGATGGGCCTGCTGCACCTCTGCTCGGACAGCCTCAAGGCCGTCCCCCGCATGCATACCCACGATGGGCTGACCCCTACCCCGGCCCTGGACCTGGGTACATTCTGCACCCATACGGTGGTCCATAGCAGGCGAACAGTAGTGATACCGCACGACGCCCCCGCCGCGCAGACCTGTCTGATCGGCTGCGGGGTGATGACCGGGGTAGGGGCGGCGCTTTATACGGCGGAGATGCGGCGTGACAGCACGGTAGCCGTCTTCGGCTGCGGGGGGGTGGGGATCAACGTGATCCAGGGCGCGCGGATCGGCCATGCCCGCACGATCATCGCCGTGGACGTGGAGGAGAGAAAGCTCAACTGGGCCAAAGAATTCGGCGCCACCCACACGATCAATGCAAGCAAGGGCGACCCGGTGGCCGCGATCAAGGAGATCAACGGCGGCCTGGGGGTGGATTACACCTTTGAGTGCATTGGGCTACCCCAAACGCTCCTGCAGGCACTGAGCGCCCGCGGCCATGCCGGAGTCACCGTGTTGATCGGAGTTCCCGGTCCAGGTCCAGTGCTGAATCTCCCCATGCAGGGCTTCTTCGATAGCGGCGGATCGCTCCGGGTCAGTTGGTACGGGGATTGCCTTCCCAGTCGTGACTTCCCCATGCTCACCGACTGGTACAGCAAGGGCACGTTGCAGTTGGACGAACTGGTCTCGGCCCGGATCAGCTTGAATGAGGTGGAGGAAGCCTTC
>DATBTL010000227.1:0-4990 GCA_036559345.1 Chloroflexota bacterium | reverse complement strand
CGGCGGGCTCCGATCCTCGGCTGCTGCCGGACCTCTACCCAACCCTGCGCGGGATTATCGAGTCCTACACCCGGGGCACCCATGCCGGGATTGGGGTGGATCCCCAGGACGGGCTGCTGCGGGCCGGCGAGCAGGCGGAGGGGCAGGCGCCCACCTATCTGACCTGGATGGATGCGCGGCTGCACGACCGCGTCTACACGCCGCGGGTGGGGAAGCCGGTTGAGGTAAACGCGCTGTGGATCCAGGCGCTGGAGCTTATGAGCACCTGGGCGCCGCGGATGGACGAGGATCCAGCTCGGTACCAGGAAGCGGCCAGCCAGGCCCGCGCCTCGTTCACCACACGCTTCTGGAATGAGGAGGGAGGGTGCCTGTTTGACGTGATTGACGGCCCGGATGGCGATGATGGGCGCGTACGCCCCAACCAGCTTTTCGCGCTCGCCCTGGCCACCCCATTGGTGCCAAGAGACCAGGCGCGGCGGGCTCTGGACGTGGTCACCAAACATCTCCTGACCCCGTACGGTTTGAGAACTCTCTCGCCTGGTGATCCGGAATATCGCGGACGATGTGAAGGCGATCAGGCACGGCGCGATAGCGCCTACCATCAGGGAACGGTGTGGCCCTGGCTTCTAGGGCTCTACGTGGACGCCTTCCGCGTTCTGGAAGGCAAGGTACCCGATCTCGATCGGCTCCTGGAACCATTCATTCCGCATCTTCGGGAAGCGGGGCTGGGAACGGTGAGTCAGATTTTCGACGGTGACGCGCCGCACACGCCGCGCGGCTGCATCGCCCAGGCATGGAGCGTGGGGGAACTGCTCAGGCTGGCGCGCTTGGCTCGGGAAATGCCATAACCCCGCGCGTCTGCTACCCTACAGTGTGATGTGTTGGCGCCGTAGTGCATGACGGGCGTGACGGGGGAAGGGCTCGATGAACGAATATGGCTATGCTCCGCCACAAGGAACGATAACCGAGGACCTGGACCGAGCGCTGGCCGCGCAGGGGGTCGGCGCCCTGCCATCAAGAGCAACCGAGGAGTTGGCCCAGAAGATTCTGATCGGCATGCAGCAAGGGATTGAGGCCCAAATTGACTGGCGTTTGCAAAAGTCAAAATCCGGCCATGGCAAAATTTCACAAGAGGAAATTGGCCTTATTCTCGGTTCGATGGGAATCGGCGTGCCGCTCACCGCGATCTCAGGCGCCCTCGCCGGTTTCCCGGCCATCCTCGTCGTGTGGATCGGTCTGGTTCTGATCAACCTTGCCTGGGCCGTGCGCCGCTGAAACTGGAGACGATTCTGACAACCGAAACCCAACCCATTGACCAAAGAATCTCCCTCGTGGGACGCGATCTCGCCGCACTGCGATCCTGGGCCGCCGACCGTAACTTGCCGCCCTTCCGGGCCGCCCAGGTACACCACGGTCTCTATCGCAGGCTGGCCACCAGCCCCGGTGAACTGACCGACTTGCCGCGGGCGCTCCGCGAGCAGCTTGATCTGGAAGTGCGCCTGAGCGACCTCCGCGTGGTCCACGAAGTGAGTGATTCCTCCGGCCAGACCACCAAGGCGCTGTTCGCGCTGCAGGATGGCGCCCTGGTGGAAAGCGTGCTGATGGCCTATGGGGGGCGAGACATTCGCCGCCGCCACACCGTGTGTCTGTCCTCGCAGGTTGGCTGTGCCCTGGCCTGCACCTTCTGCGCGACCGGGCGGCAAGGCTGGGCGCGCGACCTCACGGTCGGCGAAATGGTCGAGCAGATTCTCTACTTCGCCCGTCTCTTGCGGACTCGCGGCGAGCAAGTCACCAATATCGTCTATATGGGAATGGGCGAGCCATTCCTCAATTATGACGCGGTGCTTGAATCCGTCCGCCTGCTGACCGATCCCGACGCCTTCGGGCTGGGGGCACGCCACATCACGATCTCCACCTCCGGGGTAGTGCCCGCGATCCAACGCTTCGCCCGTGAAAACCTGCAAGTGGGGTTGGCGGTCTCCCTGCACGCACCGGACGACGCCTTGCGGAGCACGCTGGTGCCGCTCAATCGGCGCTATCCCCTTGCCGAGGTGCTGGATGCTTGCGAGGAGTATATCGCGCGCACCCACCGGCGAGTCAGTTTCGAGTATACGATGCTCGAAGGGGTGAACGATGGGGTGGAGCAGGCGGAGGGCCTGGCCCGCCTGTTGCGCGGCATGTTGTGCCATATCAACCTCATTCCCTGGAACCGGGTGGACGACATGCCCTATCATCCGTCATCGCCCCTGGTCATCTCGGATTTCCGCGACCGCCTGGTGGAGTATGGCCTGGCGGCAACTATCCGGGACACGCGGGGTTCCGGGATCAGCGCCGCCTGCGGACAATTGCGGACCTCTACGATACGCGACCGGAAGGGCGCTCGACCACTACCCGTTGTCTAAATTGGCTGGGTAGTATCGGTCTGATTGGCGGTTCCCTTCCCCCTGCCTGTACCCTACACTGAGCACTATGGTCGGCCAACTCACTATTGGCTGGTCGGCCAAAATGGTAGTCGGTGGTGTTTCGGTTGTGAACAGGGAGGTTGGGCGATGGGTTTGCCGTGGGAACGGTTGCTGGCGGTATCGGATGGGCGAATGCGCAGTTCGGCGATTCGCGACCTTCTGGCCGTCACCATGCAGCCGGAGGTGATTAGTTTCGCGGGCGGCCTTCCTGCCTCCGATTACTTTCCCGTCGAGGGCCTGCGGGCCTCGTTCGACGCGGTGATCCGCGAGCAGGGCGCGTCGGCGCTGCAATATGGCCCCACCGAGGGCCATGCTCCCCTCCGCGCCTGGGTGGTGGAGCACCTCGCGAAACGCGGCATCCACACCTCGGTGGAGGAAGTATTGATCACGACTGGCTCGCAACAGGCGCTCGACCTTTTGGGCAAGGCGCTGCTCGCCCCTGGCAGCCCCATGGTGGTGGAGGCGCCAAGCTATGTTGGGGCGCTTAATGCCTTCCTCCCACAGCAGCCGACCTTCGTCCCCGTGCCGATGGATGACGAGGGACTGCGGGTGGATTTGCTGGACGCGGCGCTCGACCAGGCCGGACGGTCCGCCGCCCTGCTCTATTCGGTCGCGACCTTCCAGAATCCGTCCGGGTGTACGATGAGCCTGGCCCGCCGCCAAGCCCTCCTCTCGGTGGCCACCAGGCGGTCACTCCCGATCGTCGAGGACGATCCCTACGGGGAGCTGCGATTCGCCGGCCCGGAGGTTCCGCCGCTCCGCGCTCTGCCGGGCGGTGAGGAGACCGTGTACCTCGGGACGTTCAGCAAGATTCTCGCCCCCGGCCTCCGGGTGGGCTGGACGGTCGCGCCAAAACCGCTGATCGAGCGGTTGGTGATGGCCAAGCAAGCAGCCGATCTGCACACCGATTCCCTGGCCCAGCGGGCCCTTCTCCATTTCTGCACCCACAATGATCTGGCGGCGCACATCGAACAGCTCCAAGAGGTCTACCGGGAACGGCGCGAGGCCATGCTCGACGCGCTGGCCCAGTACCTCCCGGCGGACGCGGGCTGGACCAAACCGGAAGGCGGGCTTTTCGTCTGGGTCACCCTCCCGGCGGGCGTGGACAGCGCGGTCCTGCTGCGCGAGGCCCTGCGCCAGAAGGTTGCCTTCGTGCCTGGGGCTGCCTTTCACGTGGACGGCGGCGGGGTCGGCTCGATGCGCTTGAGCTACTCGCACGCGTCGCCGGCCTTGATCCAGGAGGGGGTCCGCCGCCTGGGCGAGGCAATCAAGGCCCAGGTTCGGGAGGTGAGTGGCAGTCCGGTGCTGGCCGGGTAGCCTGGGCGCCACGTGTGGGTGTCGCGCGGGCCTCCGGCTGAGGCCGGATGGAAGGAACGACGACTGCAGTCGGCTGTTGGTTGGCGAGATGCGATGCACACAACTTCTGTATGGCCCACTAGCTGAAAGGGAGAGCAGATGCCGACCCCACTCTGGCATATCGATGCGTTTAGCGAACAACCGTTTGGCGGGAACCCCGCCGCCGTCTGTTTGCTGAGCGCCCCGGCCGAGGCAACCTGGATGCAGGCCCTCGCGGCGGAGATGAATCTTTCCGAAACGGCGTTTCTGGTCCGCCAGGGTGATGGCTTCTCCCTCCGCTGGTTTACTCCCACGGTTGAAGTGGATCTGTGCGGACATGCCACGCTCGCCTCCGCCCACGCCCTGTGGGAGCAGGGGCTGGTCGACGCGGGCGCGACGATCCGGTTTCAGACCCGGAGCGGTGAACTGACGGCCAGCCGTCGCGACGGGCTGATCTGGCTAGATCTGCCGGTCTGGGCAGCCGAGCCCACCCCGCTGCCGCCCTCCGTCCTGGCTGCCCTTGGTGTCTCTCCCATCTGGACGGGAATCGCCGGCCCAGGCGACAATCCAGCCTCGGTGCAGCGGAATTATCTGGTGATCCTGGAAAATGCGCGGGCGGTGCGTCAGGCCCACCCCGATTTTGCCGCGCTGCGTGCCGCCACCGCGAGTGGGGCGATTGTATCCAGCCGGGGGGAGGATTCCAGCTACCACTTCATCTCCCGCTATTTCGCCCCCGGCGCCGGCATTGACGAGGATCCGGTCACCGGGTCCGCGCATTGCACCCTGGGGCCCTATTGGGCGGACCAGCTTGGGATGGCCAATCTCGCCGCCTACCAGGCATCCGCCCGCGGCGGCGAAATCTGGGTGCGGGTAAGAGACGATAGGGTGCGGGTAGGCGGCAAGGCGGTCACGGTGGTCAGGGGGAGTTTGGCGTGACCAAATGTGAGCGCCCGAGCGCCTTGCTCATTGCCTGGTGGAGCTAATAAGTGTCCGCCTTACCTGTAGATCGCGCCGCCCGGCGTCCAGTGGCCAGCCTGCTGCTCGGCTTGTCGCTGGATCGGACGGTGGACGCGCCTCCCCTCTACCGGCAAATCCACGATGGGGTGGAGGCGGCCGTGCTCGGCGGTTCGCTCGGACAGGGCATGCGGTTGCCGCCTGAACGAACCCTGGCCACCGCCCTGGGGGTGAATCGG
>DATBTL010000226.1:0-1592 GCA_036559345.1 Chloroflexota bacterium | reverse complement strand
CGCCGACAACACAGGGAGCAGATTATAGGCCTGGAAGATAAACCCCATCCGCTTGGCGCGGTATTCGGTCTTCTGGTTGTCGTTCATATCGCGCAGCGAGGTGCCGGCGATTTTCACGTCGCCCCCATTGAAGTCGTCGAGACCGGAGAGGCAGTTGAGCATGGTCGTCTTGCCGCAGCCGCTGGGGCCCATGATTGCCACCATCTCCCCCCTGGCCACCCGGAAATCGACCCCACGGAGAGCATCCACCTTCTGGTCGTTGGTCCCGTAGGTCTTGCGCAGATCGGTCGCCTCGATAATCCACTCTCTGGCCATGTTTCCTCTCCTTAGTTGTGCTTGGCGGATCGTCAGGCACTATCGCACCTGTCAAGAGCCAGCATAGGGAGGAGAGGTGTCGGGAAGATGTGCGAAGTGTGCCGCCAGGGCGGCAAATTCGTGGCGAAAGTGTGGAATGGCAACCTGGTCGGTATCATGCAGGAAACGCCGAACGCCTGAGTCGCCGGAAGGGAATAAGGATAGATATGGCAATACGGCCATTTACGAAGGCCCCCGTACCAGGGGGAAGTGAGTCCGGCGAGGTGCTTGGCCGGCGCGCGCTCAACCGGGCCCTCCTGGCCCGGCAATTCCTCCTACGCCGGGAGACCCACGGCGTCGCCGAGACAATTGAGCATCTGGTCGGCATGCAGGCCCAGTCGCCCAACGCGCCCTATGTCGGCCTATGGGCCCGGCTCGACGGTTTCCGTACGGACGAATTGGCCCAGTTGATGAGCGACAGGCTCGCCGTCCGAGTCTCGCTGATGCGCGCGACCCTCCACCTGGTAACCGCGCGGGACTGCCTGACCCTGCGTCCGGTGATCCGGCCCGTGCTCGAGCGCGGACTACAGAGCAGCCCCTTCGGGCGAAATCTTGCCGGCATGGATATGGAGGAATTGCTGGCGGCCGGGCGGGCGCTGTTGGAGGAGCAGCCACGGACCACGGCGGCGCTCGGCAAGCTGCTTCAGGAGCGGTGGCCCGATCGCGATCCTGTATCCCTTGCCCACGGGATCCGCTACCTCATGCCGGTGGTCCAGTTGCCGCCCCGCGGGATCTGGGGCGCCAGTGGCCAGGCCACCTGGACTACGGTCGAGGCATGGCTGGGCCGCTCGGTTGGAACCGATCCTACGCCAGACGAAGTGATCCTCCGCTACCTGGCCGCCTTCGGCCCGGCCACCGTCATGGATATCCAGGCGTGGTGCTGGCTGACCAAGCTGCGCGAGCCGGTCGAGCGGCTGCGTCCAAAGGTTCAAACCTTCCGCGACGAGCAGGGCAATGAACTGTTCGATCTCCCCGACGCGCCGCGGCCCGATCCCGACACTCCGATCCCGCCGCGGTTCCTCCCCGAGTACGACAACCTCCTGCTCTCCCATGCCGACCGCACCCGCGTGATCGTCGACGAGCACCGAACCCGGGTCTTTACCAAGGGCGCCGTATTGGTCGACGGCTTCGTTACCGGTTCCTGGAAGATCGATCGTAGCCGCGCCGCCGCCACCCTGTTGATCGAGTCCTTTGTCCCACTCTCCGAGCCCGATCGGATCGCGGTGACGGAGGAAGGC
>DATBTL010000225.1:0-3084 GCA_036559345.1 Chloroflexota bacterium | reverse complement strand
ATGGGTTTTGTCCGTGAGGAAGAGCACCCGGACGGCGTGGTGATGGTGTTCCGCCCCCGCGACTGGCATGATCTCGTGCCCTGGTTCCTCTCCTGGGGCCCCTCGGCCCAGGTACTATCTCCCTCGCTGCTTCGGGCCGAGATCAGCACCGCGGCGCGCGCAACCGCCGATCTGTACGGCGCCCTGGCGGATGATTCGTCAGTCAAGGAAGGCGAGCCGCGGTGATTTCGTGGTATGCACCGCGCCTCCCCTTCCAGAGCGCGTTAGGATCGAGGCACCAACTGGAGCATGTACAGCAAGTTGCCGGAGGGATCCTTCATCGCGAAGGCACGTCCGAACGGTTCGTCGTGCGGCGGTTGCACCGTGGTCACGCCGGCCGCCTCCAACGCGGCATGCGTGACGTCCGCATCGTCCACGAACCACCAGAGTTCGGTACCCTCCTCGCCGGGCCCCGTCTGGCTAAGCGCGTAGCTGGCTCCGTCCCCGCGCGTGAACTGGACAAACCCGGGCGCTTCGGCTTCCACCGTGAAGCCCAGCTTTTCAGTGTAGAACGCGCGGGCCTCCGCGACATTGGCTACGTGGACCAGGACGAAACTCAGTCCCTGAATCATTGTGCTGTTCCTTTCTCCTTGCGAGTGGCGTCCGGCTTCTCCCCGGCTCACTACCAGCATCACACAGGGTTGTGACACCATTCCGTCAGTTGCGATTACCCCTAGTTTCAGTGCCGGTTATGCCGATACCCTACACAGGATGACCACCGAGGAACGCGCCACCACCGTCTGCCCGCTCTGCGGCGCCCCCACCGACCGGCCGGTGCTGGAGGCCGCGCGTTGGTTGGCGCCCGAGGTGCTGGCCCGCCTGGCCAGGGGGCGCGCCGGATGGCGGCGCGAGGATGGCGCCTGCCCCTCGTGCGTACAGCAGGCCACCCTCTTCACGCTCCTGGAACTGGGCCAGGCGGCCCTCCAGACCGGTATCGAGGAGCAGTGGCTTCGTAATGCCAACACCGCGTTCGCGGCCCTTCCCACCCCGCTCCGTCTCCGCGCCGATCCCAGATACACCGGCTGGGGAGTTACGATCGCCCTGATCGACTCGGGGTTCTTCCCGCATCCGGACCTGACCGAGCCGCATAACCGGATTCGCGCCTGGGTCGATGCCGCAGCCGAGCCCGTCCGCGCGATCAGGTTCGGCCATGACGAGCGGCCCCGGTGGCCCGGGTGGGATCAACGCCGGCCCGAGCAATGGCACGGGTTGATGACCAGTTGCGTGGCGGCGGGGAACGGATGGCTGAGTCATGGACTCTACCGTGGGATCGCTTGCGAGGCGGACCTGGTGCTGATCAAGGCGCGCGACGACCGTGGTCATATCAGCAATGGCTCAATCGCCCGGGCCCTCCGCTGGCTGGAGCGAGAGGCGGCGGACCTCGGAGTGCGGGTGGTCAACCTCTCGGTGGCCGGAGATCCGACCCGGAAGCTACAGGGCAACCCGGTCGACGCGGCGGTGGAGGCCCTGACCCGCCAGGGCATCACCGTGGTGGCCGCGGCGGGGAATGATGGTGAGCGCCGGCTGGTCCCGCCCGCCACGGCGCCCGCCGCACTCACTATTGGCGGCCTCAACGACCGGAACACGTTTGACCAGGATCAGGTGGAACTCTGGCACTCCAACTATGGCGAGACCGTGTACGGCACTCTCAAGCCGGAGTTGGTGGCGCCCAGTATCTGGCTGGCCGCTCCGCTACTCCCCGGCACCACGGAGGCGACGGAAGCGGCGGCGCTCTTCGCCCGGCGAAGCGAGGATGACCTGGAGGCCGAGGAGCCGATCACCGAGGCCAAACTGGTGACTCCCCACTATAAACATGTGGATGGGACCAGTTTCTCCGCTCCGTTGGTCGCGGCAACCGTCGCCTGCATGCTGCAGGCCAATCCGCGTCTCACCCCAGCCCTCATCCGACAGATCTTGATCGCGACCGCCCGCCGCATTCCCGGGGCCTCGGTAGAGCGGCAGGGAGCGGGGGCGCTGGATCCCAGGGCGGCGGTCAAGCTGGCTCTCCTGGAGCGGCATGGGCGGCTGGCCCAGATCGCGGTCACACCCCAGGTGAAGCGAGGCGAAGTGAGCTTCATCTTGCACGAGCATGATGTACGGAAGGTAGAGCTATTTGGTAGTTGGGATGGCTGGCGCGCGCCGGGCAGGCAGGCCGAGGAAGTGGAGCCTGGCCTCTGGCGGGTTGTCCTGTCCGATCTTGCTCCCGGTCACTACCAGTATAAGTTCCTGATCGATGGCGCCCGCTGGCACGATGACCCTGCCAACCCTCGGAAGGCCCGTGACCATCATGGAGGATTGAACAGCCTGGTCATCGTGCCGGAGCACGCGCGGGAGAGAACCTCAAGTTGAGGCTCTACTCCTTGGACGTCATTTCATCTGGTCCCTCATCCCCGAGGTATCGGGGTAAAGAAGGCAAACTGGTTGCCGGAGGGATCGGTGAAGCGCGCGAACCACCCCACGTTAGGAATCTCCATCTTCGGCTGCACCGTCTTCCCCCCATGCGCTTCAACCGCCGCCAGGGAGGCGTCAATGTCGTCGGTGGCGAGATAGATGAGCGGCTTGCCAATGGTACCCGGCATTGGGCTGCTGGGGGCGGTGCTCACGAAGCCGCCGCCAGGGCCGCCCTCGGCCGTGAATTGCGTATAGTCGTAGGTGGGATCGGTTTGTAGTTTCCAGCCGAGCGCGGCGGCATAGAAGGAGCTGTCGGTGCCGGGGTTCGGCAGCGGAATCTCTATATGGACGATGGGATGGGATGCCATGCGAGACGCCCTCCTTGGTACTCGTCGTCCCACCCCCTTGGGCGGCTGGCGACGCCATTCTATCGTAGGACGGGTGTTCTATCGTGTCAATGATGTTTTCCCGAAATACTCCGCTCCATCGGATCTTGGGAAAACGGGCCTTCGGGCGCCAAGCGATGGAGCCTTACCCGCGCACCCGCTAACCTGGTATCGTACGCTGGTAGGGAACTATCTGTCCGCGCTTCGGGCGCCGTTGCCGCCTTGACAGAGGCCGGTAGTCCGATAGGATCAAGATAAGGGCTGGACG
>DATBTL010000224.1:0-4565 GCA_036559345.1 Chloroflexota bacterium | reverse complement strand
CCAATCCTATGCACAACAGGGAGAATATCCGGTTCAGGTCTTGTTCCCCTTGCTGGACACCTACAATCGTTTCTATGCCATCCCGCTGATCGGATACGCCGCCAAGATGATCATGCTGATCCCCTACATGATCGCCATGTGCGTCCTTGGTCTGGTCGTCTTTCTGTTACAACTGGTCGCCTGGATTCCGGTTCTCACTACCGGCCAATACCCCGAGTGGAACCGCAACTTCGTCGAGGGGTTTATCCGCTACACCAAGCGCGCGAGCTCATTCACCTATGGACTCACCGATCGCTACCCTTCCTTTAGTTTGCAAGATGAGCCAGGCGGCGCCGGCGACGCCTTGATTAGCTTCCCCCGGCAGGAGTCGTACAACAAGCTTTACGCGATCCCGCTCGTGGGTCTCGTAATCAAGGAAATCATGCTCATTCCCCATATCGTGATTCTGTACGTATTGGGTATCGTGGTCGGCTTCCTGCAACTGCTTACCTGGATCCCGGTGCTCTTCACCGGTCAGTATCCTTCCTGGGGCCACAACATGGCCGGCGGCTACATCCGTTGGCTTGCCCGCGTGATGGCCTTCGGGCTTGGCCTTACCGATGTGTACCCTCCATTCTCGCTGAGCTGACCGCTCTTACCAACCTCAAGAGATAGCCAGCCGAACCCATAGTCCAAGGAGCCGAAAACGGTGGGATCCCACCGTTTTCGGCTCCTTGGACTATGGGCCTATGGCTCTCGTTATGGTAAACTAAAGGGAGAAGAATGCGCGCCTCCCAGCAGTCGCCTTCTCTGGAAGGACGAATCAAATCCATGATGAACCATAGCATTTCCACCGATGCCCAGAGTTTCCGATCCGCCGAGCCAAACATCCGTCAAGTGGACGATCAACTGTGGGCTCGCCTTGCCCCATTCCTGCGTGAAACCAGTGAACCCCGTGGTCCGGGCCGCCCCCGTCGCGACGACCGCGCGATCCTGGAAGCCCTCGTATGGCTGCTCCGGACCGGGGCCCAATGGCGGGCCATGCCAGCCGAGCTTGGTGCCCCCTCTACTTGCTACGGGCGATTCCAGGAATGGGTGAGTACGGACGTATTTGGGCGCGCGCTGGCCGCGCTGCTCCTTGAACACAAGCGCATTACCGGGGTCAGCGTCCCGGCCCGCGCGCTCACCGGCGAGTCGCTTGCCTCGTCACACCGCTTCCGCCGACTACTGGCCCGATGGGACCGGCGGGACGCCAACTACCAGGCGTGGCAGCAACTGGCGGCGATCCTGGTCATCTCTCGGAAGCTGGATCATGTTCACACTCTTCAGAGCCGTGATGCTGAACAGCGGATGGCTGGTTAGCCCGCCCGCAACAGCGATCGACTGTTGGCGGTATTGGCGCCATCCAGATGACGATCCGTCGCCGAACCAGGCGGGCCTGGAGACCCGCGCCCCTGTCTGGTGAATGCCCATCGCGGAACCGAAGCCGCCTGGGCGTGTATGCTACATCCGCGTCCCCAAGCTTGCCACGCGCTGCTCGCACCGCGCGGCGGCGGTGGCGAGCCGGGCGGCGCTGGTTGTTAGTTGCTGCTCCCGCGCCGTCCGTTCCTGGGACAACTGGGCGGCCAGGAGCGTGGTGGCCGCGCTCCCCATGGTGCCGCGCAGCCGGCGCTGCTGCCTTTTCCGCGCTTCCCTGAGCGCCAGATCGTTCAGCAGGTCCGTCAGGGTGGGCATGGTGGGTGAGGCAATCATGGCCGGTAACCTTTCAGTGGTGTCCTGGGAGTGGTGATTATTCCTACTGACCCCAGCCTACCGCCGCCTTGTTGCCCGCGTATCAGCGAATCGTAAAGGTGCGTAAGAAATCTGTAAGGAATCCGTTACGCGGAGGAGGCCTTTACTGGTTTCGGCCCTTGTGCTCCGGCCGTCGGCGCCGCCAGGGGCAAGTACACGCGGAAGCACGATCCCTCATCCAGGGTGCTGGCCACGGTAACCTGGCCTCCCATCAGGCGCACGAACTCGCTGACGATCGCCAGCCCCAAACCCGCCCCTCCACTGGCCCGCGATCGCGCCGGATCGGCCCGGTAGAAACGCTCGAAGATATGCGGCAGATGCTCGGGCGCGATCCCCTCGCCGGTGTCGGCCACGGTTACCACGATCCAGGGGCCCTCGGCGGCCACGGCCAGGGCGATAATCCCACCCTCCGGCGTGTGGCGCGCCGCGTTGCGGACCAGGTTAGCCAGGATCTGGCGCAGGCGGTCGCTGTCGGCCATGGCCGCGGGCAACCCGGGCGGCGCCTCCACGCTGAGGGTAATCGCGCCCTGCCGCTGCACCAGGGGCCGTAACAGCTCTCCTTGCTCCCGCGCCAGGGTCGCTACATCGGTGGGCTCGACGCGCACCCGCACGGCGCCAGTGCCGGCGCGGGCCAGCGAGAACAGATCGTCCACCAGGGCCGTGAGGCGCTCCATCTCCTGGTGCAGCGCCTCCAGGGTCTCCTCGGGCACCAAGACCGGCTCCTTATATTCAGTTCCGCCACGTAGTTGCAGCGACTCCAAATGGGCCTGTACCACGGCGATCGGGGTTCGCAGTTCGTGCGAGACGCTGGCCACCAACTCCTCGCGGGCCCGCAGCGCGCCCTCGGCCTCGGCGCGGGCCGCCTGAAGCTCGGTCATGGTCGCCTCCATGTGCGCGGCCATGCGGTTGAAATCCTCGGCCAGCCGGCCAATCTCATTCTGGGCGGTCATGGGCGCCCGCCGGGTAAGATCGCCGGCGGCAATCGCCGAGGCGGCGCGGGACACGTCTACCAGGCGCCGGGTAATCCCGCGGGCAAAGACATAACTAACCAGGGTAGAAACGGCAATGGTGGGAAGCACGGCCACGAACAGGACGGCCAGGGTGGCGGCAGTCACCCCCACGACCAAAACCCCTATCACGTCTTTCGTCGTGGGGAAAAACTCTCCGCCTTGCACCACCGCCATACCGATGGGCTGGTGGGCTGCATTGTAGATGGGCGCCTCGGCAAAGCGCTGATCCCCGATATTATTGCCGCAAAGCATGCTTTTGGGCACGGGCGCGGTGGCACCGTGCCCGGCCAACGCCTCGCGCAGGAAGTAGTTCCATACTGCCGGAGGGAGCGGGGCATTCGCCGTCAGGGAGGGACACTGCCTGGCAAAGTCTTGGTTCCTGGTGGCGCCGATCACCCGGCCATGTGTATCGGCGACCAGGGTGCGCCGATTGACGGCGGACCAGGGGATGATCGCAAGGAGGGGCGCGCTCGTGATCGCGCCGGGGCGAAGTTCCTGATTGAGCAACGCATCCAGAGTGATCTGCACCTGACCATGGCGGAGCGGCTGGCCGGCGGCCGGACGTACCGCCGCGGCCACCACCGTGGCTTGATTGCCGGCGACCGGCAATAGGCTGATCAGCAGCGCCAAGGCCCCGATACCCCCGAGACTTACCAGACCAAACACGGCGATCAGCACCACCACCAGGTGCGAAAGAGTGAGTTGACGACGCAAGCGGCGACCGGCCCACCGGCGGATTCCCGCGCCGGTCACCAGAGCCACGCGAAGGGGGAAGAAGGTGAAAAAGATGAGGGGCACGAATCCCGGCAGGAAGACACGCGCGCTCTGGTCTCCCGGCAGCACATGCGCGACCAGGGTGATCACGGCGCCCGAGAACCCGAGAAGGATCCCATATACCACCAGGCGGAACGGCCCTAAAACCAGCCGCGGAAACCATTGGCGCCGCCTCGGGCGGTGAATGCGCCAGGCGGGCCAGACCGCCAGCCACAGCAAACCCAGGACATAGCAGAGCGCGCCTGCTAGTCGGAGGAGGAACTGGGCGCCGGGGACAGGTTGGTCGATCAGGACGCCAAGCAGGAGCAGGATCAAGCTGCCCAGCAACCCCTCGCCCATCCCCCGCACGATCCCCGTCGAAAAGGGCCGCGATAGAGGAGAAGCGCGCCAGGAAAACGTCCCTAGCCGATCAGCCATCCCCGACACCCGATTTGTGAACTGCTCCACGATGTCCCTTTCGACGGGCAGAATCCCTGGCCACACTGGAGCCTATACTCACAGTATAGGAGGAGCCTATGGCGGAACGGTGGGCAGCCGGTGGCGGGATGGTAGCGAAACTGTGACGAAACTGTGGCTCTAGGCGGCAAGCAGTTTGTAGCCCACGCCCCAGACGGTCACCACCCGCTCGCCGAAAGGGCCCAGCTTTCGGCGGAGGCGCACGATATGCGTATCCACCGTGCGGTCAAAGCCGTCGTACTCGACGCCCCAGATGCATTGCAGGAGGTATTCGCGGCTATAGGCTCGGCCGGGATGCGCGGCCAGCACATGCAGCAAATCCCATTCCTTGGGGGTGAGGTCCAGCGATACCCCGCCAAGCCAGGCGGCTCGTCCGCCTACATCCACCCGCAACTCCCCTACCTCCAGGACGGCGGGCTCCTGTTCACCGCCGGTCCGCTCGTTCATCAGGGAGACGCGGCGGAGCAGGGCACGGGCACGGGCCAGCAACTCGCGCATGCCGAAAGGTTTGGTCAGATAGTCATCGGCGCCAACCTCCAGCCCCAGAACCCGATC
>DATBTL010000223.1:0-11921 GCA_036559345.1 Chloroflexota bacterium | reverse complement strand
GCGGCTCACCGCGAAGTCCCTGGTGCGGCGCCTTGCGGAAGGGGATGAACCGCGCTACGGGTTGCTGGAGACCATTCGCCAATATGGGGCCCTGCGTCTCGCGGAAACCGGGGACCAAGACCGGATCCACCGGCGGCACTGCCTCTGGTATCTGGAACAGCAAGAAGTAGCGGACGCGGCCTGGTATAGTCCGGCCCAGCCCGCGGCCCTCGCCTGGATTGACCGAGAACATGAAAATCTGCGCGCGGCGCTCGCGCGATCGGTGGAAGAGCGGGATCAAGTGACTGGCGTGCGGTTCCTCGCCGGGTTGTGGCGCTATTGGGAGACCCGCGGGTATCTGGCGGAGGGACGACGCTGGCAGGAGCGAATCCTCTCCAACCCGCTACCCCAGACGGCCGATGGCGTCTGGGCGCGGGCGATGGCCGGGGCTGGACGGCTGGCGGAAATGGCGGGTGACTATCCCCGGGCGGCAACCTGGTATGAGACCAGCCTGACCTTCTGGCGGAGCCTTGGCGATCGGCAAGGCATCGCGGATACGCTCCTTGGCTTGGGAGTGGTCCGAGCCAGCCAGGGCAACCTGGACCAGGCCGACCAATTGTTCCGCGAAAGCCTGGCACTCAACCGCGGGCTTCAGTATCGGCCCGGGATCATCGTGGCGCTCAATAACCTGGGAGGGGTGGCGTACTATCGAGGAGATTCCGAGCGCGCCGCCACCTTGTGGCGGGAGAGCCTGGACCTGAGCCGCGGACAGGGCGACCTGCGGAGCGCTGCCCGGGCCCTGAACAACCTCGGTGAAGTAGCTCGGAGCACGGACCAGCACCACGCCGCGGCGGCACGGTTTCGCGAGGGCCTAACGATCAGCCGAGATCAGGGCGACATGTCGGGGATCGCCTTGGGTTTGGAAGGGGTCTCGGCCGCCCTGAGCGCCCTAGGCCCGCGCGAGCAAGCCGCTAGACTACGGGGCGCCCTGGACGCCGCGCGGCAGTCGGCGGGATTGTCAATAACGCCGCATGACCGCGAGGTCTACGACCGCGACGGGGCCGCGCTGCTCTCGGCGCTGGGAGTTGACCGGTTCAACGCCTACCTGGCCGAGGGTCGAGCCATGGGTTTGCCGGCAGCTATTGACTTGGCGCTCAAGGAGTAGAGCGTCAATCATCAGTCGCCTCGTTCCTGCCAGCCGACCTCAGTCGGCGGTTTGCGCGGCCTCAGGACACGATCGCCTCCGCTCCCTCCGCGTACCGTGGCGCCCGGACCCGATTCCACAGCAGGGTGGTCCCCGCGGCGGTGCCCAGAAGCGCGGCTCCCAGGGCAAGGTAGTAGTTAGTGACGGCCAGAAGACCGGTGGCCAGAAACGGGGCCGTGATCCCGCGGAGCCCCGAGAAATAGGAGTGGACCGCGTAGTAATGGGGCACTTCGTGCGGGGTGTCATGCGCGTAATGGATGACCGCGCTGTAGACCCCCAACTCAAACCCCGCCGCGGTAATCCCAGCCAGGAGGGCCGCCGGGATGAGCCAGAGAATCCCAGGGGCCAGCAGCATGTTCAGGGGCCCGCCCACCGCCGAGGCGCTGACCAGCAGCATGGTGAACAGGGGGCCTTTCCGGTCCACTATCCGACCCCAGGAGAAGAATGAAAGCAGATACCCGAGGGAGGTGCAGACGGTTAGCACCCCAAAGGCCCCATAGCCGCCGTGCAGTTTGTCCACCACGACCAGCGGATACAAGGTGGCGCCCAGGATATTCCCGAAGCCCAGGATGAACACGGCCAACTGGTAGTCGGCGAAGGGCGGATTCCGCTTGAGGATGACAAATGACTCGCGCAGGGAGCGCCGCGGGCGCTGCCTGGCTTCCGCCGGCGTGACCCGCGAGAAAGTGGCAAGGGAAATCAGGGTCAGGATCGTGGCGATCGCGAAGATGATCCCGAAACGCACATGGAAGCTCCCCAGGAGCGCCGCCACCAGCAGCGAGGTGAGGGTGGTCGCGGTCCCGCTTCCCACGCGAACCAGGCTCATCAATTGGCCGCGAAACTCCCTTGGATAGATGCGTTCCATGACCGCCGCGTAGAAGGGCGAGGCGATGCTAGTGCTGACCTGATAGATGCCCGCGACAATCAGGTACAGCCAGGGGGCGCTGGAGAGCACGGTGAGGAACATCAGGCCGCGGCCAAGGGTCCAGGAAACGAACATGAAACGGCGGCCGCCCGCCCCGCGGATCACCAGCGAGACCGGGAGGGCGAGCATGGCGCCCACCGCCGGCATGGCCACCAAGACGCTGATTCCGAAGGGACTGACCCCGATCGTCCTCCCGACCACGTAGAGGTAGCTGATGACGGAGCCGTTGAATGTCCCAAACAGCAGGCCGCCAATCAGGTCGAGCCGGAAATCTCGGCGTACCCGGTCGCTGATCGGGGCATTGATGAACAGGGAGCCGCGCGCGGCCCGGGCGGAGTAGCGGATAGCGGCCAGATTTCCCACTCCCCGCGCATCCTCTCGCTAGTACATTGGGGCGGAAGTCCCCAGGCACTTCTCGGTAGGGGCACCCATCACCCAGGGGGTACCCGGTACCCCTACAAATATCGCGCTCAAGTATGGTGAGGGTACCGCCCCCGGCTTGGCCACGCCAATGTATATCGCTATACCATCTTCCAGAGAACGAATACCAAGAGTCTCTTGCGGCGCCGCGGCGACCAGCCTATAGTAGAGAAGAGCAGACATAATAACGGGGAAGGATTACCAACACCTCCATGGCCACGAGCGCGTACTCCACTCTCGCCTCCGCGGATACTTTTCAGCGACAATACGACTTACTCCGCTTCAGCGAGGAACTGCAAGGGGTACTCAGCCGCTGCGGCGACGAATGCGGGGTGTGGGCGGCCGTGGTTCATCGGACGGTCGCCGCCTTCGAGGCGGTGGCCGGCTGCCTGGCCCTCTATGACGCGGTGTCCGGCGACTTCGAGATTGCCTCGCATACCAGGGGCCATACCGAGTGGCCGGTGCCGCTGTTCGCGCGCGCCCTGGCCGAGGGCCACGCCGTCCACGCGGATGGCGAGGTCGCGGTGCCGTTCTCAAGCGGAGCCTACCCGAGCGGCGTGCTCGCCTTACGCCGGAGCCTTCCCTATACGCGGCAAGAACGGCAGGCGCTCCGCGGGATCGCCGGCAAGGTGGGGCTGGAACTGGAGCGCCGGCGGGACAGTACGCTCGATGACGTGCTGGACGGGCTGCTCAAAAAGACGAAACCGATCGATGTCTATACACACACGGTACGCGAGCTTCGCCGGTTCGTGCATTATGATCACAGCGCCGCCATCATGACCTCTACCCGCGAGATGCATCAGTTGGTCGTGCGCGTAGAAAAGGTGGTAACCGCCAAGGGCAGCTCGGAAACCCTGGTCGACAGCCCGCGGGTAGGGCACGAGTTGGCCCTCGATCCGGACCTCTATCGGACCCTCGGCCCGCTGGAGCAACCCGTCCATGCCGTCCGCTACGCCGGAGGGGCCTGGCATGTGATGAGCGGCGACGAGCGGGTGCTGTCCATGTGCGCCGCGACCGCCCTGAACGCGGCCGGCGAGGGGATCGAGGCCGAGGGTTCGTTGCTTCTCTGGCCCTTGACCTTCGGCGGTCAGATGCTGGGGGTACTTCGGGTCTCCGCCCTCCGTCCTGGGGCCTTCGAGCCCCTTCAGGCGCATATGCGGGTGCTGGAGCGATTCGCCCGCTTGCTCTCGGTCACGATCTACCGGAGCGATCTGTATTATCAGAGCGAGCGCCAGCTCCAGGCCGTGAAGGAGTTGAGCCGGCTGACCACCCACCCGCTGTCGGTCGAGGATGTCTGCGCCCATACCTTGCGCTGCGCGCTGGGCGCCCTCCACGTGGACGTGGGGACGATTGGCTTGCTGCGCGAGGGCGGGAACATTGAGTGCGTGGCCCACCAGGGAGGGCATGCCGGCTCGCCGAAGCGGCTCAGGGCGGGCGAGGGAGTAAGCGGGATGGCGGCCCTCACCGGCAAAGCCATCGCGGTGCCCGACGTCAGCAAGGAGCCGGCCTACGTGGCTTTCAACGATCGGGTCCGCTCCGAGTTGGCGGTCCCGATCACCTATGACGATACCGAGATTCTGGGCGTGCTGTCCGCCCAGTCATTCCAGATTAACCGCTTCCGCGAGGAGGATGAGGAAGTAATCAGCTTCCTCAGTGCCCTGGCCAATCAGGTGGCGATCGCGATCAAGCACGCGGGGCTGCGCGCCGAGGCAATCGAGCGCTTCGGCCTTGGCGGCGCCGCGACCGCCATGACCAATGCCGACTTTTATCAGCGCATTCTGGCCGAGGACCAGGCGAGGCGGGCCCGCCAGGAGGTGCAGCAAGATCTCTCGCGCCGCCTGATGCGGACTGAACGGATTCAAGATATTCTGCACGAGGTGGTCTCGCTCAGTCTGGAGCGGGCCGGGGGCGATGCCGCCTGCCTCTATTTGCTGCAAGATGGGGCCATGACCCTGAAGGCCAGCCTGGCTCGTCGGGGCCGCCAGCCCCAGTGGCTGCACCATTACCCCGCCGGCCAGGACGCCCTGAGCAAGGCGGCGGCCAGCTTTAGCGACGCTGGAGCCGAGCACGCCTGGGTTATCCGTCTTCCGGAGCTTCGGGCTGGTAACGGCAACCCGCTTCCCGCCTGCGACGCCGTGGTGGCTCCGCTCTATGGCCGCTCGCGGACCCGGGGGCTCCTCGCCGTGCTGCGGCTCTCGTCGTCGCGGAGACCGGCGCCGGGCCAGAACGAGGAAGAGCTATTAGCGACCGTGGCCGGACTGGCGGCGGTGGCGATCGAGAAGCTCCGTCAGCGAGAACAGATGCGGTCCCTGCACGCGATCGACCAGGCGATTGGGGCGGGAAAACTGCTGGCCCCGGTCTTCGCCAAAGTGGTGGCCGGAAGCACCCTGACCTCGCCGGGCGATGGGGTTGGCTTCATCGCGCTGGCCCCTGGGGTGCTTGACCCGGTATCGCCGGCCCTATTCCGATCCGACCGCGGCCTGAGGGTGAGCGTGAATCCCGACGATCGCGAGTTAGCCGACGCGGCCCTGCGCACGATTCGCCAGGAAGGGATCACAACCCTGCGGCGCGGCCCAAAGTTCCGTCGCCTGTTCCGCCTCCCGGAGAGTGCCAATTCGGTGCTGGCGGCCCCTATTATGATGCGCGAGGCCATGCGCGGCGTCCTGGTCTTCTGGCACGCCCGCTCCTACGCCTTCACCGAGGAGGATGAAGACTGGGTGCGCTCCCTGGCCGCCGAGGCGGCAATCGCCATCGAGGCGTGGGAGCGCGCCAATACCCTTCAGCGACGGACCGACCAATTGCGGGCCGCCAACGAACGGTTGGCGGCGGCCAGCCGGGCAAAAAGCGAATTCCTGGCCAACATGAGCCACGAACTGCGGACTCCGCTCAACGCGGTGATCGGCTTCTCCAAACTCCTGCTGGATCCCAACATCGCGGTTGAGATGTCGGAGGATGAGCGGACCCAATCGCTCGAGGATATCCGGGACAGTGGCCATCATCTGCTCAATTTGATCAACGATATCCTCGACCTCTCCAAGGTGGAGGCGGGGCGAATGGTCATGGTCTTCGAGGAGTTCTCGCTCCGCGGAATGATCGAGGCGGTGCTGACCGTGGGCGAGACGCTGGCCTCGCAACAGTGCAAATGCTTGAATCTGCATGCCACGATCGAGCCGCCCCTGGACACCATTAACTCCGATCCGGGACGGGTCCGCCAGATCCTCTACAATCTGGTATCCAACGCGGTGAAATTCACTCCCGATGGGGGTACTCTGACTATTTGGGCCCGAGAGGAAGGCGGCTTGCTTACGGTGCAGGTAACCGATACGGGGATCGGGATCGCCCCCGAAAACAAGGACCGCATCTTCGAGGAGTTTCAGCAAATCGACAGTTCCTCGGCCCGCTCCTATCCGGGCACCGGGCTCGGCCTCGCCCTGGTCAGGAAACTGGTGAATCTCCTGGGCGGCGAGGTGTGGGTAGATAGCGTGGTCGGTGAGGGAAGCACCTTTACCTTCACTCTGCCGCGATGATCAATTCCGTCATCCTGGTGGTGGAGGATAACCCGGTCAATATGCGCCTGGTGCGCCTGATTCTCCGCACTCAGGGCTATACCGTGTGCGAGGCCACGACAGGTCATGAGGCGCTGCATCTCTTGCACAGCGAACGGCCCCATTTGATTCTGCTCGACATGCAGCTTCCCGGCATGGATGGCTTCACCCTGGCCGCCAAGCTGAAAGCCGATCCGCGGACCGCCGCTATCCCTCTGGTCGCGGTCACCGCCCTGGCCATGAAAGGAGATGGGGAGCGGGTGCTGGCATCGGGGTGCGATGCCTATCTGCCCAAGCCGATCGACGACAAGGAGCTGATCGAGGTTATTGAACGATGCCTGACTCCCAAACCCTGACCGGCCTGGCCGTTCCTCTCGGTAGTGAGCGGTCCTTTTCACGCATCCTGGTGGTGGATGACGAGCCGCGGAATGGGCGGCTCATGCAGATGGTTCTGCGGGCCGAAGGGTATAAAACCACGGTCGCCGTCTCGGGCCAGGAGGCGCTGGAGGCCCTGGAAAGCCAGTCCGTGGATCTGGTCATTCTAGATGTCATGATGCCGGGGATGTCCGGCTTCGAGGTCTGTCGTGAACTGCGCGCCCGTCCAGCCACCCATTTCCTGCCGGTCATTCTGGTGACCGCTCTGAGCGACGTGGGAGATCGGGTACAGGGAATCGAGGCGGGAGCCGACGATTTCATCACCAAACCATTCAACGAGGTGGAACTGCGGGCCCGCGTGCGGTCGCTCCTCCGCATCAAGGACTTACACGATAAACTGGAACAGCGGAATAACCTGCTCCTCGATGCCCTGCGGCGAGCGGTGTCCCCTGGGGTGGCCGAGCAGATTCTGGCCGACCCCGACCGGTACCTCCGTCCTGGCGGGGAACGGCGCTCGGTGACCATTCTGTTTGGCGACATTCGCGGCTACACCAGTCTGGCCGAGGAATCGGCCCCGCACGAGGCCATGGCGATCCTCAACACCTATCTGGCTCGGATCATCTCCGCCGTCTACGACTTTGGCGGCACGGTGAATCAAGTGCTGGGCGACGGAGTGATGGCGCTCTTTGGCGCGCCAATCGGCACGTCGGATCACGCGCGACACGCGGTGGCCGCCGCCCTGGCGATCCAGCAAGCGGTGGGAGAGGTGGAGGTGGAGGATTATCCGCTGGTAAGGCTGCAAATGGGAATCGGCATTAATTCAGGCGACGTCGTGGTGGGCCATATCGGATCCGATCAGCGGATGGACTACACGGCGGTTGGTGACGCGGTCAATCTGGCGGCGCGCTTCGAGCAAAACGCGGGCCCTGGGCAGATCCTGGTTACCCAGGCTACCTATGATCAGGTCGCCGACCACTTCGAGGTCACGCCCATCGGCACCTTGCGGGTGCGGAACCGCGAGGGTTGGGCCCAGGGCTACAGTGTGCTGCGGGCAAAATAGACCGCGGCATGGCGATGGGGTATGATCTGTCTTTGGAGAGACAGGGAGTAGCGCATGTTCTGTCCGCACTGTGGCGCCCCAACCAGGGATGAACATCTATTTTGCTCATCGTGTGGGGTCGAGCTTCCAGCCGCCCGCGTCTGGGCTATGCAACCCCGACGCATCACCAGCGTCCTGAACCTGGCGGGGGATCAGGGGATTCGCCTGCTCGCCTTCGCGGTCTGCGGTTTGCTGGCGGTGCTGATTCTTGGTGAAGTGGTGCGCTTCGTGGTGGGCATGGCCGTGCCCGTGCTCCTGATACTCGCCCTGGTGTACTGGGCGCGCGAGCGACGCCGGCGCCGGTACGGCTAAGGTGAAGGCCCCCCCGACCGCCGCGTCAACCCTGACCGTGAACCTCGCCCCCAACCATCCTGATGGGCTGATCCTGCGCAACCCGGTGACCGCCGCCGCCGGCACCTTCGGCTACGGCATGGAATACGCGCGGATCGTTAATATCCAGGAGCTTGGGGCAATATTCAGCAAGGGCACCACCCTAAGGCCGCGCCGAGGGGCGCCGCCCCCCCGCGTGGTAGAGACGGCGGGCGGGATGCTCAACGCCGTGGGTTTGCAGAATCCCGGCGTGGAGGCGGTCGCTCGCGAGAAAACGCCTATCTGGGCCGGCTGGAAGGTGCCGATTGTGGTGAACGTGGCCGGTGAGGCCATCGACGAGTACGTGGCGGTGGCCCAAGCCCTGGACGGCTTACCGGGGGTGGCAGCCATCGAATTGAACATCTCCTGCCCCAACCAAGCGGCGGGCGGGATGATTTTCGGTTGCGATCCCCAGATGGCGGCGGAAGTGACGCGCGAGGTGCGCGCCGCCTGCAGCCTGCCCCTGATTGTCAAGCTCAGTCCCAACGTCACCGATATTCGCCCGGTCGCGGCGGCGGTCGAGGAGGCGGGCGCCGACGCGATTACCCTGATCAATACCTTGCTGGGGATGAGTATCGATATTGAAAGCCGGCGTCCCTTCCTGGGCAACGGGACCGGCGGCCTCTCGGGCCCGGCGATCAAGCCCGTGGCCGTGCGGATGATCTACCAGGCCGCCGAGACAGTTAGCATTCCCATTCTAGGGGCTGGCGGCATCCTGAACGCGGAGGACGTGGTGGAGTTCCTGCTGGCCGGGGCGAGCGCCGTGCAGGTGGGGACCGCCAACTTCGCCGAGCCGGGCGCGATCCCCCGCATCCTGGACGACCTGGAGCACTGGCTAACCCGCCATGGGGTCGCCGATGTGGGAGACTTGGTCGGGGCGGCACGGCAGGCGTAGGGCCGGCAGCGGACGGATCGGTCGGATCGGTCGGATCGGCCGCGAGGTATAGGCTTGCTGCACAGGGGAGCAGGTACAATGCCCCAAGATCGAACGCATCAGCCTGGGCGGAGGGGCGGCGATGGTCGGAACACGCGGGATCGTCTGGGACTACGTGGTGCTGCTCGCCGGATCCCTACTCCTGAGCGTGGCCTATGCTCTCTTCCTGGTTCCGGCAAAAATCTCCAACGGCGGGGTCAGCGGTCTGGCGGTCGTCTTGCACTATCTCTTCGGTTTACCGACCGGCTTGTTAGTCTTTGCCTTCAACGTACCGTTGCTGATCATCGGCTATATCTTTCTCGGCGGCCTCCGCTTTACCGTGCGCACCCTGGTTTCCGTGGCTGTTTTCTCACTGACCGTGGATCCGCTGGGCCGGATCACCAAGCCGGTTACCCATGATGCCTTCCTGGCCACCCTCTACGGGGGAGTGATTTCGGGGATCGCGGTTGGCTTGGTATTCGGACGTGGCGCCTCCACCGGTGGAACCACCATCGTCTCACGCTTATTGAAGAACGTGACCGGCCTGAGCGCGGGAATCGCCCAGCTCTCGGTGGACGCGGTGGTGGTGGGCTTTACCGGGCTGGTCTTTGGCCCACAGCTTGCCCTCTATAGCCTGATCAGCCTTTTCGTGAGCGGGAAGGCGATTGACTGGACCCTGGAGGGTTTCTCGGGGGAGCGGGTGGCCCTGATTGTCAGTCCCCAGGCGGCGATCATCAGCACGCGGGTCACCCACGAGCTTGGGCGCGGAGTCACTATCCTACAAGGGCGCGGCGGCTACACCGGGGCCGAACGGCCGGTGGTCATGTGCGTGCTGGACCGGGCGCAGGAGCCGATGCTCCGAGCATTGGTGCAAACGGTGGACCCGGCCGCCTTCCTGGTAGTTACCGCCGCCACCACCGTGCTGGGCGAGGGATTTGAGCCGCTCGCCGTGGACGGAGGACGGAAGAGGTCATTCCTGGAACGTCTACGAGGGAATGGATAGATATCCAGGGAGCGGTCGCTTTGGCGACCGCTCCCTGGATATCGAGGGAAAAGGATCCTAACGAAACGCCGCTGGGACGGGCTGAATCGGCTTGAGACCGGCCTCGATCTCGGCCCGTCGCGACTCCAGGAAGGGCGGAAGGGCCAGCGCCTCGCCAAGGTAGTTCACGTCCTCGTCGGTGGCGAAGCCGGGGCCATCGGTGGCAATCTCGAACAGCACGCCGCCCGGCTCGCGGAAGTAGATCGAGCGGAAGTAGAAGCGGTCGATGACCGGGGTGACGCCCAGGCCCGCGCGAGACAGCCGCTCCCGCCAGGCGGCGTGCTCCTCGTCGTTCGGGGTCCGGAAGGCCACATGATGGACCCCGCCGGCCCCCACGTTGCGTCCGATGGGCAGGTCGGGACGCTCCACCAGCCGGACCTCGGCCCCAGGACCACCAGGGCCAACCTCATAGGTGACGGCCCTATGACCGCCTTCCTGATACTCGACCACCTTGGAGAAGCCCATCACCTCGGTCAATACCGCCTCGGTTTGGGCCAGATTCTTGAGGGTGAGGGTAACGCCCTCCAATCCGCGGATCCCCCAGGAGGGGTCAACCGGGCTTTTGGCCCAAGGGATGCCGGGCGTGACTCCCTGGTCGGGCCGCGAGCCGCTGTCGTCCACCAATTCCAGCCGCTGCCCTTCCGGGTCGGCAAAGGCGAGTACGGCACGGCCGGCGCGCTCCACGACCCCGGCATGGAGCACCCCATGAGCGTCCAGGCGGGCCACCCACTGGTCGAGGGCGGCGCGGTTCGGCACCCGGAAGGCGGTCGCCCCCACCATCCCCGCCGCCGGGCGATGCGTTCCGGCCAGGGACCAATCAAAGAAGGTCATCTCCGTGCCGGCCCGCCCGACCTCGTCGCCATAAAAGAGGTGATAGGCCGAAACGTCGTCCTGATTGACCGTTTTCTTGACCAGACGCATGCCGAGAACGTTCGTATAAAAGTTCAGGTTCCGCGACGCGTTACTGGTCACCGCCGTGACATGGTGCAAGCCGCCAAGCTTCATCAAAGTACCTACCCTTCAGGAGGGAGTATTCTCCACGGCGCCGGCCCGTGTATCCGTGAATGGATCCCGTGTCGTGGTCCCTGTCAATAGTTTAGCACTAAACTTAAGACAGGACAAGACGCGGTCGTGTCCCCGCGTCCTGGGCCAGACCTTCGGTTGACGGGGCAGACTGCCCAATCCGTTATAGAAGATAGCTCTAGCGCCGCCGGAACGACAGAGCCACGCTCAAGACGAAAGTTGGAGCGTGACGGGCTAACAAGGTACTAACAATGTCAGGCGTACAATGGGCGGGCCAGGATGCGCCGATCCGGGGGTTGACTACCCCCCGAATGGGGCAGGCGCTTCATTCGGACGCAACCTACAATATTGATTGAACCACTAACAAGTGTAAAGAGGAGGAGATCCCGATGATGCATCGCCTGAACGCGGCGATCGCTCCCAAGATCCTATGCGTGGATGACGATACCTATCTGACCGACCTTCTGCACTATGCCCTGACCCGCGATGGCTACAATGTGTCGGTCGCCAATAACGGCGCGGACGCGCTCCGCGCGGCCCAAACCGATCCTCCGGACGCCGTGGTGCTTGACGTGCATCTCCCGGACATGAACGGGCTTACCCTGTGCGGTCAGTTGCGCCGGCAATGCCAACTCCCGGTGCTTATGCTCACCGCGAGTCATCTTGACGTGGACGTGGTCGCGGGTTTCCAACATGGGGCGGACGATTACGTCGCCAAACCGTTCAGTATGCAGATCCTCAGTTGCCGCATTCAGGCCGTGCTGCGCCGCACCCGTGGTACGCACGCGCAGGGCGGGCCGATGAAAACGCTCTACCACCTGGGCAAGGGCACCTTCGACGCCGAGCAGCACGAGATTGCCGGTCGAGACGCGCGGATAAAGCTGACCCCGATCCAGGGAAAGATCCTCCGCGTCTTGCTCGAGAACGAGGGACGGGTCATTTCGGCGGAGCAGATTATGAACCATGTGTGGAACTACGAGGCGGAAAGCGATGTCTCGGTGGTGAAGACCCACATCAGTAACTTGCG
>DATBTL010000222.1:0-28202 GCA_036559345.1 Chloroflexota bacterium | reverse complement strand
GACCAGGTCACGGGGGAATTGGCCGGAACGGTCGATTTCGGCGGCCCGTGGCCGGACCTGGTCGCGCGCGAACGCGCGCACCGTGCCCATAATCAGAGTTTCAGTCTCATTCAAGGGGTATGGCATCGCGCACTCTCACTTCCTTGGCCCATGCCTTATTGTACCGTGCGCAAGGTGAACGTTATACGAAAACAGGGCATGCCGCCTGGAGCTTACAGTGCTTCCACCACCATGGCGTCACCCTGGGCGGTGCCGCTACAGATCCCGACCAGCCCGTAACGGGCTCCGCGGCGGCGCAACTCATAGATCAGAGTCATCAGGATGCGTCCACCCGAAGCGCCAATCGGATGGCCCACCGCTACGGCCCCTCCGTTTACGTTGACCGTGTCGAGATCGAGATCCAGAATGTGGGCGCAGACCAGGGGAACGGCGGCGAATGCCTCGTTTACTTCCACAAGATCGATGTTGGACAGCTCGAGATTGGCCCGCTCCAGGGCCTTCCGCATGGCATGGGCGGGCACCGCGTTCATATGCTGGGGCTCCATGGCGGCTTCACCCCAGCTCACCACGCGGGCCAACGGCGCCAGACCGAGGCAGGCCGCGCGGCCTGCCGACATTAGAATCAGGGCGCTCGCCCCGTCGTTGACTCCAGGGGCGTTTCCGGCGGTGATTGTGCCTTCGGGCTCGAAGGCGGGCCGCAGCGCGGCCAGCTTGGCGGGTGTGGTATCGGGGCGGGGCGGTTCATCGGTGGTCACCAGGAGTGAACCGCCTCGATCTTGAGGCGCCTCGACGGCGGTGATCTCGTCCGCGAAGGCGCCGGCGGCGAGAGCACGGGCATAGCGCTGCTGGCTGCGGGCCGCGAATTCGTCCTGCTCCCAGCGGGTGATTTCGAACTCCCGGGCGCCGGCACTGCCGTATACCCCCATGTGGACGGAGTTCACCGGACACCACAGGCCATCCACGATCATGGCGTCCCGAACCTCGCCGTTGCCCATGCGGTAGCCCCACCGCGCCTTGTCGAGTAGGTAGGGGGCGTTGCTCATGCTCTCCATGCCGCCGGCCACCGCTACCTCCACTTCGCCGGCCTTGATCATCAACGCGGCCAGGCTGCACGCTTTCAGCGACGACGCGCAGACCTTGTTCATGGTGAGGGCGGGAACCTCGGGCGGAAGCCCAGCGCGGAGAGCGGCCTGGCGGGCCGGTATCTGGCCCAACCCGGCTGGAATGACCGTGCCCATGATCACCTGCTCCACCTGATCGCCTGGTAAATTGATCCGCCGCATAACCTCGCGAATAGCCGCCGCGCCGAGATCGACGGCACTCAAGCCGCGGAGGACACCGCCAAACTTCCCGAACGGGGTCCGGGCGGCGGCGACAATAACTACTTCATGCTCTGTCATGAGAATGGCTCCCGCGATTGCAAGGTCACAGACCGAGGTGCCGGGCAATCACGAGCCGCTGGACCTCTGAGGTGCCTTCGCCGATTTCGTTGATTTTGCAGTCGCGATAGTACCGCGACACCGCGTACTCATCCATAAAGCCGTAGCCGCCATGGATTTGCACTGCCTGGTCGGCGGCCCGCTTCGATGCCTCGGAGGCATAGAGCTTGGCCATTCCGGCGACCAGGCCGAAGTCGCGCTTCTGGTCCTTGAGCCAGGCCGCTTTGTAGGTCATCAAGCGGGCCATCTCGATCTCGGTGGCCATGTCGGCCAGCTTGAACTGGATGGCCTGAAACTTCCCGATCGGCTGGCCAAATTGTCGCCGCTGGTTCGCGTAGCGCAGGCTTGCGTCAAGGCATGCCTGGCCCAGACCGACGCTCAGGGCCGCGACGCTGATTCGTCCCCCATCCAGGATCTCCAGGAATTGCTTGTAGCCGCCGCCACGGGCGCCAAGGAGGTTTTCTTGAGGGACGGCGCAGTTGGTGAAGGTTAAGCCATGGGTATCGGAGGCGCGCCAACCCATTTTATTGTACGGCGGCTCGACCTGGAAACCGGGAGTGCCGCTGGGAATGATGATCGTACTGATCTCATTTTTCCCGTCCGCCCGCTTCCCGGTGACAGCGGCGACCGTCACGCCCCCGGTGATCTGGGTGCCGGAATTGGTGATGAAGCACTTGCTGCCGTTCACCACCCATTGGCCATCTCGCGCCTCGGCGCGGGTGCGGGTGGCGCCGGCGTCCGAGCCCGCTTCCGGTTCGGTTAGGCCGAAGCCCCACAGGCGTTCGCCGCGGGCCAGGGGGACCAGAAACCTCTGTTTCTGCTCCTCGCTGCCGAACAGATAGAACGGGGCCGAGCCGAGGGAAATATGGGCGGCGAGCGTGATTCCGGTGGAGGCGTCGGCCCGCGAGATTTCCTCGACCGCGATGGCGTAGGAGACAGTGTCGCCGCCCGCGCCGCCATACTGTTCCGGGAATGGAAGCCCCATCAGACCAAGTTCCGCCATCTTAGCCACCAGGTCATAGGGGAACTGGTGGGTACGGTCCATCTCCTCGGCCCGTGGGGCCACTTCCGCCTGGGCGAACTCCCGAACCGTAGTCTGGATCAGGCGCTGCTCGTCCGTCAGATCGAAGTTCATGACCGATTCCGCACCGCCGCGGTCAGCTTCGGCACGATCTCCAGACAATCGCCCACGATCCCCAGGTCGGCGAAATCGAAAATGGGCGCCTCCGGATCTTTGTTAATGGCGATGATCGCGGCGCTGTTCTGCATCCCAACTTTGTGCTGAATGGCTCCGGAGATCCCGCAGGCGAGATACACCTTGGGCTTTACTTGCTTCCCAGTCTGGCCTACCTGCATCGCGTACGGCACCCACCCGGCGTCCACCGCCGCCCGAGAGGCGCCCACCGCGCCGCCCAGGGCCTCGGCCAGATCTTTCAGGATCCCGAACGCCTCGGGACCACCCATGCCTCGGCCGCCCGAGACGATGACCTGGGCTGCCTCGAGCGGCACCGCCTCGGCGGTGGTCTGGCGGACGGTCTCCACATTCCGCACTCGCAGGGATCGGGCGGAGGGCGCGAACGACAGCGACTCCACGATTGCCTCGCCGGGGAATTCGCGCGCCTCGAAGGTCCGCGCTCGGACGGTGATGATCTGGGTCGTTTCCCGGTCGGCTGCGCAGGTGACAACAAGGGCGCCGTCGAACGCCGTCTCCTCCATGACCAGGGCGCCGTCCCGCGTGGAGAGAGCCGTGGCATTGGCCAGCAGGCCGGCGCCAAGTCGAACCGTCAGGCGACCCGCGATGTCCGGGCCATCAAGGCCGGCGTCGAGGAGCAATGCACGCGGGCCACGCGCTTCAATTGCCTGCCCAAGCACGTCCGCCAGTGCATCGGCCCCGACGCCGGCCAGGGCGGCATCGTCGCACACGAGGACCTGCTGGGCACCCCAGCGGCCAAGAGCGGCGGCCTGGGCGCCAGCGTCGGATCCGCATACCACGGCAACCGCCTGGCCGCCCAGCTGAGTGGCGAGATCCCGAGCTCCGGCAAGAAGATCAAGTCCGGGCCGGGCTGGCGCTCCACCCTCGAGCGCGACTAGAACCAAGATATCGGATGTAGGTTGGTTGGCAGGCATCGGTCATACCACCTTTCGCGTGGCCAGGAAGGCCAGAATACGCTCGGCGGCATCTCCCTTATCCTCCACTATCTCACCCTTGGCTCGCGGCGGCGGGGCCACGGCTCCGAGCACGTGGGTGCGCGCCCCCGCCGTGCCTACCCGCGATGGTTCGATTGCCAGTTCTTCCAGGGTCCAGGATTGCAGGGGCTTTTTCTTGGCCCCCATGATCCCCTTGAGCGAGGGATACCGTGGCGTGTTGATCGCGTCGGTCACCGCCAGGACCAGCGGCAATTCGCTTTCCTGCACGATATAGCCGTCGCTGAGCCGGCGATGGGATCGAACGGTCCTTCCCTCAAGAGTGACCTTGTTGGCGTTGGTGAGCACGGGGAGATCCAGGTGTTGGGCCATGGCCGCCGCCATCACCCCGGCTCCGCCGTCATCACTCCGCATCCCCAGAACGACCAGATCGGGATTGAGCTTTTGTACGGCGGCCGACAGGACGAGCGCGGTGCCGAGGATGTCACTCCCCCGGAGCGCGTCGTCGCTGACCAGGACGGCGCGTGCATCCTGGTCACCGGCCATCGCCAGAGCCTTGCGTAGGCTGTCCACCGCCTCGTCCGGCCCCATGCTCAGGAAGGTAATCGAGCCGCCGTGGGCCTCCAGGAGCCGGAGCCCCTCTTCGATTGCAGGCTCGTCGTAGGTGTTGATTGCATTGTCGACGCTCTCGCGATCCAGCAAAAGATCATCGTCCAGCCGCTTCTCGGCCGTGGCGACGGGCGTTTGTTTCACGCAAACTACGATGTCCACGCATTCTCCTTCGGGTGGCCGGTAGCCGCCGGAAAGGCGGTTCACGCCACGAGCCGGCCCCCTGACGTACTACCCCAGTATAGCACGGGGTAGATGGAGGGTCCCTGGATCGACAAGAATGGAAATCGGGTAACGCCACTAACCGCGACGCCTGCATGAGCTACGATTCGACACCTCGCGGTGCGGTTCCGCACGAGGAATTTGCAAGGCGATACATTATGTTCCAGCGCGGGCATCGTGTAAATCAGTTGCAGCACATAATATGGATGATTCGCGAAGGCGTTGGATCGGCTGCATAAGGACAAGGTAGGAAAGATTTCAATGACCGCCGCCATCCGGATCGGCCTCATCGGCGACTACCAACCCGCGTGCGACATCCATCAAGCTACCGAGGCGGCGCCACGCCATGCAGCGACCCGGTTGGGCCTTCCTCTAGAGCTGGCCTGGTTGCCGACCGCGTCGCTCGACCCGGTGCCCGATGACGTTCTGGGTACGTATGACGCACTATGGTGCGCGCCGGGCAGCCCCTACCAGAGCATGAGCGGGGCGCTCAACGCCATCCGCTGGGCGCGAGAGCATGAAGTGCCGTGTCTGGGCACCTGCGCGGGGTTCCAGCACATGGTGATCGAATACGCCCGCAACGTGCTTCTGATTTCTGATGCTCAACATGCCGAATATGGGGTCACGACGGGCCTACTCGTCATTACACCGCTCTCCTGTTCGCTGGTGGGTCAAACCTTAGAGATCCGTGTGGACCCCGAGGCGCGGGTCGGACACATCTATCAGCAAGGTCAGATCCAGGAGCAATACTATTGCACCTTCGGCCTCGATCGAGCCTTCCAGGCGCTCCTCCACGACGCGGGTCTGCGCGTGGTCGGCGTGGACCAGGAGGGCGATGCGCGCATTATCGAGCTGCCCGATCACCCGTTTTTCGTGGGGACGCTCTTCGTGCCGCAACGCCGGTCCACAATGGAACGACCCCATCCACTGATTGTGGCGTATGTCGAGGCGGCGGCACGGTTCCACGCGAGCCAGCCGCGGAATGACCCGCCCCTCAGCGGACAGGCGTCTCGGACGAGTGGCATGTCAGGCCGATGAGGCCGCTTCACCAGAGACAAAGGGCGATTGGCGACACACTGGGCGCAGGCTATCCACCGCCTCGTCCGGCCCCGCGCTCAGTAACATACTCGATCGGCTCTCGCGGGACCGAGGTCCGAACTCTACAGTTCCGCGCCCGCCTCCACCGGCATTGCCTGGGCCAACGAATCCGCGACCACCTCGGCGAAATCCCGCACCTTCAGCGTGCCCTCCACGTTCATCCCCTTGATCCCGTCCTCGAACATCGTGGTGCAGAACGGACAGGCGGCGACGATCGTGTCGGGCTTAACCGCCAATGCCTGCTCGATGCGGGTATGGCTCATCCGTTTTCCCGTCCGCTCCTCCATGAACGAACGGCCGCCACCGCCCCCGCAGCACAGGCTGCCGCGCTTGGACCGCTCCATCTCCACCAGATTGGCCATGGGCAGCCCGCGCAGGATGTCCCGCTGCGGCTCGAAGACTCCGTTGTAGCGGCCAAGATAGCAAGGATCGTGGAAGGTCATGGTGCCATCCCCAACCGGGCGATCCAGGGTGAGGCGCCCCTGGGCCACTAGCTCGGCGATGAATTCGGTATGATGCACCACCTCGTAGGTACCGCCGAACTGTGGGTACTCGTTCTTGATTGTGTTAAAGCAATGGGCGCACGCGGTGAGCACCTTCTTTACCCCATAGTCATTCAGGGTCTGGATGTTTTGCTCGGCCAGTGACTGAAAGAGGTACTCGTTGCCAATCCTCCGGGCCGGGTCGCCATTGCAGGTTTCCTCCTTGGCCAGGATGGCGAATTTGACGCCCGCCGCCTTGAGGAGCTTGACGATGGCCGCCGCCACCTTCTTGTTCCGCTGATCGTAGGAGCCCATACAGCCGACGAAGTAGAGCACGTCTATCTGTTCACCCGCCGCCGCTACCTCGGCCATGGTTGGCACGTCGAGATCCTTGGCCCAGGCGCCGCGCTGCTTCTTGGGCAATTGCCAGGGGTTGCCATTCTTTTCCAGATTGGCGAAGACTGGCTGGATCTCGGCCGGGAAGCGACTCTCCTCCAGCACCAGGTTGCGGCGCATGTCGAGAATCTTCGGCACATGCTCGATGAAGACCGGACATGCCTCCACGCACCAGCCACAGGTGGTACAGGACCACAGGGTTTCGTCGGCGATCCGGCCCCCGATCAGAGGATGGGCGCCGTCCGTGTTCGACCCCTTCCCGGCCAGTAGGCTGTCCGCCTCCCCAAATAGGCCGTATTTGATCCCCAGCACCACTTCCTTGGGCGAGAGCGGTTTCCCGCTGAGAAGGGCGGGGCAATTTCGGTCGCAGCGCCCACATTCGGTGCAGGAGAACGTATCCAGGAGATGCTTCCAGCCAAATTGTTCGAGCTTCCCCACCCCAAAGTGTTCCTGATTCTCGAGGTCACGAATCGGTGCCATGGCGCCCCGAGGTGTGCTGGGACGGAAGAAGACGGTGAACGCGGCGGTGAGGATATGCAAATGCTTGCTGGAGGGCAGGTAGATCAGGAAGCCCAGCACGGTGAGGATGTGGGCCCACCAGAAGGCGCCGTAGAGGTTGGCCGCCGCGTCGTGGTTGATGCCGCCCATCACCCCGGAAAGGGCATAGCCGATGAACGACCAATGGGCGATTGTGGAACCGTAGGCGACAATCGCGAATGCCTCGGTGATGAGCAGGGTCACCATCAGGACGGCGATCAATCCCAGGATGATCCAGGCGTCGGGCTTGGTGGTCAGGCGATACGGCTTCACCACGATTCGGCGATAGGAGGCGGCGCCCACCGCCGCCAATACCACGACGATCATCAGATCCAGGAGGACCATATAGACCGGATCATTGCCCACGGCGGGGATGAGGATTGCATGGTCGAGCCCGGCCGCGAACAGTTGCAAGGTACCCAGGGTGATGATCAGGAAACCCCAGAAAATCAGCGCGTGAATGATGCCGGGAACCCGGTTGGGCGTCTTGATCAACCGCCGCTGCCCAAGCACGTAGAGCAGCAGATCGCGGACCCGTCCGGGCAGATCATCGAAGCGATCTTCCGCCGTGCCCACGCGTACCAGGCGGACCAGCCGCCAGACGCGTTGGGCGAAGAGGGCAAGCGCGCCCACGATAGCCAGAATCAGGATCAGATGACCGAACACGCCATTGGTCGGTGCCATGCCGATGCTCCCTAGCTAGACGTTGAAGCGGAAATACACGACATCGCCATCTTGCATGACGTACTCTTTCCCCTCCAGGCGCGTCACCCCACGCTCCCGAGCGACCGCGAACGAACCGGCACTGATCAGTTCCTCGTACGCGGTGACTTCGGCCCGAATAAAGCCGCGTTCAATGTCACTGTGGATGGTGCCCGCCGCCGCTGGAGCGCGGGTGCCGCGGCGGATCGTCCATGCCCGCACTTCCGGCTCGCCGGCGGTGAGGAAGGTAATGAGATCCAGCAGGGCGTAGCCGGCCCGGATCATGCGAGGGAGGCCTCCTTCCTTCAAGCCCATTTCTTGCATATAGAGCGCCGTCTCGTCGGGTTCCAGCTCCGCCAGATCGGCCTCGATTTTGGCGCTAACGGCCACGGTGCCCGCGCCCTCGGCGGCGGCGATCTCCTCGACCAGCTTCAGCGACACGGGCTTGTTGCCTTCCTGCAGCGCCACCAAATCCTGTTCATCCAGGTTGGCGATATAGAGCACTGGCTTGGCGGTCAGGAGGTGCAATTCCTCTACCACCGGCTCAAGCTCCTCGCCCAGGGAGAAAGTACGGGCAGGGCGGCCATCATTGAGATGGGCGGCCAGGGCATCCAGGGCATCGGCCTCCACGAGAAACTTGCGTTCCCCCGTCTTAGCGGATTTACGAGAACGATCCGCCCGTTTCTCCACGCTGGCGAGGTCGGCCAGGCACAACTCCATGGTTATGGTGTCAATATCGCGTCTGGGGTCAACCCCACCTTCGACATGGGTGACATTGGTGTCGGAGAAGCAGCGGACCACCATGCCGATCGCGTTGACTCCACGGATGTGGCCCAGAAACTGATTCCCCAGGCCCTCGCCCTTGCTGGCCCCTCGCACCAGCCCGGCGATATCAAGAAACTCCATGGTGGCGGGAACGATTTTCTTGGGGTGGACCATCTCGGCCAGTCGCCCAAGACGCTCGTCGGGCACCTCGACCACTCCCACGTTGGGGTCAATGGTACAGAACGGATAATTGGCGACCGGGGCGCCGGCCGCTGTCAAGGCATTGAACAGTGTGGACTTCCCCACGTTGGGGAGGCCCACGATTCCCATTTGCAAGCTCACAGGTTCCTCCTATGCCGGAGTATACCAAGCGGCTTGGATGGTTCGCTGGAAAGCACGGTATCCTCAACAGGCGGCACGGTACGCGCGGATGGTTGGCGGAAGGTGGAAGCGGTGGCGGACCAAGAGACCAGCGATGGGCCCCTGGAGGATGAAGGCGGCCTTCCGGCTATTCTTGCCGCAATGGTCATCTTGATCGTCATTGTCGTCTTGTTCCTGCTCTTCAAATTCAATCTCTTCGAAGGCGGCAGCTCGGTCAACGTGCGCACCACCGCGCCTGCTCTAACCTGGATGGGCTGAAAGAGCGGCTTTGGGCGGACTACAGAGAGCGATCGAAGAACGCGAGGATGCGCTCCACGTACTCGACCCGACCGTGGAAGTAGGCGCCGCAATGCTCGACTCCCGGCAGCAGCCAGAGTTCCTTGGTTCCAGGCGCGGCGGCATACAGCAATTCGGAGTCACGGTAATCGATCGTACTGTCCGCCATCCCGTGAACCAGGAGGAGTGGTCGCGAGCCCAGGGCCGCGACTTCCCGCAGCGGCTCCACGTCGCGGAAGTGATAGCCAAGGAGACGGTATAAAAACTGATCAGCCAAAAAGAGGAGCGGGCTGCCGGCCTGAGGGACGTGCAGGCTCTGACGGAGCCGCTTCCGCACCGGATTTTGCTGGGCCGCGAATGGACTATCCGCGATCACCGTGCGCACTCGGCCATCACGGGCGGCCGCCATGATCGCGATCGCCGCGCCCATGGAGTAGCCGAGGAGGCCAACGCGAGCGGTGGGCAGGCGCCGGCACACATACTCCACCGCCGCCAACACGTCATCCAACTCACGGTAACCCAGGGTCACGCGGGTACCTACATGGGCGCCGTGCCCATGGTAATCGAACAGGAGGACGTTAAAGCCGTGACGCCACAGCGCCGCGCCCACCCCGAGCATCTCCGCCTTCCGATTGCGGTAGCCGTAGCAGACGATGACCACCTGATCCGAGTCGGGCTGGGGAAACCACCAGCCCGACAGAGGAGCGCCAGGACCGGAGGGAATGCTCACGTCCTCCCACGGCAAGCCCAGTTCGTATGGGGTAAACGTATAGTCGTCGAACACGCTGACTCGCGATGCACGGGTGAGTGTATCGGTGACGTACCAGCCGGCGGCGATCGAGAGGGATAGCACACCGCCCGCCCCGCCCAGGACCGCCCGACCAAGCCGGCGCTGCCAGGTGTGATCCGCGCGATGCGCCGCGCTGGGCGCTATCACGAGGTCACCTGGCTGGTCTACCTCTTCGGTCAGCGCGCTCTCCATGGAGTTTGCCTCGGATTCTAGCGGCTTGTCGCGCCTCGGACCAGCTTCCCAAGCTTTAAGAGACCACCGGGCCCCTTCGGGGTCTCCTCACCTCGCTGGGCGATCTTGAGAAAATTGACCGCTAGCTCGCCGAACGGTTCCGACCGGTATCCTTCAATGCCCCCGGCATCGCAAAGGCGGGCGATCTCCGGGTCGATGGGGAGGCGGCCCAGCAGCGGCGCCCCCGAGAGCGCTACCATGCGTGGACCCTGGCTGGGGCCGAACACCTCATATGGCTCTCCGCTCCCCGGCAACATGACATAACTCATGTTCTCTACCACGCCAAGGATGGGCACCTCCAAGCGTTGGGCCATATGCACAGCCTTGGTCACCACCATGGTAGCCAGATCCTGTGGCGTACTGACCACGATGACCCCATCCAGGGGCAGCGACTGCATCGCGGTCATGGGAGCATCGGAGGTTCCAGGCGGCAGATCCACGAACAGGAAGTCGAGTTCTCCCCACTCTACGTCATTGAAGAACTGTTTGATCGCCCCGGCAACCATGGGTCCGCGCCAGATGACCGCCTGATCTTCCTCATCCAGGAGCAGATTCATCGACATGACCGAGATGCCGGTGGTAGTGCGGGGGGCGGACAAAGTTCCCTGGGGCATGGCGTGGGAGCGGAGGCCGAACATGCGGGGAATGCTGGGACCGGTGATGTCACCATCCAGGATTCCTACGCGGTAGCCGCTCCGCCGCAAGGTCACGGCCAGCAGGCCGGTAACCAGCGACTTTCCCACCCCACCCTTGCCGCTCACGATGGCGATTACATGCTTGATCCCCGCCCGGGGCTGGTGGTTCGCGCTTGGCGTCTTGAGCATGGGCAGCTTTTTGGGAGCTGGGACGGCGCCACTGGCCACGAACTGGTTGAGGTCGGCCAGCAACTGATCCATATTCAGGTGATGAGTCTTGGCGCCGCCCGCCACGGTTTCATAGTTGGAGACGTGACAGCCCGTGCAGGGCAACCCATGTGCCTTGAACACCTGGTCGATGCCGGGGTGCGTCTCCACCACCTGACGAATGACTTGATCCTCACGTATTGATGTGGCCATGGTACTAGCCTTCTTATCTGGTTGGCCCTGGGTGCGCGTGGCCATCATTTCCTCTTACCATGGTACCCGTTACTGGCCGAACCCGATAGGAAGGCCGCTACGTGGGCTGCTCCTCGCTTTTTTGCCACTCTATCCCGTGGAGGGTAAGGCGCTTTGTCGTACCGGCGCGCGCTGGTTCGTCGGGCGTTTCTTCATCATCCCCTGCCTCGGCCAGGGCGATCCCCCGAGTCCAGCGAAGAACAACAACCACGATTCCGACCACCACGGCCAGAACCACGACACCGATGGTGATATTGTGGCGGATGAAGTGCACGGCATCGAACCAGTGTGCGCCCAAGGTGTACCCGAGAATCAGCATGGTAAAGGTCCAGATCAGCGCGGCGCCCGCGAGGATGCCGATATAGGCGCGGTATGGGACCCCGAATATGCCGGCGAGGGCGGGCATATAGGCTCGCAGCACGGGCATGAGGGGCCCATAAAACAAAATGGGACTCCCGCGCCGCTCGATCCAGCGTTCTATCCGATCCACCCGTTCGGTATGCATATGGACATATTTGCCGTAGCGATCGAGCGCGGCCCGTCCGTACCGCCGACCAATCAGGAAGAGCAAGGAGTTGCCCAATAGGGTAGCCGAGGTGGCAAGCAGCCCCATGATCATCAACGAGAAGAGATTGCCCGCCGCCAGGAAGCCGCTCCCCAGAAGTACCACCTCACTGGGTAAAATAGGGAACGGGACGCCGCATTCCTGTACCAAGAGGAGCAGAAAGATGGCAACGTATAGCCAGACTCCATCCACGCGGCTGAGAATGCCAAGTGAGTCATGATCGTGTGCCCGCGCGCAGAGGTCGCCCGCTCGGCCAAGCAGGGCGCCTGGGTGGCCATTCCGCGCCTGGGCACAGGCATCGCTCACATGACCGAGCGCGCGCAGCCAAACTCCATCATGCACGTGCCGTTGTCTCCGTCGTAGGCTCCTCTGGTATCTAACTTTGTGTAGCATAGCAGAGGACTTACTAATGGCGAGGGGCCCCTTTGGGGTACCCGCGCCCATCCGCTCGCTTCCCGGAGGAAACCATGATCGATCCGTTGGCCATCAGAGTGGCGAGCGAGCTTAGCATACCGCCCGCTCAGGTGGCCCGTACCATTGCCCTTCTCGACGACGGCAACACGCTGCCGTTCATCGCTCGCTATCGGAAAGAGGTCACCGGAGGTCTTGATGAGGTCCAGATCGACGCGATTGGCCGGCGCATCACCGCGGTTCGGGCTCTTGAGGCGCGCCGGGCGGAGGTGCTCCGGCTGATTGGTGAGCAGGGGAAGCTGACACCCGAGCTTGGCGGCGCCATTGCCGAGGCCGCGACCATGCAAGCCCTGGAGGATTTGTATCTCCCCTACCGTCCCAAGCGAAGGACGCGGGCCATGATTGCCCGAGAACGCGGCCTGGAGCCGCTGGCCATCCTGATTTTAGATCAGAGACCTGGCGACCGTGATTCTCTGGCGGCAGATTTCGTCGATCCCGAGCGCTCGGTGGCCGACATGGAGGAGGCCCTGGCAGGGGCGCGCGATATCGTGGCCGAGGAGATTGCCGAGGACGCCGGGGCGCGGGCCGACCTGCGGCACCTCTTTGGCACCGCCGGGCGCCTCACCGTAACGCTGGCGGACAAGGACAAGGATACCGAAGGCACCTACGCCCAGTACTATGACTTTCACGGCGCCCTCGCCACTTTGCCGGCGCATCGCCTGTTGGCGATTAATCGCGGGGAGCGCGAGGGAGTTTTGCGGAGCCGCACCGAGGCGCCGGGAGATTCAATCACCGCCATCCTGGAGCGGCATTTCCCCGCCGACGACCGCTCGCCGCTGGCCGGCGACCTCCGGCGCGCGGCCGAAGACGGCTACGAGCGGCTGCTTGGTCCTAGTCTGGAGCGGGAGATTCGGGCCGCTCTCACCGAGCAAGCGGAGGAACACGCGATTGGGGTGTTCGCCGCGAACCTCCGGCCCCTGCTCCTGCAGCCCCCGGTCCGGGGGAGGGCCGTGGTGGGGATCGACCCTGGCTATCGCACCGGATGCAAGGTCGCCGTGGTGGACCAAACGGGGAAGGCACTGGAGGTGGGGGCGATCTTCCCCCACCCGCCCCAGGCCCGACCCGCCGAGGCCCGCGAGGCCCTGATCCGGCTGGCCCGCGGCCACCAGGCTACCGTATTCGCGATCGGCACGGGCACGGCGAGTCGCGAGACGGAAGTGCTGGTGGCGGAGGTAGTGGGCACCCTGGGTCGGGACTACGGATATGTGATGGTCGACGAGGCGGGAGCATCGGTCTATTCTGTTTCGGAACTGGCGCGCGAGGAGTTTCCTGATCTGGACGCCACCGCCCGGGGGGCGATCTCGATCGCCCGCCGCCTTCAGGATCCGCTGGCCGAATTGGTCAAGGTGGATCCGCGGTCGATTGGGGTGGGCCTGTATCAACATGACGTGGACCAGACCGCGCTCGCTGGGGCTCTGGATCGCGTGGTGGAGAGCGCGGTGAACTTTGCCGGAGTTGACGTGAACACCGCCTCGGCCGCCCTGCTTCGGCGGGTTGCCGGTCTGAACCGGAAGGTGGCGGGAAACATCGTCCAGCACCGGAACGAACACGGCCGATTCCGGAAACGCCTGGAGCTGAAGCGAGTGGTAGGGCTCGGCCCGCGAGCGTTCGAGCAGGCGGCCGGGTTCTTGCGGGTCCCGGACGGCGAGGACATTCTCGATCGCACGTTTATTCATCCCGAAAGTTATGCCGCCTGCCGCGCCCTGATCGAGCGCATGCCGCCCGCCCGGGTTGGCGAGGCACTCCCGGCCCGCGCGACCCGGTTCACCTTCGAGTTGGCGGCCAGTCGCGGCGCCCGAGCGGCGCTGGCCACCGAACTGGGAATCGGGGAGCCGACCCTGGCCGACATGTTGGACAACTTGGCCAAGCCCGGCCTTGATCCACGAGCCGAGCTTCCGGCACCGGTGGTGCGGACCAGCGTGCTCACCATGGATGCTTTGAAGCCGGGGATGATCGTGCAGGGCACCGTGCGGAACGTGGTGGACTTCGGCGCCTTCGTGGATATCGGTCTCAAGCAGGCCGGGTTGGTCCATGTGTCGGAACTGGCGGACCGCTTCGTCCGCTCTCCGCTGGAGGTGGTGCAGGCGGGTCAGGTGGTGATGGTGCGCGTAATCAGCGTGGACGAGGCACGGGGGAGAATCGGCCTCAGCATGCGCGCGCAGGGCTCATGACCATGCCATTGAAAGTCTGAGCGGTACTATACCTGGACAGTGCTTCCCTCCGCTCGGGTATCCTGGCCATGGTGAATTACGACTCTCGATGCCGATCTCAGGGACGGCATGAAGCAGCGATTGGAGTTACCTGGAGTGCCCGGACGGCGGTTTTCAACCTGGTTGCTAACTTTCTGCATGGCGGTGGTCTGCGCGCGCGGCCTGTTCGCGTTTCCGCAAGTGGCCCGTGGCGCGGGATCCAGCTTCGTATTTTTCGAGAAGTTCCCGCCGGATAACCCTCGGCACTGGAATCTCCAGCGGCTGAGTGATGGATCGCGTACTTACCTTGCCGGCGGCGTGCTCAACATCGTGCGGACCAAGCCTGGCACCATGCGTGGCTGGCCCCTCGCGGTGAAGGTGCCCGCTGCTTTCCAATTCAACGTTAAGATCCGTATTCTTACCGGGACCGATCCGTACGCCGGAGTCTCGTTCTGGGATGATCTTGCCAACCAATTCGTCCTCTTCGCGATCACTCCCGATGGGACGGTGGGGCTCTTCCGCCGGAACGCCAAGGGATTTACCTCGATTGTCTATTGGAAGCAGGAAAAGTCTCTCCATACCGGTCTTGGAGCCGTGAACTCCCTGGCCGTCAATCTTGACCCGGCAAGCGCGGCCGAGGGCCGGACCTTCTTGATTAACGGAGTTCCCCTGGGAACGGCCTGTCATGACACCTGGCGCAAGGCCCTTGGGAACATGCCGGCTTCACCCGTTCATGGCCTGCACGTCGGGGTGGTGGCGGGCGCCTTCGCGGATTCTCACGCCGTCCGCGTCCAGGTGTTGGTGGCGAGCATGTACGACGGTACGCACGCGGGTCCAGTGCCCGCGTGTCATTAGCCATCAATGGCTGATTCCGACGATGCGATTGCCCGCCGCAAGACCGATCATCTGCGGATCAATCTCGAGGAGGACGTGCGGGCCAAGGGAGTGGGTTCCGGCTTCGAGCGCTTCCGCTTCGAGCATCAAGCCCTGCCCGAGATCGATCTCGCGTCGGTAGGGACGGAGACCAGCCTGTTTGGCCGCGTGCTGCGGGCGCCCATTCTTATTTCCTCCATGACCGGCGGGGTCGAGCGGGGACGGGAGATCAATCGGAACCTGGCGGTGGCGGCTCAACAACTTGGGGTGGCCATGGGCCTGGGGTCGCAACGCCTGGCCCTGGAAGCGGCGGATCGTGAGACCCTCTTTCAGGTGCGGGACGTGGCGCCCGACATTCTCCTTTTCGCCAACCTCGGCGCGGCCCAACTGAACTATGGCTATGGGGTCGAGGAATGCGCTCGCGCCGTGGCGATGGTGGAGGCCGATGCCCTGATCTTGCACCTCAACCCGCTGCAAGAGGCCGTCCAGCCCGAGGGCACCACCAACTTCGCCGGATTGGCGGCCCGAATAGCCGAAGTGTGCCGAGACCTGCCGGTGCCCGTGGTGGTCAAAGAGGTGGGTTGGGGGATTTCCGAGACGGTGGCGCGGCGACTGGCGGACGCCGGCGTGGCGGCGATCGACGTGGCGGGGGCGGGTGGCACCTCATGGAGCGAGGTGGAGCGCCATCGGGCCGGGACCGAACGGGCGGCGCGGGTGGCGGCGGCCTTCGCCTCCTGGGGGATCGGGACCGCCGATAGTCTGCTGGCCGTACACAGGGCGGCGCCTGAGCTTCCGGTTTTCGCCAGTGGGGGGATACGGGACGGGATCGACGTGGCCAAGGCCGTGGCCCTGGGCGCCACGTTGGCCGGGCTTGCCTCGCCCGTGCTGCGGGCGGCGGTGCAATCGGCGGACGCGGTGGTGGAGGAGTTGTCGGCAATCGTGGAGGAGCTGCGGATCGCCATGTTTTGCGTGGGCGCCGCTACCCTGGCCGACCTCAAGGGTACGCCATACCTGGAGCGCCTCTAAATACAGCTCCGCATACCTAATCCGTCTGAGCGCTTTTGTCACCTGTCACCTCTAAGCCCAAAAAGAAGGAGGAGGCCGCGGCCTCCTCCTTCTTTTTGGGCTTAGCCAACCTCCTATTCGATAGGGATTTCCTTGTGAATCGTGTTCAGGTTCACCCCACGCTGGTTATTGATGTATCGCGACACCAGGTAGATCACCAGGGCGATCACATAGAACGAGGCGAGGAACTTCAAGGATGTTTGGTTGTTGACTCCGTACGAACTGTTGTAGAGCCACATCCAGATGCTCCAGCCCAGGAAACCCAGCAGGATGGCGCCGCATACCGAGATCATCGGGATTCCGGCAATCTTGTACTTGGCGATCGGTGATTGGTCGTAGAGCCGCTTTTGCCGCCAGGGCAAGACCACGGCCACGATGGCCGAGCCGAAAAAGGTGACGGCGATGACCAGTACCGCGTCCAGAATCACGGTCTGGAATTGCCAGATGTTGTAGCTGTAGAGCACGGAGAGCGCCAGGCCGGGTATGACCATGGCCAACAGCGCATTGGTCGGCACCCCGCGGTTCACCGTCGCGGCCCACGAAGGCAGCACGCGGTCGAAGGCGGCGGCGAAGATGACCCGCGTGCTGGACAAGAACACGGTGCCGCACCAGCCCCAGAACCAGAGCGACAGCGAGAGAATCAGGAACAGTTGCAGAATGGAGTTGTTGGTCAGGAACGAGGCCAGCAGGCCGGGATACGGCCACACTGGCAGGCTGCCCGTGCCGGCCCAATAGGCTTGATTGGCGTCGTTATAGAAAGTGTCGGTGGTCACCTTGGCAATCAGGATCAGCGAGATCAGGGCCAGGGCCGTGGTGACGATCAGGGCCAGGGCCATCGATTGCAGGTTCCGCTTGAAGTCGTTCGCCCCGCGAACCTCTCCATACAGAGTGGCGCCCCAGTTGGGATACAGGTTGAAGAAGATCACCACGGGGATCAAGGCGAAGCTGCCGCCCAGGGCCAGCTTGTTGAATGGTACCGGCGTGTAGCCAGCCTTGGCCGCCGCTTGCAAGGTAGCGGCATAGGCGCCCTTGACGCCGAATATCTTCTGGTTGAAGTGGTTAAAGCCGTTCACGAAGTCGGCGTGGGAGTTGACCAGGAGCATGATAAACATGACCCCCAGCCCGATCATCCCACCCACGAAGCAAAACTTCTGAACCTTGGCGTAGACTTTCATTCCAGCCGCGATCACCGCGGCGGCGAATATCGAGACCACAATCGAGGAAATCAGATACCCGGTGTGACTGAGCGAGTTAATCGCCCAATCGACGAAGGTGTGATTGCCGGTAATCGAGGCCAGAATGGTACACACCGGGCTGATGAACTCGGTGGAGAATATCTGTCCATAGATCGGCACCCATAACCAGAGGGTGAAGACCCAGCCGGTAATAGCCAGCACGAAGCCGAGGCCCCCGCCCAGAATCCGGGTTTGCCACACGTAATCGCCGCCCGCTCTCGGCATCACCGCGATCAACCCGGCGTAGACGGCTACCTCGGCCAGGATAAGCAACCCACTGATCACGATCGCGGTCAGCAGATTCCCGCCGGGAGCGATTCCTGGGCCGTAGGTAAACTGAAACCACCCCAGGGTGACCAGGTTGATCGAGAAGAAACTATAGATAAACGCATCGAACGCGGCCCAGGAGCGGACCAAGCCCGTGGCGTTACGAACAAACAGATCGAGGCTTCCGGCAACGATAGGGCCGCGTGTCCCTCCCAAGGTAGCCATGTGTGTTTCCCTTCCCTCCACTCCTGTTGTCGGTGACCGGCATCAATCGAGTTAACCTGAAGTAAGCCTGTGGTCGGCGAGCTTGGCTCCCTTGAACTCCACCACGGCGCCGAGCAAATTGCCCGACTCATAGGTACTGCCGGGATTAATACAGATGGTGCGACCGATTTTGCTCGTCCCTCTCCCTTCATGAATGTGGCCGTGGAGACTTACCTGCGGCTGATATTTTTCGATCATGCCCCTGACGGCGGTTGAGCCAACCGCCGCGAGAATATGCCCCGCGTACTTTGGCCGCATGTCGGCGTCGAGTTCGGGCGCGTCGTCCAGACCTGATTTATGAGGAGGACAATGAAGATTGAACACCCAGCCGGTGGAGGAGGGCAGGCTGGCCGCCATGGCTTCGATTTTGGCCCCCAGGTCGGCTTCATCCAGTTCCCGGTCCGTATTCCAGGGGGTACGATTGGCCCAGCCCGTGCTGATCATGGAGACCTGTTCCTCGATGGCGAGCACCTGCCCTTCACCCAGAATTACCTTTTCGGACTCTTGCAGAAGAGGATCGATGGCGAAGGCATCGTCGTTACCAGGGCAGACATAACAGCGGACCCCGGTACCGGCCAGCTTTGCCTCGGCGTAGGCCAGCCACTCGCGGACGCGCACGATCACCCGTTCGGTAAACAGGGCGTCGATCCGTTCCGGGTGCTGCCGTAACTCCGCTAATTGGTCCTCTTCGAGGCGCACCGGATAGTAGCCTTTATTGGCGATCGTGGTCTCCATGGCCCGGACCGCCTCCTCGTCCTTCAGAACATGGACCTGGTCCATCAGTTCCACCCGCGTTTCACCGCGCGCCCCCCGCACCATGGGGATTACGGCTTTGCCGGTCATATCGCCGCCAAGCACGAGCGCGTTCGCCTCGTAGAACTTCGCGCCGGCTATGAACTTCTTCCAGCAAAGATCGGAGCCGTGAACGTCGGTGGCAAAAAAGATACGAAACATGAAGCTGGTTTCTCCCCCTAACCGGCTGCTTTTTCCGGGCCATGGCGTTGGCTGAGCATTTGTTCGACCAGTCTGGCCTCCTCCAGAGCCTCGGCAAGCCGACCGGCGCGCAACAACGCCACGCTCAGCTCGCGGCGAAGGCCCCGATTTTCAGGATCGTCCCGAAGCTGTCGTTGCAGAGCGGCGATCGGATCCGAAGGAGCGGGGGCCGGGGGCGCGGGTGTCTGGGCCGGGCTGAGGATCGTGACTTCGGGGGCACGTCCGGCGGCCTCGCTCGGCGATCCGGATCGGCCGGTGATTCCATGCTCGGCCACCAGGTTTGAGAGATCTTGCTGATAGAGCGACCGCTGTTCGGGAAAGTCTTTTTCCGCCCTGCCATAGAGAGCGAGCGCGTCGCTGAGCCGGGTCTGGCGAATCAGCACACGGGCCAAATCCCGCAGTAAAGGCGCCAGCGACGGCAGGGCGGTAAGAGCCGCCCGTAGAGCCTGCTCGGATGCCTTGAGATTCCCTGTTTCGCCCAGAAGGAGACCCAACGTGTGTTGGAATCCAGCCTGAATGGTGACCACGGTGTCAGGAGGAGCCGGCATGGCGCCGAGGCGGACAACCGGCGGCTGATCCTGATCCCCCAGAAGCTCGATGCCGCTCTTGAGCAGGTCGATCGCTCCCTGGAGGTTTCCTCGTTGATGCTCGATGGTGGCAAGATCGGCCAGAGTTACCGGATCCCGCGGTTCGCGGGCCAGCCCTTGACGGAGTAGGTGCTCGGCCGGTTCTCGATCTCCACCGCGCAGGAGCAGGGAGCCCAGCGCGGCAAGACCGAGGGCGTCCGCTGGCTGCAAGTTGACCGCCGCCTGGTATTGGTCTCGGGCGGCATCCAACCTCCCCAAGGATTCCAGCACGGTCCCGTAGGTGCGGCGTAGTCCGTCGTCCTCCGGCGCCAGGGTCACCGCGAGAAGAAGCTCGCCCGCCGCCGCCTCCAGCTCTCCGAGCCGCTGAAGCACCATCCCCAAATAGGCATGTCCAGTGGTAGATGCCGGGTTGAGGCTGACGGCGCGGCGAAGTTCGCCAGCGGCCTGTTGGTAGAGGCGTCCCTGCAAGAACAGCAACGCGGATCGCTCCGCTTCGGCGGCCTGCTTGTTGAGCTTCTCCTGTGGATCCTCGGGTTGCTTCTCCTGCCTCCGACCGAAGAGTTGCATGAACCTCCCCTCCGCAACGCATGCGATGCGCATTCCGCGAAGTCCCGTACCACGGGAAGTGAAGCACGATCCACAAGGATCGGGCCGGCATCCTCATAATGGGAAGCGGTTATCCGCGGAATGAGCAGGCGCCAAGATCTAGTCAGATAGCGGCGCCGACGCGTGGTTAACCCCTATTCTGCTGCGCAACGCTCGCGGATGCAACACTTTAGTGTTGACTACTCGACCAGATCATGAATTTAGCGCCAATCCACCTGCTGACAGCTCCAACATGACGCACCACGTCACCAGCTCGTGTCCGGCGGTACTATCGCGGGCCGACACGATGTGCCCACTTTGGACCGATCGGGGTAGGAGGGTCAACCCCCCAAATGGTGAATCGTCCGTCCGGGTCACGGCAGGGCCGGGGCCCTAACGCCGCACCTCCTCGGGTAGGTTGTACCATGCCTTTCGCCGGCCCACCCGATCCCGGAGCCGCCAACCAAGTGATTTGGGGGCTGCCTCGATCCCTTCCAGCAGCACGCCCACCCGCCGTTGTACCCGCGACGCATCGGCTGGGGGGAGAATCCGATCAACCTCGGCAGCGATGGCGGTCAGATTATCATGCAGGGTCGTATACCATCCCCAATCTCCGGCACAGATCTTCACCAGGTAGTCCAGGCTCAATGCGTCGGCGCTGTCCGGTCCCTGAGGCTCGTGATAGAGAAGGAGCGCCAGCGCGTCGGTGATATCCTTCCGGTTGAGTTGAATGATCTGCAATTTCAGCAACAGGAGATCCGAGGGCGGCAGGGCCGGCCCAGGCAGAGTGATGCGCGGCTCAAGATCCAGCGCATGGCACATCGCGAATTGCCCGAGGAAGACATCGATTTGCCGCTGACGCGGACCATCGTGAAAGAGGAGACGCGAACCTCCTTGAAGGGCATTGAACTGACGGTTCGGCGTATAGCCCGCGCTGGTCAGCAGATCGCTCAGGGCCCTGGCGGATCGGCGTGGGGCGGCGAGATCGATGTCCTTAAACTCGCGGGCCAGTTCCGTCCGCCGCATTACCGCGCCACAGCGCAGAAAGACCGCGATGCCACCCAGTAACCGGAGGGGAATAGCGGCTTCTTGCGCCAGCCTAACCAGGCGGTCGGCCTCCTCCACGATATCGGGGTGCGTCACTCTTCATTCCTCCGCTATGGTTGTGCTGGCCGGCACGCCGGTTTCCACCGAGCCGGCGCTGGCTGTCTTTGCCCATGATAGCGCCTGCCGGTGCCTTGTGGCCGCGGTTCCCTTTTTCTCTTGGCCGCCAGGAGGTATCCTATCTTTTGGAACGGCACGCCCCACCCGCGTCGTGACGCGGGAGCCTTTTCCGTGGCATACGCGGCCAAGGCACGACGCCGCGACCGGGATGTAGGTTCGGAGACTATGGCCGTCCGACAACAGCGCCTGTTCGTTCCCAGCGTGCACCGGATGAGCCTCGCGCGCATCTGGAATGGGATGCGCTCCATGACCTTCGCCATCTGTATGTTGGCGTGTATTTTGGCGGTCGTAATAGCCGGGAGCCTGCTGCCGCAGGACAAAGGCATCCGCTACATCTATGAGTCATGGTGGTTTTATGGGCTGAACTTCCTGCTCATGCTCAGCGTCCTGAGTTGCGTCCGCGGGCGGATTCGACCGGTCTATCGCTATGCGTTCAAGGTTCCGGTCGTCCACCGGCCGGAGTTCTACCGCGCCGCCGAGACGGTCCGAGCCATGGAGGCCGCGCTGTCCCCGGAACTCGCCGCTCGTGCCGTGGTCAAGGCTCTCCGCCGCTGTCATTATCGGGTGGAGACGGTCGAGCGCGACGGGAAGATCTACATTCTCGCCGATCGTTTCCGGGCCATGCGGCTGGGTTCCCTGGTCTCTCACCTGGGGATTGTTTTGATGGTCGCCAGCATCGCCTGGGGAGCCCTGGCCGGGTGGCTGGACAGCGCCGTTTTGGTGGAGGCCGGAGGGGCGCCGGTCGCGATCGGTCACGGCACGGGGCTGACCCTGCGATCGGACGGCTTCAATTTTGGTCTCTATCCCAACGGGCTACCGCGAAACTTCCGCGACCAGCTCACCGTTGTCGAGGCAAACGGTACCGAGCATCATGATACGATCGATGTGAATACCCCATGGTACTACGGGGGTATTTTTGGCTATGACATCCACCAGGCCAGTTTCGCCGTCTCCGCCCGCCTGATCGCGATTGATACCCGGCAATCCCCCCCCAAACCGCTGGCCTACTGCGTGCTGGAGGACAATACGCAGTCCTGCGGCGGCGGTTCCGATCCGCTGCTGCTGGCCCCGCTAGGCGACGGGAGTTACCGCCCGATCGGGAACGGGATCTCGGCTTTCTATCTGCCGGAGCGTGATCTGGCGGTCACTTTAACCTTTCACGATGCCATTCCCAACCAAAAGCAGCCGTCCACTGCCGTGGTAACGGTTGCCCGTCCGCCGCAAAAAGTGGGACAGTCCATGCGTATCCTGAAGGAAGCGGCCGATATTCCAGTCAGCTCGCGGAACTTCAACGGCACCGTTGAGCAGATCACGACGACCCCGGTGGAGGTTGGCGGAATCCGCTTCATCCTGTTGATCCGCCGAGTGGCGGGCCTGAATATCGGTCACAACCCGGCCGTCCCCTTTATTTTCACCACCTTCGCGCTCATCCTCCTGGGCCTGGTGAGCGTGCTGTATTTTCCCTTTAGCCGGCTATGGCTATACATTGCTCCCGACGACGACTCAGGAGCGTCCAGTGGTTTGTTGATGCGCGGCTCCTCGGAAAAGAGCAGACAGGGCTTTAAGCGAAGGTTCGAGGAGATCGGCCGCGTGGTGCGGCGTGAGTTGGATTCCGCCGGCAAGGAGCATGAGATGGAAGGTCGTATGTCATGAGTCAAGATCAGCTTTTACATTTCTCCTCCACCTGCCTGTTTTTGGGCTTCTGGGTTTACGCCCTCGCTTTGCTGTTCTACATCGCCCATGCGATCGCGCCGGCGACTCGGGCCGCCACCGTGCGGGTGGCCACCGGGGCGGCCGGCGGGACCGTGACCTTGAGCCGTGGTGGATCGGCGGAGCCGGTTTTCAATCGCTACCGCTTGGGGCTGACCGCGACTGGTCTGGCCATTGCCGGTTATATCCTGGCCAGTCTCGGTCTGGGCGCCCGTTGGGACGCGCAAGGGTATTGGCCGGTGGCCAATGCCTTCGAGGCCCCAATCGCCTTTTCCTGGATGATCGTCACCGTGTATCTGGTGGCCGAAAAGATGATGCGTACGCGCATCGTGGGCTGGGCGATTTTCCTCTTCGTGGTGGGATTCTCCGGCTATTCCTTGTTCAACTTCGGGTCCGGCAGTACGGTGATCGATCCGCTACGTCCCGCCCTGCAGAGTAATTGGCTCCGCATTCACGTCGGCATGGCCATGACCTGCTATAGCTTCTTCGCCCTGGGCGGCGCGCTCAGCATTACCTACCTGGTCCGATCGGGTGCCTGGCGTCGTCCGCATACTTTTGCCCTTGCCATCTGGCCGGTGTCCATCGTGATTGGCATCCTCCTGGGGATTTACATCGGCCGGTGGCCAGGGAGCGGCGATGCACTTACCGCCTCGAAGGTTCTGGGAATCGCCTGCGAAGTGGTGGTGCTGTCGGCGGTGACCTTCCTGGGTTATAAGGGCCTGGAACGGCGGATCGCCTTCGAAGGTCCACTGGTGGTGCGGGCGGAGGGGCCGGAGGCCGAACTGCTGGAGCAACTCGATGAGTGGTCATACCGCGCGATCTCCATCGGGCTGCCCATGATCGCCTTCGTGTTGATGTCGGGGGCCATCTGGGCCCAGATGGCCTGGAGCACGTTCTGGAGCTGGGATCCGAAAGAAATCTGGGCCCTGATCACCTTTGTCTACTATGCGCTGTACGTCCACGTTCGGGTGCAGCGAGGCTGGCGCGGCGCCCCGATGGCCGCCCTGGGGATGGTGGGCTTCGCCATCGTGATTATCAGTTTCCTGGGACTGGCCTATTTGGTCGGAACTCTGAAGATCTTTAGTCTGCATACCTTCGGCAACGTCCAGTGACGGATAGCGCCGCCTCAATGACCCTGGTGGACGATGCCCAGGCCGTTCATGTCGAGGAGCGGCGGGCCGTGGCGGCCATCGTGCGGAAGTTGAGCGTGGCCCGACCGCCGGTGGGGATTACCTTTTTTAGGGAGACGCCGCCGCCGGAGTACGAAGCGGCGAACGTCCCGGCTTGCGCCCTGATCCGAGAGGCGGAGCTTGGGCGGCGGATCTACGTGGACAGCGCACGCCATGATTGCATCGTGGGACAATATCATCTTGGCCTGGGGCCGCCCATGTCGCTGATTACGGAGGGGCATTATCTGACGTTGGCTCAAGGGTTTTACACCCCTGAGGGAGCACGAGCGACCAAGGCCAACAGTTACTCGCTGGCCCAGGGCAGTATCACGGCCATGGGAGCGGCGCCGCTGGCCGACATGCCGATTGGGGTGTCGGCGGATCTGCTGGTACTGATCTGCCCACCACAGCAAGCGATGATCGTGGCGGGGGCGAGCGCGGTACGGATCGGGGAGTTTCCCCTGGGAGATCTCGGGGCAGCTACCTGCTCGTCCGTTTTCGCGGCGCCGCGACTCACCGGGAACAGCGTCTTCTCCCTGGGAGACAGCAATGGCCGGGCCTTCAATAAGATGGATGCCGCGGAACTCTTCGTTGTGGTACCGCGTGAGCGGTTCCGCCATTTACTTGAAATGATGGACAATTTCTGGGTCAAACCAGCGGAAACTCGCCGGTTGATTCATCCATCGTATGCCCCACGGGGCGACTCCGACGAGGGGCGGTGAGCATGGCAAACGACCCGTTTCGGGCTATCCTCTTCAGTGGCGGCGCCGGTTCGCGCTTGTGGCCGCTCAGCAGGCGAGCCCGACCGAAACAGTTCCAGCCCTTGGTGGGCCCCGACTCGCTCTTCCAGCTGATGGTTCGGCGCCTAGCCGCCAGCATTGGTCTGGAAAATATCTTTGTCTCCACCGGGGAGGTCTACCGCGACCTGGTGCTGGAGCAGATACCTGGACTGCCGGCGGAGAACGTGCTGGCCGAGCCGGAGATGCGCGATACCCTGGCCGCCGTGGGCTACGCGGTGGCCGTGCTGAACCACCGATATCCCGGTTCCACGATTGCCACCCTCTGGGGGGCCGACCATGTGATCCGGCGCGACGCGGAGTTCGTGGAGAGCCTGCAGGCGGCGCACACCTTGGCGCGCGAGCGAAACTGGGTAGTGAAGGTGGATGTGCGGCCCACTTCGCCAAGCAGTGCCCTGGGGTACATCGAGTACGGTGAGCAACGCGCGGTGGTGGATGGGAGAGCAGTCCATGCCTTCGTCCGCCAGGTGGAAAAGCCGTCCCTGGCCACCGCGTTGCGGCTTATCGAGGCTGGTAACTATCTATGGAATACCGGTTATATCGTATGGACGGCGGAGAAGATCCTGGGATTGTACGCCGAGCATGCCCCGGAGGCATCGGCCGCACTGAAGCGGATCGTCCAGGCGCTGGAGCGTCATGGCCCTGGCGCCGACATTGGCGACCTCTATGCGAGCATCCCCAAAATGTCGATAGACAAGGGAATCTTCGAGCACATGGGGGGAGACGACATGGTGGTGATGCCGGCCGAGCTTGGTTGGAGCGACATCGGCGCCTGGGACGTGCTCCGCGACGAACTTGCCGATGCCGACACCGGGCACGCGGTGCGCGGGCGCTACATTCCATTCTCCAGCAGCCGGAACCTTATCTATGCCCCTGAGGGGAAACAGGTGATCACGATCGGGGTCGATAATCTGATCGTGGTGGACACGGGCGATGCGCTCCTGATCTGCCCAGCGGATAAGGCGCAAGAGGTAAAGACGGTGGTCCAGCACCTTGAGCGCCATCAACCTGACCTGTTGTAGGACCAGCCGCACCCTAAGTATGATGAGGACGATACATCTTACAGGGCTCAAAGGAGAGTCGAATGGATAGGCTGAAAGACAGGGTCGCGTTGGTCACGGGGGCCGGTCAGGGGATTGGGAAGGCGACCGCGCGCCGGTTCGCTCAGGAAGGCGCCACGGTCTGCCTGGCCGATCTGAACGGCGCGGGGCTGGAGGCCGCGGTCGCGGAACTCCGCGGGGAGGGCCTGGCGGTCTCGGGAGCGCGCCTCGACGTCACCAATCGGGAACAGGTGGACTCAGTAATTGGTGATTTCGCGGCCTCTCAGGGTCGTTTGGATATTCTGGTCAACAACGCCGGCGTACTCCGTGACAATCTGCTGTTCAAGATGAGCGACGACGATTGGCAGCAGGTGGTGGATGTGCATCTCAAGGGAACATTTCTTTGCTGTCGGGCGGCGCAAAAGGTGATGGTGCCCCAAAAATATGGGAGAATCGTCAATCTCTCCTCCACTTCGGCCCTGGGCAATCGGGGACAGACCAATTACGCGGCCGCGAAGGCGGGCCTCCAAGGGCTGACCAAGACGCTGGCCATTGAGCTCGGGAAGTTCGGCATCACCTGCAACGCGGTAGCGCCGGGGTTCATCGAAACCGACATGACCCGCGCCACCGCCGCGCGAGTGGGGGTGCCCTTTGAGCGCTTCGTGGAGATGGCCATCCAGGAGATCCCGGTGGGACGGACCGGCCAGCCCGAGGATGTGGCGGCGGCAATTCTGTTCCTGGCCTCGGAGGAGGCGGGCTTTGTCAGCGGTCAGGTGCTCTATGTCGCGGGTGGTCCCCGCGCCTGAAAGGAGCGGCCCATGTGGCAGCACTTGGTTGGCGTCCGCTCGCAACCGGCGATCAACTGGATTGAACGCGGGGCGGTCCGCCGATTCGCCGAGGCAATCGGTGATCCCAACCCCCTGTACATCGACGAAGCGGCGGCGAAACGGAGCCGCCACGGTGGGCTCATCGCGCCCCCGACCTTCGCCATCACTCTGGATTATGGCCGGATCGAAGGCTTGTACCTGCCTACCGAGGGTCTCCTGCACGGAGAGCAGCGGATTAGCGCCACGCGCCCACTCCGGGTGGGCGAGGTGATTATGGGTCAGGACGTATTCGAGCAGTGCTACGAAAAGCAGGGAGGACGGGGCCTGCTGACCTTCCTCGTGTTCAACCAGACGGGGACAGCGGAGAATGGGGACGTGGTGCTGACTATGCGGAAGGTTCTGATCGTCACCGAGACCGTTCTCAGAGGGATGGGGCGATGAGCGCGAGCGCGATCCCTGCCTGGGCGCTTGGGACGGAGTTGGGACCGCTGACTCTGGCGCCGGTGACCCGCCTTGACCTGATTAAGTACGCGGGCGCCTCCGGTGATTACAATCCAATCCACACCATCGACGCGGCGGCGGCCGAGGCCGGGCTTCCGGGGGTAATTCAGCACGGGATGCTGACCATGGCCAAGGTTGGGCTGCTGTTTTCGCCTTATGGGGAAAGCGGCTTTGTCAGTCTACTCGAGGTCCGCTTCGCCGGCATGGTGTCGGTGGGCGATGTTCTGACGGTCGGTGGGCGGATAACCGAGATCGCCAGGCGCGACGAGGGCCAGGTAGCGCGCGTCGAGGTGACCGTATGCAATCAGCGTGACCAGGTGGTCGTGGCGGGCCAGGCGGAGTTCACGTATTTCGCCGCTGAATGAGCACTTCCGAGCCCCTCGGCGGGCGACCCAGACTGGCGAAGCGGCTTCGTCTTTGAGCAAACGAACGGTTGCTTTCACGGTACGCCTCTATTGCTACCGCCCACGAATCGGAGTCTCGGTCGCCTGGGCTTGGCCGGCCATTTTCCGACCGTCAAAAAGTGCTGTTTCAGCTTGACGCACAAGGCGGAAAGGACTACATTAGTGTTCGCGGATGGTCGTCTGTCCGCGTCCGATCCTCGCTAGCTCAATGGTAGAGCAACCGGCTGTTAACCGGTAGGTTGTTGGTTCGAATCCAGCGCGGGGAGCAC
>DATBTL010000221.1:0-3903 GCA_036559345.1 Chloroflexota bacterium | reverse complement strand
TTCGCGGCGGTGGGGACGAGGCGGGACGGCCCGCGGCCACTCGACCGCCAGGCCCAGGCGAAGAACGCCCGGATCGCCTCGCGTCCTTGATACCATTGCGGCCAGGGTGGCATGTTCAGAACCGCGTCCTCTCGGAGCAGGGCGACGAAGCGGTCGAGATCGGCATCCTCCCAGGCCCGGAGGTAGTGATCGAGCAGGACGCGCTGCCGGTCATCCGGCTCTGGTGGGACGTTGGGCCGGCCGCTGGGATACCGCTGCTCAAGCGTGGCGCGGGCGCGCTGGAGGGCGCTGTTGACCGACGCGGTCGAGGCATCGAGGAGCCCAGCCGTCTCGGTGGCCGACCACCCCAGCACGTCGCGGAGCAACAGGACGGCCCGCTGCCGAGCCGGGAGGTACTGGATCGCGGCGATGAAGGCGAGTTGCACCGACTCATGCATCTCATAGCGTGCGTCCGGGCCCGGCGCGTCGTCGGCGATCCCTTCGAGCGCCGCGTCCGGGTAGGGTTCAAGCCAGGCGATCTCGGTGGCGGGCGCTCCGTCCGGCGGCTGATCCACCGGAGGGCCGAGCGTCTCGGGCAGCACTCGGCGGGCGCCCGGGCGGCGAGCAATGACGTTGAGGCAGGCGTTGGTGGCGATCCGATAGAGCCAGCCGCGGAAGGAGGCGCGTCCCTCGAAGCGATCGAGTCCGCGCCAGGCGCGCAGGAACGTCTCCTGGACCAGATCCTCGGCGTCGTGGAGCGAGCCGAGCATCCGGTAGCAGTGGACCTGGAGCTCCCGGCGATACGGCTCGGTCAGATCCTGGAAGGCATCCCGGTCGCCGCTCATGGCGCGCTCCTGCAGGGCGGGTCGGTACAAGCTTTCGGCGGAAAGACTCACCACGAGAGCTCCCTTCTCAGTATATCCAGCGGCTCTTCTCTCTATAGTCTCAGGCTGCCGCCTCGGCTCGCGACTCGGAGGCTTCGCGCCGACTACTCGGCAGCCCCAGACCGGCGACTGCTCCCAAAAGAGACAGGACGGCGGAGACGCCGAGCGCCCGGGTGAACCCATCGCTAAACGCCCGCGGGGAGGCGTAGCTGCCCGCTCTGGCAAACACGGCGACCAGGATCGCGACTCCAAACGCCCCACCGAGTTGGCGCAGCATGTTGAACGCGCCGGATGCCTTGCCAATCTCACTCCCCGCCACCGAGTTCATGACGGAGTTCTGCGTGGCGGGCATGGACATCGAAATGCCACAGCCGGCGACGATGAGCGGCGCCACGAGCGCGGAGTAGGCGAGATCGGGCGCGGCGATCAAGGCGATCCAGGCCATCCCCACTGCTTGCAAGATGAGCCCTCCGACCATCAGTGGCCGCTCCCCGACTCGGTTGACCAGGGAGCCGGCGATCGGCGCGACGATGAACAGCGTACCGGTCCAGGGGAGCAATCGCAGCCCGGTGTCGAGCGGCCCATAGCCCTGCGCGGTCTGCAGGAACTGCGCCATGAAGAACAGGGCCCCAAACAGAGACGCGAAGGTCAAGAAGTTTGCCGCGTTGCCCAAGGAGAAGGCGCGGGAGCGGAAGAGCCGCATCGGCAACATCGGCTCATGGGCGCGCCGCTCCCAGGCGACAAAGGCGACGGCAAGCAGGAACCCGGCCGCCAGCGCCGTGACGACCTCGAGGCTGCCCCAGCCGGCGGTGTTCCCACGCACCAGCCCCCATACGAGCCCAAGGGCCGCGCCGGTTACGAGGGCAAGCCCGCGGAAGTCGAGGGCAGAGCGCGATCCGAAGGTCTCCTGGATACGGCTGAGGACGAGCGGAATGGCAAGCAGACCAATCGGCACGTTGAGCCAGAAGATCCACCGCCAGGCGATACCCTGAGCAATGGCGCCTCCCACCACCGGCCCGCTCAGGACGGCCAGCCCGGTCAAGCCACTGAAAAGTCCCAGCGCCTTCCCCCGCAGATCCGGCGGGAAGGCCGCGGTTAAGAGTGCCATCGAAAGCGGCATCACCAATGCCGCTCCAGCGCCCTGGATCGCACGGGCGGCAATCAGCCAATTTGCGGTGGGCGCCAGCGCACACGCCGCCGACGCCGCCACGAATAGCCCCAACCCGCCGACGAACATACGCCGGCGTCCGAACCGATCGCCGAGCGCCGCGCCCGTCATCAACAGCACCGCGAAGCTCAGGGTGTAGGCGTTCACCGTCCACTCCAGCGTCTCGATTGAGGCGCCGAGGTCGTGACGGATCGTGCTCAAGGCGGTCGAGACCACCAGGGCGTCGAGGGCGACCATGAACGACGCCACCGAGGCGAGCGCAAGAACCCAGGCTCTTGTCGCTCTTTCACTTGATGCTTTCAAGATTTTTCCTTTCTCCGTCCCGACGTGATTGACGCCGGGACGGATAGCGCGAACGGCCTCGGCAACCGAGATAACCGTCGCTCAGGCGCCAAAGAACGCATAGGATCCCACCTCGTGCAAGTCCGACGAGACGGGTGGTTCCTCGCACCGATCCCGAACCTCGGCCACGAAGGCGCGGAACGCCGACAATTCAGGCAAAGGGTCGTGAGCGTCAGCTCCGTCAACCGACACGAGATGGACGAAACTCACCCCATCGTCCAGCTTGAACGTTGCGTAATGGAGTCCGGCCGGTTTCTCGCGGTGGAGTTGTTCAAACACGTTGGTGATATAGTTCTCGTTCTCAGCCGCCCGATCGGCTTTGACCTTGTAGCGCACCAGTACCTTTTTCATGGCTATCTCCTCCAGACGTGACCGGTCCATCGTTCCATGGGCCCGTTCCCAGTTCACCAAGGGGCTGAAACGTCCGCCCATGTATAGAGACCGCGGATCGAGGGAAAATTCATCGGTCCGGCTGGATGTCGCGAAAACTCAGGTAAAGGTTGTTCATCTTCCTTGTACTCGGGGAGCCTTGGTATTCTGGTATACTTATTGGAAGAGAGAAGGCGTAGCCCTCCTCTCCTTGCGATGTGCGGGGCACCCTGGTATCGCGCATCGCCTGGGCGTCACTTACGTTGGATGGCGTGCAGTCCCGCACCGTGGTAGAGTGCTCGTGAACGTCACTATGAGCAAACCGGTGACCCTCGGCCACCAAGAATGATCCGAACTCAAGCAGGCGCCGATCGGCGATGGCGCCACCCGGTGAGTGACGGCCCGTATGCCTCGGAACGCGGCATACGCAGCCAGTCTCCCCATCGGTTCGCCTTGAGGCGGTACACCCGAAGCGCAAGGGAGCACTGACATGGGAGGACTGGAAATCGGCCTCGTCGTGATTGCCGTGGCGTTCGTGAGCCTCTTGCTCCGAACCTTCCGCATCATCCCGCAGGCCCGCGTTGGCGTGATCCAGCGCCTGGGAAACTATCAGCGGTCGGCTGAAAGCGGCATGACCGTGGTCTTACCGTTCATCGACAAAATGCTGCCCTTGCTCGATATGCGCGAGCAGGTGGTCAGCTTCGCGCCCCAACCGGTAATCACCTCCGATAACGTGACGATCAACGTCACCAGCGTGATCTACTATCAGATTCTGGATGCCAAAAGCGCTACCTACCAGGTGGCGAATCTCCTCCTGGCCATGGAGCAGATCGCGCAGACCACCCTTCGGAATGTGATGGGAAGTCTGTCGCTTGACACCAGCCTGACCAGCCGCGACGAGGTCAACGCCCGCTTGCGGGTGATGCTGGATGAAGTGACCGAGAAATGGGGGGTGCGGATTACCAGGGTCGAGCTCAAGGACATCAGTCCGCCGAAAGACATCCAGATCGCGATGGAAAAGCAGATGCAGGCGGAACGGAACAAGCGGGCGATCATTTTGACCGCCGAGGGTGAGGCGCAGGCGGCGGTCCTGAAGGCGGATGGGGCGCAAAAGGCGTTGATTCTCTCCAGTGAGGGACAGCGCCAGTCCTCAATCTTGCG
>DATBTL010000220.1:0-10862 GCA_036559345.1 Chloroflexota bacterium | reverse complement strand
CGGAGTCAGCCACACCATTACCGCTTATCCCGGAGGCTATGGCGACTATATCCAGGCCAAGGAAGCGCGGCTGGCCGATCAGTGGGAACGCTATCGTCTGCAAGAGCGCGAACGGACACGGGTGGAGGCCGACATTCGCCGGGTGAAGGAGCAGGCGCGAACGGTGGACGGGCGAAACCAAACCCACTATCAGCGCCAGGGATTGGACCGCTTCGCCAAGGGCGGGGCGCTGATTCGGGCCGGCAAAGTGGCCCGCAAGGCAAAAGTGCGCGAACGGAAGTTGGAGCGGGTCCTGGCATCCGACGACCATATGGAGAAGCCGGTCGCGGGCTGGCAAGTGAAGCTGGATTTCCCGCTGGTGCAAGGGGGCGCTCGCGAGGTGCTCCGTGTGGAGCGCCTGAGCAAATCCTTCGATGGGTATCGGATATTGGATGGAGTGGATCTAACGGTCCGGCACGGCGAGCGCGTGGCGATCACCGGCCCCAATGGTTGCGGCAAAAGCACGTTGCTCAAGATTGTAGCCGCGGCGCTGATGGCCGATGGAGGTACCGTACGCCTGGGCTCGGGAGTGCGGATCGGTTACTACAGCCAGGAGCAAGAGACTCTGGATCCGTCCGCCACCCCTCTGGACATGGTGCGGGCCCTTCGCCCGATCGGCGAGACGGAGGCGCGCACCCTCCTCCACGGCTATCTGTTCAGCGGCGACATGGTCTTCACGCCTATTGGCCGCCTGAGCTATGGCGAGCGGGCCCGATTGGCCCTAGCCCGGCTCATCCTCTCCGAGGCCACCTTGTTGTTGCTGGACGAGGCGACCAACCATCTGGACATTCCCTCGCGCGAGCGTTTCGAGGCCGCGCTGGCCACCTTTGGCGGCTCCGTGATCGCCATCCTCCACGACCGCTACGCTATCCGCCGCCTGGCCACCCGAGTGCTGGAGCTTCGGGAGGGGGTGCTAATCGAGGTAGAGCGCGGAGGCGCCGAACCCGCCACCACGCTCAACCATGCTCTTCCGATCAGGGAAAGGGCGATCTAGCGATCCAACCGTACTTCGCGTCCACTGGCGGCGGAGGCGTAGAGGGCGTCGATGATCCGCATCAATATCACCCCTTGCTCGCCGGGGGCCAGGCTGGGGGTGCCCTGACGGATGCTGTCGACGAAGTGACGGATCTCGCGGACGTATTCGTCGTCCATGCTGAAGACGGGCTGAATGTTCACCGCCTGGCCGCCGATCTCGGTATAGACCCGTACCGAGTCGGCCTTGCGGTACTCGGGCGCCAGGATACGAGCCCCGCCATCCCGGCCAAACAGGTGCACGGCGATGTCTTCATTCAGTTCCTGGTGGCCGGCCCAGCTCGCCTCGATCAAGAGGGTAGCGCCGTTGACGAACTTGATCATCCCGATCGCCAGATCGTCCACGTCAAAGGTGTTGGTCAATTCCAGGTCCGTGGCGGCCCAGCCGGCGTTCACGCCCTTCCCGCGGGAGCCAAACGCCTGGTAGGTCGAGCCCAGTACGGTGGCCGGCTCCGGGTAGCCCATGAAGTACAGGGCCAGATCCAGCACATGGACGCCGATGTCGATCAGCGCCCCGCCGCCCGCTACCTCCTTGGTGGTGAACCAGCCGCCGAATCCGGGAATCCCTTCTCGACGCAGCCACGCCGCCTTCGCGTAGTGGATGGGACCGAGAGCGCCGGTGTCCACAATGCGCTTGAGCGCGAGTGTATTGGCGGAAAAGCGATTGTTGAAGGCAACCATCAAGAGACGGCCGTTGGCATGAGCGGCGTCCACGATTCGCTGCGCCTCGGCCCCGTTCACGGCCAGCGGCTTCTCGCAGAGTACGTGTTTCCCCGCGTTGAGTGTGTCGATGGCCAGGCTGGCGTGGTATTTATTGGGGACGCAGATGCTCACCGCCTGGATGTCGGGCATGGCCAGCATCTCCCGATAGTCGGCCACCACGCGGGGGACGCCATAGGCATCCGCGAGCGCCTGGCAGCGGTCCACGTCGGGGCCGGCCACGCAGAGGACATCCACCCCGTCAATTTTCCGATAGCCCTCGATATGATTACGGGCGATCCGCGCCCCACAGACCCCCACGCCTAAACGTTCCGCCATGTTCACTTCCTTATAGAGACTCCGCGAGGGAATCCGGTACCCTCGCTTGACCGTAGGGTACCGGATTCTCTGGCGATACCGGGAATCGCCTAACGGCCGCCCAACATCCGTATCATGTGGTGCGCGAGGAGCGGATCCCAATGAGTGCCCGAGCCGCGTTGGATGGCGGCGATGATCTCGCGGGTCGGCAAGAGGTCGCGCCGGTAACTGGCCCGCATCATCGTATCAACGTGTTCGGCCAGGCCGAGAATGCGCGCCTTGAGCGGGATGTCGTTGCCGGCCACGTGGTCGGGGTAGCCGGCGCCATCCCATCGCTCATGATGATGCAAAATACCGGCAAGCACCGGCTCGGCCAGCCGCGCCCGCTGCCCTAAATGATAGCCAAGGCGCGCGTGGGCCTCCATTTGGGCGCGCTGCTCCGGGCTAATCGGGCCTAGCCTGCCCCAAAGATTGCTGTCGATCGCTACCTTCCCCAGGTCGTGCAGCAGCGCGGCTCGCCGCAAGTCCTCCATCTGGCGCTCGGGAAGGTACATCTGTTGGGCCAGCGCCATGGCCATGCGGGCCACTCCTCGGCCATGGCCACTGTGGCCCCATTCCTGCCGCTCTTGCTCGGTGGCCGCCTCCAGTATTTCTTCCTCGGTTGTCATTCTGGGCACCGAGATCAGCACGCCCGCGCTCCCAATCACTCCCAGGCGGCGCGCGCGCCGTTCGGCCGTATGCTTGAGGTTGGCAAGATGCTCGCGGGCCGCCTCCTCAAGGAAGTGACGGACCAGACGGATCGTGCCGCCCAGACGTTCATACTGAGCGGTCAGGATAAGTTGCGTACCTCCGTCCGTGGTGGCCAGCTGCACCTCTTCCACCGTGCCGATATAGGGACCGGCCACATGATGATAGAGGACGCGGTCGGGGGGATCGGTGATCAACTCCTTGACCACCTGCTCACTGGGAGGGGCATAGCGCGTGGCGAACTCAAGCAAGATTCGGCCCTCGGAGCTGTCGAGACGCCGGACGGCGAGCGCCGATCCGGGGACCGGACTGTATTCCGCCGCCGCGATAATGCTCAGCACCAGATCCAGGGGCGCCGCTACAACCATCCGCTGAGGGGAGATCGCTGATTGATTCATCCTACACCCTCTAGATACCCGACACTCATTCCGCCCGCGATTCACGGCGATGGCTAATGATTCCGCGACGTTCCCTAGCGACTGATTCCGTTAGTTGGGGTTGGAAACACCGGATGGTACCGGCGCCGGCCCTCGATCGCGATCACTCCTCGCCGCCAGCCATGCCTGGTCCAGGGGATGGCTGCTTGGTAATCCAGGCTCCCAGAATCCAAACCCCATGGATATGTCCGGTCCACTCCGATCGGCCATGCTCGAACGCCGTAGATCATCCAGCGCCGTCCGCAGCCGGCGCGGCACCTGATGCGCGTTGCTTCCTGGATGCGGCAAGATAATGGCGAATCCCTGCTCCTCCAGACGGCATACCAAATCGTCGTGTCGCACGTGCGTGCGCAGGATAGCGGCCATGGTTCGCAGCATGGATGCTGGATGCGTGTCCCGAGGAACTGGGGCGGCGAGGCTTTTTCCCCAGAGGGCGATCACCACGATGGCGGCAGGCTCCTCAAGCGCGGGCAGGGCGGCCAGCACCCGGTCCAGGGTATGGCCCGTGGCCAGACCGGTGACCCTATCGCGTGGGTGGCTTTGGTCCCGCTGAATGGTTTGCAGAAGCAGGGAGAGCGGATCGTGGCCCCGTGGGGTTCTATGCTGGTCGGGGAGGAGCGGCACCTCCGGTTCCGAATCGAGCACTACCCGGCGGAGCAACCGTCGAGCGCCGCTGTCCTCCGACCGAGGGCCGGGGCTGGGGGCGGAGCATGCATGTACGGGCTCCAGGAGCTCGTGGAGATGTCCAGCCGCGGCGTCAGCATCCATATTCATATCCAGAATGGCGCTAATTGGGATCGCCTCGGGCACCGCGTCGGCGCCGGAGGTGATCAGCACGATTCGCCAGGGTGACAGGCTGGATCGAGGGGCGAGGAGCGCCTGCACGGCGGGGTGCCGCGCGATACGGTCATCGCACAGGATCACTCGAGGCTGGAGTTCGAGTATCCATCGTGCCGCCTCGGCTCCCTCGGTGGTGATGCCCAGGGAGGCAATACCGTGCGCCAACAGCCATTGTTGGTTTAGACGTTCGGCCAGGGCACGCGAGGAAAGGGCGAGCAGGACACGGGGTAGCTCCATTGCCATGCTAATGTGTGTGCTCCTCAACGCGGATTCCGCGAATACGCCAGGATCTGGGGGGTTTTCCCTGACGCTTGCAGTCTAACGCACGCATGGCCAATCGTAAAGATGGGGAAGCATGGCACGCGGGCATACTCGCGTGCCATGCTTCCCCATCTTTACGACACTCGCGAACCAACGCGATCACCGCCGGTTGACCGAACTATCGCGAAAGGAATGAAGCTCTTTCCGGTTGATGCGCCGGATCGAGATCCTCCAGCACGGACTTGAGAAATGAAGTCTTTTTGAGGTGCGCCGTCTTGGTCGGTACCGGCTGCTGGCCCGGCACGGGCGCCACGGCCACCCCCCCGTGTGAGTGATCGGGCTGGAGCGAACTCGAATCCGGGACGGTAAATCGCGCGTTCAGTTGCGCCGCCTCGGGCGACGGGATGAATACCGGCGCCGTCACGATGGCGGTGAGTTCCGGCTTGGCGGCCTCAATGTGGAGAATGGCGCGGAGACGTGATGCCAGGTCGCCGGCGCGCGTGTTGAACGGCACCGTGCCGGCCAGGGCTATCGGAGACCGCGGAGGGATACCCTCGCAGTTCACGGTCACCAATACGACCAGCGGACGATCTCTCCTGGCGATCTGGAGACCGACAAAGTCAGGATCGGCGAGCATTTGCCGATCGCACAGGACGACGCGTGGCGCCAAATCGCGCATATGCTCCACCGCATCCAGACCGTTCAGCGTGTCATACACCAGAAACATCCCCGGATCATTCACCGTGATGGCGCGCATCCGGGAGTGCAACAGTGGGGCGGCAATCGCCAGCATAACCGTGATTCGTATCATCTCAAGCGTACCCTTCAAGCGCGGCCAACCCGGGATTGGCCGGTCAAGGAGGATCGCCGCCTCCAAGGAGGGGCGTCCCACTGTGCGCCACCAAGCCACGCACTTACAGTAGCATATGGGCGATATGGCACGGAATCACCAATTCTCCTTATCCATTTGGGGGGTATGGGGCGGGAACTGGAGTCCCCATTTGGGGGATGGTCTCGGTGTGGGTCACGTACCCGATCGGGGAAGACGCGAAAGGACGTGAAGGCTAGCGCGGCAGGCACCCGAGGAAGGTGTCGACAATCACGGCGTCCCACTGCGTGCCCCGGCCCTGGCGCAGCACGTTCGCGGCTTCCTCGGCGCGCATCCGCCGATGGTAGGGGCGGTCGCTGGTCATGGCGTCAAAGCTGTCGGCGACGGCGATGATCCGGGCGCCCAGGGGAATGGCGGTGGCCCGGAGGTGGTGGGGGTAGCCGCGGCCGTCCCATCGCTCATGATGATGGCGCACGATCGCCGCCAATCTGGCGAGGGCCGGGCAGTCTTGGAGCGCGTTGGCGCCGATTTCAGCGTGGGCCCGCATGACCTCCCATTCGGCCTGGGTAAGCGGTCCCGGCTTGTTCAGCACCGCCGACGGCACCCTGCTCTTCCCGATATCATGCAGGCGCGCGGCGGCAACGATCAGGTCGGCATCCTCGTTCCGGCAATCCAGGGCCCGCGCGATCGCTTCACTGAACCCGGCCACTCGACTGGAATGCGCGTTGAGCGCGGGACCAACCCGCGCCATCATCGCCACGGGAACCTCCCGCGCCCTGGGAGAGTGTCCGGCGGCGCGGCGCGCGACCTGGTAGGTGAGAACGGCAAGGACACTGGCGGCGGGCGCCAACAGGATGGGAGGCGCCGCGGAGAGGATGAGACTGATCATCATGCCAGAATCCCTCACTTCTGGAGCGCGGAGAGGATCAAACCAGGATCTCTTCTCCACGTCCGCCTGCTTGCCATCCTACTCGTCAGGTCGGCCCTGCACTATTCCCTATTCTGGTACCTACCCGCGTGAGGACTATTCGCGGAAGCATCAACAGGATAGTCACAATCAGGTGGCCGATGCAAGCTGGTTGGTGGAGAAACCGACCCGGCAGGGGACGATTGGGACCTCAACTCCCCGGCAGATAGTGATAACCCATTGACAACTATCAATGAGTGGCCCATACTGCCTACATGGAAACCCAACTGGCGCCCCGACCGTTGCCGATCCGCCAACGCGGCGAGCCGTGTTGCGCGCCCCCCGGGGCGCCCAAATTGCCGGTTGCCCGCGCCGAGAGGTTGGCCGAGCACCTGAAGGCGCTGGCCGATCCTACCCGCCTGCGTATCCTCGATCTGCTGAGCCAGCAGGAGGAGCCGCTCTGCGTCTGCGACATTACTCCCCGCTTCGCCCAGAACCAGCCCACGATCAGCCATCATCTCCGCCTGCTCCGTCAGGCTGGGCTGATCGCGTGCCATAAACAGGGGATCTGGGCCTTCTACCATGCGACCGCAAGCGGAAGGAGGAGCCTGGAGACCATTAACACTTTACCGTGATCCCTTTTTTTGCCGCCACCAATCGATAAGCTTCGATGAGGAGAAACCGATGACCGTGAATGCCACCCCAACCGCCGAGACCATTACCGATCTGGTGCGCGAGCGTTATGCCGGCGCCGCCCTCAGCGTGCAATCCGGCGGCGGCTCTTGTGCCTCCGGCTGTTGCGACACGGTCAGCGGCGGCTTGTATGATGCCGCCGACACGGCCGGTCTCCCGGAGGATGCGGTGCTGGCCTCCCTGGGCTGCGGCAATCCCACCGCTCTGATCGATCTTCAGCCTGGGCAAACGGTGCTGGATCTCGGCTCGGGCGGCGGGATCGACGTGCTGCTCAGCGCCAGGCGGGTCGGTCCCGAGGGGTTCGCCTTCGGGCTGGACATGACCAATGAGATGCTGGCCCTGGCCCTGGCCAACCAGGCCGAAGCCGGCGCCCGCAACGTGGCCTTCTTGAGAGGAAGGATCGAGGACATTCCCCTGCCCAACAACTCAGTGGACGTGGTGATCAGTAACTGCGTGATCAATCTGGCCGCCGATAAGGGACAGGTGCTCCGCGAGGCATTCCGGGTGCTACGGCCCGGCGGTCGTTTCGCGGTGTCCGACGTGGTGGCCGACGGGCCGATTCCGGAGGCCCTGCGCCTCAACATGGAGGCATGGGTGGGTTGCCTGGCCGGGGCGCTCCCCATAGAAACCTACACCGAGCTGCTGGTTCGCGCGGGCTTCACGGAGGTGGGCGTGGAGATTACCCGCCGCTACACCGCTGCCGAGGCGGGGCTTGACACCGGCACCCTCCCCGCCGATTGGCAAGCGGGCGACGGCAAGCTGGCCAGCGCCTTCGTCCGGGCGGTCAAGCCACTCACTGCCGCCGCGCCTCTCCGTATGGTCTCGGCGGTAGACGCGAACGCCTGTTGTGGTGAAAGCTGCTGCGTATGAATCTAACCACCCGCCCCGCGCGCCCGGAGGACGCGCCCGCCATCGCCCGTATCTACAGCCAGGGCATCGCCGACCGAGTGGCCACCTTTGAGATGGAGCCGCGCGACGCAACCCACATCCTGGCCGCCCTGGCCGAACGGGGCGACCGGTATCCTACCAGGGTGGCGGAACGAGAAGGTCAGGTGATAGCGGCGGCCTGGGCCGGCCTCTACCGATCCCGTCCCTGTTATGCCGGGATCGCCGAGTTCTCGGTCTACGCCGAGCGGGCGGCGCGCGGCAGCGGGGCGGGCCGGGCAGTGATGGGGGCGCTCATCGCTGCCTGCGAGGAGCGCGGCTTCTGGAAGCTGGTCTCGCGTGTCTTCCCCGAGAATATCGCCAGTCGCGCCCTCTGCGCCCACTTGGGCTTCCGCGAGGTGGGCGTCTACCATCGCCACGCCCAACTGGACGGAATCTGGCGCGACGTGGTGATCGTGGAACTCCTAATCGGGCCGGCACGGGAATGAAAAGAATGGTACTTACGTATCATTGGCCGCCGTCCAAGGGTACTTAAAGCCGCATAAGTATCATTCACTTGTAGTATAGAGCCCAACCCACGATTCGTCCGGGGCGTACCGAAGAATTGTGGCGGGCCGCCCCTTCCCAGGCGACCGTGATGGTGAGACAGTGTCGATCACAAAACGTCGGTGCGCCCATTGTTCCGGGCAGTGGCCATGGCGGCCCATGATTGTGCTACCCTGGTAGATGTAGGTTGAGTCACCCTGTGCTTGGTCGCTTGCCGCCGTGAGTGTATCCTGGCGCTGGCGCTCCAGCGGGTTCCGGCTGCTTGAGGGAGGCGGTGTGAGCATGACCGATACGCGAAGGATCGTCATTGCCATTCACGATGTTACTCCCTCGCTGGCGGCCGATGTGCGCTATCTTCTGGATGCCTGCGATGCCATGGGCGCTCGCCCGCTCACCCTCAAGGTGATCCCGAATGAGGACGGCCGGAACGACATCCGCGAGCATCCCGAGTTCGCGCGGCTGTTGGCGCGCGAGTCGGCGGCCGGTTCGGAGATTGTGCTGCATGGCTACACCCATCGGGCAGCCCACCCGATCCGCGGCCTGGGGCCGCGGCAAGTACGGGGACGCCTTTTCGCGCGCACGGCGGCCGAGTTCCTGACTCTCGATTGCCGCCAAACGCGAGAGCGCTTGCTGGCCGGGCGCCGTATCCTCCAGGACGCGGGCCTCGATCCGCGCGGCTTCTGTGCGCCAGGCTGGCTAGCCTCCCCACATCTTCAGCACCAACTGCGGGATTGTGGCTTCCAGTATTATGTCTCCATGCTGGCCGTACATGACGTGATCGATGGGCGCCGGGTGTGGACCCCATGGATCGGCTATATGGGAGCGGGACCCGTGCAGGAGCGATTGGCGCGGCTGGGAGGAGATGTCTGGTCGACGAGGGGGCGACCGGCGCCGGTGCTCAAGGTATTCTTGCACCCGCAAGAGGCGCGGAAGTCCGTGGACTGTGCCCGTATCCTCCAGCGCATCCCCCGCTTGATCGCCACTCGACGAATCGTGAGTTACGGATCGCTCGTTGCCCGGCAATCCTGAGATCTCGATTATCATTCCGGCTCGCGACGAGGAGCACTACGTGCGGCGCGCCCTGGCCTCGATCGCGGCCCAAGCCTGGCCGCTGGACCAACTGGAAGTGCTGGTGGTGGACAACGGCTCGGTGGATGCCACGGCGGAGGTCGTGCGGTCGTACAGTGCCGCCCACCCCGCGCTTTCCATCCGCCTGTTGCACGAGCCGGTGATAGGGGTTGCCAGGACCAAGAATCGCGGCGCCAGGGCGGCCCAGGGCCGTTGGCTGATCTTCCTCGACGCCGATTCACGCATGGCCCCAAACCTGGTGGAGAGTGTGGTGGGCTGGGGCCGGAGGGGCTACGAGGCGGGAAGCATTCCCGTACTCGCGGATTCCAGCGATCTTCTCGACCGAGGCTTTTTCGCTCTGCTGGAGTTTGGGAAGCGCCTCTTCAATATCCAGGCGCAGATGTTCTTCTGTTCCCGTCGGGTTTACATTCGGATCGGCGGCTTCGCCGAGGAGCTACGGCTGGCCGAGGACCGCGACTTTCTGGCGCGGGTACGGCGCGCCGGCCTGCCGATGTGCCGGATCAGGGCAAGCTGGATTGCCACGTCACCGCGTCGTTTGCACGAGCGTCCCTGGCGACTCAACATGTTCGCCATGTTGCTTCGCTGGACGCTCGCCAACTGGGGCATCGGGCGGCAGTGGCCATACTGAAGGACACGGTAATGAACACGGTGATGGCCCTCTCACCGATCAGGATAGCATGGTTCACCGCTGCGCGGGCGGCGCGTGGCGGCGAAGGAACGGCTTGCCCGGCGTACGTTCGGTGACCCGGATCAGGAGCATGACCGTGGCCACGGTGACCACCAGGAAGGCGATCAACTTGGAGGTGCGGGTGAGCACCAGATCAATCGCTCCCAGGGCGGCGCAGATGGCGTAGAACGACAGCACGATCCGTCGCGTACTCATTCCACGGTCCAGGAGACGGTGGTGCAGATGCCCCCGGTCGGCGCTGGCGAAGCCGCGTCCCTTGGTGGGACGGCGCACGAAGACCCAGGCAATATCGAGGATGGGCACGGCCAGAATCAACAGGGCGGTGCCGATCTTGGCCGGTCCCAGAATGGCCAGCGCGCCCAGGGTGAAGCCGGCGAACTGCGCCCCGCAATCGCCCATGAAAATGCGCGCCGGGGCCCAGTTGAACATCAGGAAGCCGATCAGGGCGGCGGCCAGGATTAGGGGGGGCAGCACCAACACCTCGCTGCCGGTGAGGGTGGTGGCGCCCTGGCCATGCACCCGTCCGCTCCAGATGGCCAGCAAGATGGCGGCGATGGTCACCACCCCGCCGGCCAAGCCATCCAGGCCGTCGAGGAAGTTGACCGTGTTCATCATGGCCACGATCCAGAAGAGGGTGAAGGCGCCGGCCACCACCGGAGGCGCCAGGAGGATTTGCAAATGTTTCTCGGGTTGGGCATAAAAGAAGTGGTTGGCGAGGGGATTGGAGATCCCATTCACGGTAGCCAGTCCACCTTTCAAGGCGATCACGGCCGCCGCGATCTGGCCGAGAAAGTGGACCGCTGGGCGCAGATTGAACAAGTCATCAAGGACGCCGATGGCTACGGCCACGGC
>DATBTL010000219.1:0-6328 GCA_036559345.1 Chloroflexota bacterium | reverse complement strand
TAGTCCGCGTGGGCCAATAAGTTGACCAGGGCCTCGCGTAAGGCAAGTTGAACCGGCCCTTCATCGATCCGAATGCCCGCCTCAAGCCTGAAGGGAACAGGCTGGCCGGCAACGAGCCGTGGATAAAGAGCCTCAAACGCGTTGAGCAGATTTCCCTCGAAGACCACGCGATCATCCCAACGTACGTCCGCCTCGATCTCCGACCGTAAAAGCCTGTAATCAATGAGGTGGCGTGTACGCCAGTCGCGGATAGCCTCCGGCTTCCCGAACATGAGCAAGCCCGCGACCGTAATGCCTTCCGCGCCGCTCTCCCGATCTTGGCGAAACCCTTTTAACGCGCGCAAAAATTCTTGATCGTCATACGTGTTGAGTGGAGATCCCGGATTGGCTGTCAGATAGCGACGGCGGTAACGCGCGAAGGTATCCTGATCCAGATCATCCCAAGAGAAATGCAAAAGTATAGTCGAATCGGCCGTGCTGCTCGAGGCTTCACGCATCATGCGATCCACCTCCGGTTTGGTGCAGTGGTAGTCCCCGGCATGGCGACGCACATACGTTCCTTCGTAGGGATTGCCATTGACGTACACTGGCCGATCCTTCCGAGAAGCCGCATGCACTCGAATGACGATCACCTGCTTATCTCCGATATGCTCGACACTTGCATCATCGGCGCCGCAGATCGGATGACTGATCTTGCTCCGATTTCGCAGGTCATTGTGGAAATTCTGGAGCAGACGGCCAGTATTGACGACACCCTGCACGGTCAGCGCATCCTTGTGCTCGCCAACCCCAAGCACTATCCAGCCTCCATTGGTATTCGCGAACGCGCTCATGGTAGGCCAGAGATCCCTGGGCAATGCATCTCGCGCCGCTTTGAACTCCAACTCGAGGCCTTCGTCGGATTCCAGGCGCTCACGAAGGCGCTCCAGCAATAGCGCGATAGCAGCCTCGCTCATCTCGTGCGATCCTTCCCGCATACCGCGCCGACTATCTGCCTATTAAAGAGAACGGAATAACCATGGTTGCCACAGATACCCGGCTTGAGCCCTCATCATTATCCACGGATCATACCCTCAGGTCGCATCATGCTTTGTTGGTAGGGGCGCCCCTACGGATCTTCGTGCGTCCCACGGGAACTGTTGCGGCGCAGTGCAGACGTCTGCACGACTCACACCTGCATCAGCAAGTCTGGGCGATTGCTGGTGATCCCATCCACCCCGGCGGCCCGCATGGCCCGCATGGTGGAAAGGTCGTCCACCGTCCAGACCAGCACCGCGAAACCGGCCCGTTTGCAGTAGGTGGTGACACGGGGGCTGGCCAGCCGATAATCAAGGGTGAGCGCGTCGGCCTGGGCCGCGCGGCCACGGGCAATGATCCGGGCCGCTTCCCCACGGGCGCCCGCGCCCGTCCAGCGGGCCAGCATCCTTCGGGGCTTGCCTCGCCACCGAGCGCCCATGCTGCGGGAAATCCGCACCTCCGGGGCCAATTGGCGCATCTGGGCGAAAGTCCGGGGAGCGTTACCCGAGAGCATGATCTCGTCGCGCCGGCTCACCCGGTCGATCACCCTGAGTAACTGGGGGGCCAGATCATCCATCTTCTGATCGATGTTCACCACGGCTCGACCCCGCAGGAGATCCAGAACTTCATCCAGAGAGGGGATGCGCTCGCCCTTCCCCACGTCGATACTTCGTAGCTGTTCCCGCGTACTGCCGCTCACCCGCTGCTTGACCCCGGCGACCCGCGAGAGGTCATCGTCGTGGACCACCAACAGCGTCCCATCGGCACAGGGGCGGGTGTCGATCTCCACCATCTCCACCCCCAGGCGGAGCGCCGCCTCGATGGCACGCAAGGTGTTCTCCGGTTCCAACCCGGCAGCCCCGCGATGGGCAATGCGGAGGAACGGCCAGGGATTCCCTTTCATCCCAGGCCGGCCACGGAGCTGGCGTGCAGGCGCGGAGAGAGCGCGGCGGCGGCGGTGCTATCAAGGAGGAACCACAGTTCACCATCAGTGGGGCTGATCAATTGCGAGGGATATACCTCGGGTTGGCGGAGGCCCTCCAGCACTTCTTTCAGCACCTGTGCCTTTCCGCCCCCCGTAATCAGAAACCAGACGCGGGCGGCATGGTTGAGCACCGGTAAAGTGAGGGTGATGCGCGTGGTATCCAGTTTGGCCACCGGATTCGCCGCCACCAGGGCTTTCCGTTCGCTCAGAGCGGGTGATTGAGGGAAGAGTGAGGCGGTGTGTCCATCGTCTCCCATTCCCAGAAGGATGAGGTCGAAACGGGGAAGCGCACCCGGATCGTCGGCGCCGAGGTGGAAGGCCCGCCGGAGGTCGTCGGCATAGGCCGCGGCCACCGTGCCGGCATTGGGCAACTCGGCGGGGATGCGATGAATGTTCTCCTGCGGGATGGGCACCAGGGAGAGTAATGCCTCATTGGCCATCCTAAAGTTGCTGTCCTGGTTATCCGGCCCTACATGACGTTCGTCACCCCAAAAGACATGCAGGTCTTGCCAGGGCATCTCGGCCGCCATCTCTGGGGTGGCCAACAAGGCATAGAGCTGGCGCGGCGTACTGCCGCCCGAGAGAGCAATCGTACAGATGCCCTGGGCGGCCACGGAGGCCCGCGCGATATCGATCATGCCGGTGGCGGCGGTTCGTAATAGGTCGTCAATGGTGCGAGAGATCAGGATTTGCGCGCCGGCGTGATCGATCGGTAAATCCGAGGGTGTGCTGGTGGCCATACTCTGGTTACCCCTATCCGGGCCCGAACCGTTGGTCTCGAGCCAAACACCTGGCTCGTCCGTCGGGCATCATGCTTCCGCCGCGAGCCGGGGCCGAAGCGCGGCCATGCTCAACGGTATCACGCTCATGATCGCCGAAAGGACCGCAATTCGGCAATGGCGGCACGAAGTCAAGGTTGCACCACGATCTTCACCACCCCTGGCGTTTGCTTCTCGATCAGGGAAAACGCCTCCTCTAACTGGCCGAGGGGAAGGACATGGCTGATCAGCGGCCTCACGCGCAGCCGCCCATCCCGCAACATGGTGATCGTGCTGGGCCAGGCATGGGGGCTGCCAAGCGAGCCAATCAGCGAGAGTTCGCGGATGACCAGGCGGTCAAGGTCGAGCGAGGGGCGGCGGCCTCCGCACACTCCCACGGCGCCGATCCGTGCCCTGGGGGCGGCCAGTTCCACCGCCAGATCGAGGGCCGCCGGATTCCCCGTAGCATCGATCACCACCGTCGGTCCACCGCCGGTGAGGGCACGGGCGGCGGCGACAGTGTCTGGGTCGGCGACGTCCAGGGCATGGGCGAACCCTAGCTCCCCCGCCAGGGCCAGGCGATGAGGGCGGGTATCCAGAACCAACACGACTCCGGCCCCGTGGATGCGGGCCATCTGGGCCGTAAGGAGGCCAATCGGCCCGGCGCCGAGCACGGCCACCGTGTCGCGCGGGGTCACGCTCGCCCGATGTACGGCATGGTTGGCCACGGCGCTGGGCTCGATCAGGCAGGCTTCGATCATGGGAAGGGGAGGGTCGATCCGGTGGAGGAAGACGGCTGGGAAGGCCAGCAACTCGGCGAAGGCCCCATCGCGGTTGAGAATGCCGGTTTCCACTCGATTGGGACAGAGGTGGTAGTGGCCTTCCAGGCAGACCCGGCAGGCCCGACAGCCCATCCCGCATTCGCCCGTGACCTGGTCGCCTACCGAGAAGCCGCGCGTCCCCTCGCCCAGGGCCACGATTTCGCCCGCCCATTCGTGACCGGGAATGATCGGATAGCGGGCCAGCCCGCTGGTGAAGTAGGAGAGTGTACCGTGGTAGACCTCCAGATCAGTAGCGCAGATCCCCACGGCCCCGACTCGGACCAGCACCTCGCTGGGACCGGGGATCGGATCGGGGAAGTTGCCGATCCTGAGATCGCTCGGTCCCTCGAATCGCGCCGCGAGCATGGTGGTTCCCGATCTCTATGGCTGCATCTTGACTGGATACCCGGAGGCTTTGGCCACCGCCTCGGCCATCACCGTGTATCCGATGTTGGTGGGATGGATATCCTGGACCGAAACCCAGGTGTAGAGCAGTTCGTGTCCGACGAACGGGGTATACACGTCGGCGATCCGCACCTTGAACGGCATCGCCGCCTGCTGAAGCAGGTGGGTGTATTCGTTGTCGAGGGCCTTGGCGTCGAACTTCACCGTGCCCTTTGGGAACGGGTTGTATTGATTGACGGCGATGATCTCGCAGGTGGGGCAGGCAGTACGCAAGGTCTGGAAGATCATGGCCCAGTTGCGCCCCATGGCAGGGAAGATTTTTCCAAAGAACTGCTTTTGTTGCGCGGGCGTACCGGCCAGCAGCACGGCTTTGTTGCTGTTCAGGTCGTCACCTCCTACGTCGACAGTGATTGGATTGACCAGTCCGGGATGGGTCTTGAGAAAAGTCACCGCCTCGGCAAGCTGAGAGGGGGAATCGACGGTCTTGGTGGAACAGGCAGGATCGAGCCCACCCTTGATTAACGTGAAAGAGCACTCGCCGGGGATCGCCAGATCTTGCAGTTCGACAGGGTGGATCGTATTCAGTTGATCGCGAAACTGGTAGACCCAGCCATGAGTCCACTGCTGATTGGCGATCGGCGGCTGGTAGCCCACCGAAAGAGAGTCGCCCAGAGCCAGATAGTATTCGCCCGGAGACGGCTTCGCGGGAGCGGTGGGTCGCGCATGAGCAGCCCCGCCGGGCAGCAGAGCCACCGCCAGCACCAACGCGGCGCCGATGGCCGAAAGAGGTCCGCGTTTCATGGATGAATCCTCCAGACGCTACCCATTGTACGCCCTGTTGGCCCCGGACCCCGGAGACCCGATCCCGAGTTCGCGCGCCGTGTTCTCACCTCGGAGTCAGCGTACCGGGGTTAAGTATACTCTCAAGAGGACCCCAGGTTTGGAAAAGGTGATACAACCGCGAGGCTAGTCGGCGAAGATGACCGACGTCGACCCGCAACCCCGATAGGGAGCGAGGAGCGCGGCTTCGGCTTCGATCTCGGCGCGGATCCCGCGTGAGACCGGCGTAAGTGTCTCCACGGTCAGGGTCAGACGCTTCCCCTTCTTTTGTGGCCGCCACAACCCCGCCACCTGACCGTCCGCCAGGACCACGCCTGGGTTGCCCAGACTCCGCCAGACGCGGGAATGGGTCGCCTTATCGGGGAGCAGTGTCTCGCGGTCACGCTGGTCGAGGTACGAGTCATAGGGCGGCAGCAGGCGCACGCTGGAGGGGATTGTAGCGGTCTCCAGGCGTGACACGTCATCCCGGTGCAGCCAGGTCCGGCAGCCGGCGGTTTCAACTGGGACAAGTCCGCCTTCTATCTGGTCCCAGGAAGACCGGGCATCGGCAGTCGTTATCCCGACCCAGGAGGCGAAGTGCTCGACGGTCGAAGGACCAAAGCAACGCAGGTAGCGGCGCAACAACTCGGCCCGCATGGCGGCACCGTCCTCGTTGGGGGCGGTGCCAAGCCATTGATCCGCCCGCCCATACACGCGGCCCCGGTCGGGCGGAACGGCGATCACGAACACCCCACTGACCCCGACCAGACGAAACAGGCTCTCCTGAACATGCCGGGCGGCGCATGCCTTGCACCAGGGGCAGAGCACCTCCGGCAGCATCCGGGTGATCGCCGCGCTGAGGGCGCCGCGTTCGAGCATCTGGCCATCCATCGCATCCCACGCGGCCTCGCACGCCAGCCGCAACGCCTCGGTGGCGGACATCCCAGCCTCTTTCAGGGCAGGAGCCAGGGAAGACAGCACGGTGAGCAGTGACTCCTCGGTGGCGGGCAGCGCCCCGAGGGTGAACACCGCCAAGTCGCAGGCCGGAACCAGATGGGGCGAGATCCGCATCCCCAGCACCTCGACCAGCACCTTCTGGTCGGCAAGGGCGCGCTCAAGGGTGTCGAGCGGCAAACCATCAATCCGCGCATGGGCAGCCAACAGGGCCGAGCCAGGCGGCGAATTCCGGAGGCCGCAGGCACCCGCTACCGCCGGCAACGTATCGGATGGTTGCCGGCGGCTGAGATTATGGCCATCCAGGCGAAAGGCCAGGATTTGGTCGCGGTCAGTTCGGAGCACGGCAACTCTCCCTCTCATCCCACCCCGGCACGTCCGGCCGATCCTCGGGCGCGATCAGTTTCTGGTAAAGCGCCTGCTGGCGTGCCGCCGCCGCTCGGTAGCGGGCGGTATTGGCGGCCCGAGGCCGATACACAGCCCCCTGAGGCGCGGGCAGGGATGATAGGGATCGGATGGCGCCCAGGGCTTCCAGGGCCAGCAGCGCCGCGCCCCGGCTGGACGCTTCC
>DATBTL010000218.1:0-3156 GCA_036559345.1 Chloroflexota bacterium | reverse complement strand
TTCCTGGGCGCTCAGGTAGGGGAAGGCGTCGTTCCCGAGGTCGGCGCTGGTCACGGCGGCGAGAATGGCGCGGGCCCGCGGACCCCACAGCCCCAGGCAGGCATAGGCTGACGTCACGTCGGCCAGGCGAACCGTGTCACTCTCCGGCCCACGGGCCAATTGCCTCCGCAGCCAACTCATATCGTGAGAGCCGAAGGCGGTGCCGGTAATCAGACGGAAGCGGTCGTTCTCCAGTCGGGTAATCGTCACGTCGCACTCGATGCCGCCCCGCTGGTTCAGGATCTGGGTGTAGGCTACCGCCCCAACCGGCCGATCCATCTCGTTGGCGCAGATTCGCTGCAAGAACGCGATGGCGCCGGGGCCCGAGATTTCGATTTTGGCGAAGGACGTTTCATCGAACAGCGCCGCCGTTTCCCGCGCCGCCCGATGTTCCGCCACGATAGCCGTGGACCAGTTTCGCCCCGCCCAGCCGCCCGATCGCTCCCCTTCCAGGGCCGCGTCCGCGTTGACCTCGAACCAGTTGGCCCGTTCCCAGCCCGACTTTTCCCCAAACGCCGCCCCCAGCTCTACCAGTCGAGGATAGATGGGCGAGACGCGGAGGGGGCGCCCAGCCTGCCGCTCGTGATTGGGGTAGGTGATATCGTAGTAGGTGGCGTACACCTCGGCGGTCCGGGCCAGGGTATAGCTCTGGCTCCGGTAGTGGGCGCCAAAGCGGCGAATATCCATTTTCCACAAGTCGAGACTGGGCGTGCCCTCGGTCATCCATTCGGCCATCATCTTCCCGATTCCGCCCGCGCCCGCGATCCCGTGGGCGCAGAAGCCCGCCGCCACGAAGAGGCCGCTCACCGGCGACTCACCCAGGATGAACTCGCCATCGGGGGTGAACGCCTCCGGCCCATTGACCCAGCGCGCCACGGGGGCGTGCTCCATGGCCGGCACCCGGTGAATGGCGCCCTCCAGGATGGCGGTGAAGCGGTCATGATCGGGATTGAGCAGCTTGCCGTTGAAGGTGGCCGGGATCCCGGCCAGTGACCATGGGGCCGGGGTCCGCTCGTAGCCGCCCATCACCAGGCCCTGTCCCTCGGGGCGGAAGTAGACCAGCAAGTCGGGGTCGCGCATCTGGGGCAGCATGGGACCGGCCTCCTCCACCGGCCCGGTGAGCAGGTATTGGTGCTCCATGGGGATGATCGGGACGGTTACGCCGGCCAGCCGCGCCACCTCCGGCGTATACATGCCGCCCGCGATCACCACCGCCTCGGTGGCGATCCGCCCCTTATCGGTGACCACCGCCCGCACCCGCCCCCGCTCGACTTCGATGCCCGTCACGCGGGTATGCGGGTACACGGCGGCACCCCGGCTCCGCGCTCCACGGGCCAGGGCCAGGGCCAGGTTGGTGGGGTCGATGTAGCCATCGGTCGGCAACCATACCGCGCCCTGGACGCCGGCCGTGTCCATGAGGGGGAAGAGGTCGCGAGCCTCAGTGGCGCTCAGCAGTTCCATGGGCAGGCCGAAGGTACGGGCCCAGCCCGCCTGCCGGCGTAGCTCCTCCAGCCGAGGGGCGCTGGAGGCCAGACGGAGGCTCCCCACCGGTCTCCAGCCCGGATCGATCCCGGTCTCCTCCGCCAGGCGGCCATACAGTTCGACGCTGTACATGATCATCTTGGTCAGGGCGACCGAGGAGCGGAGTTGGCCCACCAGTCCCGCTGAATGGAAGGTTGAGCCGCTGGTCAATTCGGCCCGATCCAGCAGGACCACGTCGCGCCACCCAAGCGCGGTCAGATGATAGGCGATGCTGGCCCCACCCACCCCACCGCCGATGATTACCGCTCGCGCCTGATCTACCACGTATACTCTCCTACTCCGGACCTCTCGCGTGACAAAGCCACTCCTCATAGTCTGGACGTGCCAGCCACTCCCCCAGCAAGCCAAAATGCCGTTCAGTGTAGGCGGCGAAATCGAAATCGATCCGGGAGATTCCTTGCTGCGCCACGCCCCACATGGCCTCGCGAAATAACGACATCCCGCGCATCAATTGCAGACGGGCGAAGCGCGCCGGATCCGGCTCGGTCAAACCGAAGTATTCAGCCAGCAGTGCATGATCGTCCAGCTCGCTGAAGTGGTGATTGGCGGAGAGATTCCCCAGGTCGAAGTAACGGTCGCCCATCCCCGCGTACTCCCAATCGATGATCCAAACCCGCTCGGCATCCCAGAGAAAATTGGCATTCAAGAGATCGTTATGGCAGGGAACCGACACCGCCCCAGTCGGGCCCGTGGGATAGAGGGCGCCTTCCATGCGCCGCGCCTGCTCCAGAAACGGCGCGAAGGCGCGGGGCAACGGCACCGCGAGTTCCAGGGCCAGTCCGGCATACCGATCTACCACCCGAAAAGGGGAAAACGCGCCGGGGATCGGCGTTCCCTGATGAAACCGGCGCAGCGCCGCGACGATCCGCCCCAGGACTGCCGGGCTCCGCGCTAGGTCCGGCCCGACCGGCGACCCCTCGACGAATCGGGTCACAAGGTATCCTTCGGGGCGGAGGAACGCGATCACCTCCGGCCCGATCCCCAATTCCGCCGCCAGAAGACCGGCCGCGTGCTCGACCTCGCGATCGATGCCCAGTTTATCCGTGGCATTGCCGCCGATCCGGAGCACGAACGCCCGCCCATCGGCCAACACGCGGAAGTTCCGATTGGTGATCCCGCCCCCTAATGGCGTGACCATACAATCACTGCCGCTCCAGGCCGGTACTCTGGCGGCCAGGTCGGCGAACTGGGAAGGGCTGAACTCGACGTCGTCGGGGAAGGAGTGCCTGGACGTGCCCTCGTCGAGCTGGCCGCCGGCGCGGTCATCCGCCAACACTCTTCCTCCTTCCCGCCGGCCCCGTGCCGTCACTTGCACCAAGTCTACAGGACGGAGCAGGTTTCGGGACGACCTGAAACGCCACATGGGAAAGGGGAAATGCCGCGATCGCTCCCCCACTTTTGGGCACCGCCGCCGGACCGTGGTACCGTGTAACGGTACTACGCCGATGAAGGGGGAAGGGATCATGCTTGGAGGCGCCGCCGGTTTTGTGTCGAGGGTCAGTCCGGACGAGGATCGAACCGAGCCGGCCTGGTGGTTCGCCTTCCGCGAGGAGCGGCTCCTGGTCCAGAACACCG
>DATBTL010000217.1:0-3807 GCA_036559345.1 Chloroflexota bacterium | reverse complement strand
GTGGGGTAGTGCTGGGCCGGTCAAGCGCCCCCGAAGGCACAACTTCATTTGTTAACCTCCTGACCCAGATTGCCGCGACTCGCCCCGACGTGATTTTCTTTGGCGGGAACGGCTCCGCGGCGGGCGCCTCGGACGCGATCGCGATCCGCCAGCAGATGCTCCAGGTGCCTTCCCTGAAGAACACCGCTTTTGCCGGCGGGGACGGGATTGATACGCCACAGTTTGCCCAGGCGGTTGGAGCGTTCGGCGGCCCGGTGTGGAGCACCCTTACTCCGGCGGACGTCACCACGGTGCCCTCGGCAAGCACCTTCACGCAGCAGTACCAGGCCGCGTTCGGCGCTCCTGGCCGGTACAGCGCGAGCGGGTATGACAGCGCCAACGTCCTGCTCACGGCAATCGCGGGCGCCTTCAAGGGAGGCGCGCTGGCGCCCAGCGGGCCCAATGCCACGACCGAAGCGTCGGCGCTCCGCCAGATGGTGGTCGCGAACGTGGCGTCAACCAAGATGATCGGCGTGACCAATCCAATCAGCTTTGCGACCAATGGCGATCTGAGCCAGGGTCTGATCAGCATCGAGCAAGTCGGCACCGTGAATGGGGCAGCCGCCTGGACGCAGGTGGCGAACGAGAACGTGCTATAAACGATGGACCGATCCCCGGCGGACCACTGCCTTCCCACTCAAATAACTTTGAGTGGGAAGGCAGTGGTCTAATACGGGGCCACCTTGGGCATGCGTCAAACGTTTCCCACGGGTTCCCCCACCTCAACCGTCCGGCACGCTATCATGGTCTGAGCCGGCGTTGGCATTCTCCGTACAATGCCGCCATGAAGGAGGGTTGGACATGCCCGAAGCTGAGCGCTCCCTCGAATCCCCGCAGGCACGAATCGCGGCCCTGGAGACCGAAAACGATCAGCTTCGCCACTCGGCCCCCGGTGCCCCGGAGCCGCCGGGGGCCGAGGTGCCTCGACGTGCCCTTCTCATTGGTGGCCTGGGAATCCTGGGAGCCGCCGCGGGCGGTGACATCCTCGTCCAGGGCGAGACCGCGCTGGCGGCTGGGAACGCTCCGGTCGCCACGCCTGCTACCGTGGGATCCGCCGTGATCGGCGCCCAATTTAGCCAGCCAAAGCTGCTCGGTATGCGGGTGGCCCTGCGGGCCCAACGGAGCAGCACGGCGGTCTTTGCCCGTTACCAGTGGTCGTTCGGCAAGCAGTTTGCTTCGAGCAAACCGCCGATCGTGCTGGCATCGGTCCTGGACGCGGTGATGAACGTCCCACCCGGCAACGCGCCGGTCTGCTCGGTGTTCGTCTATGGGAGCCCAGGCGCCTACGCGGCGATGATCACTGTCCACAACCTGGACGATGCCACCCCCGAAGTCGCGGTGAACTTGCTCGCGTTTGGGGGCTAATCAGGGCTACTCTTCCAGCCACCAGGACTGCAAGCAGGTCGTCCTTGGCAGCGAGGCCGTGTCGTGCATGGTGTCGCCGTCGTGCCCGCACGCGCTCAGAGTAGAAACGCGGCCGGATGGGGCCGCGCGCAACCCCCCCGACGAACCTTCGTACAGGGGGTTTTCGCCCCCACGGTACGCGGAGGTAGCGGCCCCTTCCAGAAGCCAGGCGCTCACCACCGGGGCGCCCATCGCGAGATCGGTGCCGAACGGGCCCGCCACCCCGTCATTGGAATAGATATCTGTCCGATACCCGACCACGCCGTGGAGGCCGGCGAAGACGGAGAGCCATTCGTTATAGGGCGCGGCGCTATCGTCGGGCGAGGCGACCAGGGACGGCGTGCGCGCGATCCAGAACGTCATGCCGTTTGCCTTGCGGCCAGCGGCGCCCAATCCGCCGATGCTCGCGATGGTCACCGCGCCACAGCAATAACGATCCGTGGTAAAGTGCCCACGCGAACCGGGGGCCTCCGATTCGAGGACTCGCGCGGAGTTCGCGTAGGCCCCAAAGCCGGCGGCGCTCGTGAAGGGCCGTGGGGCCGAGACGCTTCCGACCTGGAATGGGACTGCCACGGATCCGCTGGCCCGCGGCCAGAACGACAGAATGCCCTGCTCGAATGCCTGGGCATCCTGGTTCCAGGTTGGCATGGGCCCACGGGCCACGAATTGCGCGATGCCGTCACTGTCCAGATCCACTGGTCCGGGAGAGCGGGCAGTCACGACGACGCTGGGCACCAGGGTTGGCAGCGGTTCCGGTTCGCCCACCGCTATCGGCTCGTAGCCAATGACGTGATCGACGGCCGCGCCGTTCAAATGTACGGTGGCGGTAAAGCGATACGCGGGCTCGAGATACGAGCGGTTCCCGTCGTAATAGGCGACGGAGATACTATCGAGCGTGACCGGTGATCCCGCCCCGACTATCGCGAGTTGTGCCTGGATTGACCTGAGCACCTCGCTCGCGGGGCGCATTGATCCGAGCGATCCGGCAAGGACCGCAGTCCGCCATTGACGGAGATATCCGCGTAGGGAGCCATCTGGGCCGAGCACAAGCGCGGCCCGCGAGCCCGGCCCATAGACTGGGTGGGCTCCGACCAAGCGGGTCACTGGGAAGTACAGCAGCCTGGTACTCCTGGCCGTACGCGGATGGTTCGACGACAGTGTGCCGGCCAGAAGTGGCTGTGCCAATCGAGATCCGGTCGCGTCACGGGGTATCAGTCCACTGGCGCGCAGAGCGAATTGAGCCGCAATCACCAACCGCCCGATCGGGGCGATGGTCGGCCCCGACTCCGGGAGGGCGGGAAAGAACGCGCTATCGCCGGTTTCCAGATCCGCGTACGCCGCCAGCCGCGAGCCATCGTATCCGGCAACCAGGTGCGCTCCATGCTGATCCAAGAGAGATATGACGTTAGGATGGGGTGCTAATCGGCGGAGCTGACCGAGCATAAAGCTGAGCGGGGGCGGTGTCCGGACCAGTCGATAGATAGGCAGTGGACCATGGATCGGTTGGAAACTCGGGATCCGGCTGGGGACGGCGGTGGCCGCCGCGGTCGTCGGCGTGGCGGTGGGGGTGGACGAGGCGAACGGGGCCGTGGTCCCGGTTACGGTCGCCGTACTGGTGGGACTGGGCGTAAGGGTATCGGTAGGGGTCAGGGTAGCGGTGGCGGTCATCACGACCGTCTCGGTTACGGTAGAAGTCGCCGTGTCGGCCGCGGTAACGGAGAATGGAGTCGAGGGGCTTGCGGCGCCCACCCGCACGATAAACAGGTGTTGCGGCCCTGGCAGCGCGTTGACCGGCACCTGCTCCATCACGGCTACTCCGGTGCAATCGGCGCCGAAGCCGGCGGTGGGCGCGGCGCCCGGGACGGCGGCGCAGACGACCAGCTTCTGGGTATCGATCGGCGAACCCGTATCAAAGACGATGTCGGCGGTCAGCCCCTTCTGCGCGAGGCTCGGATCGAAACCTACCGCGCTCAGGGACACGGAACTGCCAGGAGGACCGGACTGAGGCAGTACGGTTACGGAAGGGCCCGCCGCGGCGCGCGCGAACTGGGCCGGCAATCCAAGGCGGTTCGAGGTGCCCGGCCCTGCCGCCGCGATGATCAGGAATACGAGGACAGCGGCGGAGAACAGGCCAGAGCGCTTGGACCGATGTACACTGAGCCGCAATGAAATCCTCCCTGGTATGGTAGAGTATAGAGCATCCCGAACAAAAAAAGAGACACTGCTACTCACTGGATACGGCGAGTTCCACCCCAGATTGGCATGGTGGACTGGTCGGAGGAGGTATACGGATGGCCTATCAATTCTATGTCACGATTAAAGGCTCAAAGCAAGGGAAGTTCCAGGGCGATTCGACCCCTGGAG